>JAVEEG010000368.1 GCA_030840585.1 Frankiaceae bacterium | reverse complement strand
TCCTCGTTGCGCATGCGGATGCAGCCCGACGACACCGCCGTGCCGATCGTCCAGGGCTCGTTCGATCCGTGAATGCGGTAGAGCGTGGAGCCGAGATACATCGCGCGCGCGCCGAGCGGGTTTTCCGGCCCGCCTTTCATGAAGCGGGGAAGATCGGGGCGGCGCTTGAGCATCTGCGAAGGCGGCGTCCAGTCCGGCCATTCCTTCTTGGCGACGACCTTCGTCGTGCCCGCCCAGGTGAAGCCAACACGGCCGACGCCGATGCCGTATTTCAGGGCCGTGCCGTTGTCCTGGACGAGATAGAGGCGGCGCTCGGTCGTGTTCACGATGATGGTGCCGGGCGCTTGGCCGGCCGGCGCCGTAACCGTCTCGCGCTTGATCGCACCGACATACGACATGCCGCCGAGGAATTCGTAGCGCTTGGTGCCGAGCTGACCGCCCGAGTAACGGCCGTCCGGATCGCCCAGATGCTGCGCTTGCGCGGCGGTGGCGGCACCAAGAAGTGAGAGCGCGATGGAGGCGGCAGCGACTCGCAAGTGCATCGAAAACCCTCGGTTATTCAATAGCTTCAGGCTGGCCGCGCGCCCCCGGCAACCCGCCCCGCGGCAGACAGGCCATAATTCGCGAAAGGCGGCAACCGAAATGTGCTGCCGCGCGGTCCGCTTTTCGGCCCCTGTTGCGCGGAGGCCACCGCGTTTCCGGTGTCTCGCACAGACGGAGCCCGAATGAGAATGCACGGACAGGAAATGGTGGGCGCTATAGGGATTGAACCTATGACCTCTCCCGTGTGAAGGGAACGCTCTCCCGCTGAGCTAAGCGCCCGAAAGCCTTGGGTCCGATGCGGCCGCTGGTTTAAGGGGCGGCGCGGACCGGTGTCAACCGAACACCCCGCCGCCGGAGCCGTCAACGCAGCGGCGGCTTTGCCGGCTGCTTCGGCCTTCCGCCGCGCTTCTTCGCGGGAGCAGGGGGCGGGGCCGGTTCGAGCTGTGCGTAAACCGGATTGGGCGAGACTTCGGCCATGGGCGCTCCGCCCACGTCGCCGTCGGACCGGAAACTCTCGACCGCGCGCGGACGCACCGGCACGACCTGCGGGACGTAGCCGTTGAGCGAGTAGTTGACGGTGAACTCGCGGTCGGCCGGAACCGGGAGCATGCAGGGCGTGCGGCAACTCGGACCGAGCGAGGTCCTGGCGTCGGCGCCCGGCGGGTCGGATTCAATGGTCAGCGAGACATTGGCGCCGCCGGACAGGCTGCTCGGAACCCAGTCCCAGCTCGGCGTCCATGAGGAGCAACCGGCGAGCAACAGGGCGCCGCCGATCGCGCATACGCGTACAAGAAATCTCATTGCTGCAACTGCGTCCCCGGTCGCCCCCCGGCTGCCCGCTCGGGCGGACCATACGGGGAGCGCGTTCGCGGTGCAACCTGACTCGCGCAATTGGGTGGGAGATTTCATCATAACAGTTCCTCCCAAGTCCCTGGGATATCAAATTTTATAAGCCGTACGGAAACCGCCCCAGTGCTTGCCGAACACGCGCACCGGCGCATCGATCTCGCGCATCATGATCACCACGCCGTTGCCCATGTCGCGCGGGTAGCTCTGGATCAAATACGGGCGCACGTTGCGCGCGGCGCTCAAGCCCGCGCGGTCGTCGAAGATGCGGCGGTTGCGGCAGTTCGCCGTGTTCCACGCAAGCTCGCCCGGCTTCTGCGGCCTGGAATAGATGGCGTTGTGCACCGGCAGGTAGCCGTTGCGGTCGACCGCCGCGCAGAAAATCATCCGCTTGTCGTCGGCGAGCAGCGGCTCCTGAATGTCGGGCAGGAGGCCTTCCAGCACGTCGAGCGAGCGGGTGCGGAACTGGGCCGGGGCGGTGCCGTCGATCGGCACATAGTCGGTATCGAACAGCGCCTCGCGCGTCAGCGTGCCGGCGCTCACGGCTTCCTCGAACGCCATCGAAACCATCGCGGCCGCATCGACGGCGCGATCGACGAACGCCTGATTTTCCGCCCGGATGGCAGCCAGCCGCTCATGCAGCGCGCTCTCGGCCGTCGCCTCCAGCGCGGTGAATTCCACATGCAGGCCGAGCGTCGAGCGCCCGACGATCCGTGCGCGTCCGCGTCCGATGCCGGACAGATCCGCCTCGACCGATGCGCCGATCGTGAGCTTCTCGCCGTCCGCGCTGCGCACCAGCATCCCGCCGTCGGACAGGTCTACGGTTTGCCCGCGGATCTCGCGGCTTCTCTGCCGCAGTACCACCGCGAGATCGCACGGCAGCCGGTCGTGCCGGCGCCGGTCGCCGATCTCGGTCTGCCGCAGGAACGTGACGAACCGCGTCTGCAGCCTGGCGGCCAGGTTCGCGGCATCCTGACCCGAGCGGTCGATTGCGCCGCCGCTTTGTTCGGCGCGTGCCGATGCGAGCTTGATCTCGGCGGCGCTTTCGGCGACCGACGTGACGAAGCGCGATGAGTCCGCCGCGCTGCGCGAGAGTTCGCCGGTCGTTGCGATCTGCTCCTCGATCGCGCTGGCGACCGACGCGAAGACCGGGCGGATCGCCGCGATCGCCGTCATGATCCGGTTCACGGCCGCGATCGATTCCTGCGCGTCGCGCTGAAGCTTGTCGATCTTGCGGCCGATTTCCTCGGTCGCGCCCTGCGTCGCGCCGGAGAGCGATTTGACTTCCTGCGCGACCACTGCAAAGCCGCGCCCGGCATCGCCCGCGCGCACCGCCTCGATGGTGGCGTTGAGCGCCAGCAGATTGGTTTGCTTGGCGATCGCCGAAATCAGGCTCACGACGTGTCCGATTTCCGCCGACGAGGCCTTCAGCCCATCGACGCTCTTGCCCGCGGCTGCCGCCGCCTGGCCGGCATCGTCGGTCAGCGTGCCGGCCTCGCGCACCTGGCGGCCGATCTCGCCGGACGAATGCGCGAATTCTTCCGTGGCGCTCGCAAGGTGCGTTGCAATGTCGGTCGCCCGGCCGGTGAGCGCCGCAAGCTGCTCGCTCTGGTCGCCGATGCGGCCGAGAACGTCGGAGGTCGCGCGCGTGCCGCCGCGCACCGCATCGGCGGCGCGTTGCACGTCGCGGATCATCGCCGCGAGATCGGTCTCGATGAGGTCGATGGTCTCGCGGATCGCGGCGAGACGGGTTTGCGACTGGTCGATCTCGAGCTCG
>JAVEEG010000035.1 GCA_030840585.1 Frankiaceae bacterium | reverse complement strand
GTGCGGCGCGGGCGGGGGCCGAGGACACCGCGGTGTTGCTGTACACGTCGGGCACGAGCGGCCGGCCGAAGGGCGCGATGCTGACCCACCGGGCGCTGCTCGCGAACCTCGCGCAGCTTTCGCGGATCGAGCCGGCGGTAATCGCGCCGGACGATCGGGTGTTGCTGGTGCTGCCGCTGTTCCATGTGTACGGCTTGAACTCCGGTCTCGGCATGACGGCGTACGTCGGTGCGACCGGTGTGCTGGCCGAGCGGTTCGATCCGGTCGAAACGCTTGCGTTGGTGGAGTCGGCGAACGTCAGCAACATCGTCGGCGCGCCGCCGATGTATGTCGCGTGGTCGATGCTGCCGCGGTTGTCGGAATCGTTGGCATCGTTGCGATTGGCGGTCTCCGGGGCGGCGCCGCTGCCGGCGGCAGTGCTGGGCTCAATCCTCGAAGGCTCCGGGCATCACGTGTTCGAGGGGTACGGGCTGACCGAGACCGCGCCGGTGTTGACGACGACGTTGTGCAGCGAGGTCGCGAAGCCGGGATCGATCGGCCGGCCGATTCCGAGCGTTGAGTTGCGGTTGCTCGACGACAACGGTGAAGAGGTCGACGAAGGCGACCCGGGGGAGATCGTCGTACGCGGCGCGAATCTGTTCTCTGGTTACTGGCCCGACGGCGCAGGCGGGCCGGACAACGATGGTTGGTTCCGGACCGGCGACGTCGCGGTCGCGGACGAAGACGGCGACTTGTACTTGGTGGATCGGGTTCGCGAGTTGATTCTCGTCAGCGGCTTCAACGTGTATCCGCGTGAAGTCGAGGACGCGATTGCCGGCCATGCGGATGTTGACGAGGTCGCGGTGATCGGGATCCCGCATCCGTACACCGGCGAGACGGTGAAGGCTTTTGTCGTACCGCGTGCTGGCTCAGCGCCGAGCGCGGACGACGTGATCGAGTACGCGGCCCGCCGGTTGGCACGGTTCAAGTGCCCGACGGCGGTCGAGATTGTGAGCGAGTTGCCGCACTCCGCGATCGGGAAGGTCGCGAAGGGCCGGCTGCGCGAAACCGCATGACCGATCGGGTCGTCGTCTATGTGAAGCCCGGCTGCCACTTGTGTTCGGATGCCGTCGATGTCGTGTCGTCGGTGTGTTCCGAGCTCGGCGTTTCGTGGTCCTCTCAGGACATCACCGGCGAGCCGGAGTTGATGGCGAAGTGGGCCGAATACGTGCCTGTGATCCTGGTGGACGGGCAAGTGCACGACTGGTTCCGAGTGCAGTCCGGCCGGCTACGAGCGGCGCTGGCTTCGGGGTAGGAGCCACCCGGCGCAAGATAGCTCTGCTCAGAGCGCACGTTTCGGAGCGGCGCGTCTGACCAAGAACAGCTGGCTCTTGCGAAAAATCAAGGATGACGTTGGATCAGCTCACGCGCGGCCTGCCGCGCATCTTCGACGAGCTTGGCGATGCTCTCGTGCCTCATCCCACTGGCTGGCCGCTGCTATGAACCCGCTCAACTCTTCGAAGCAAGCGCGGCCGTTCTCTGAGGACAAGAGCCAGATGCGGGCCGCGCCGACTTGAGGCGGTAATTCGCCGCCGACGATTCTTCTTGCGATGTGAAACGCCTCCTGCATGACCTCCGCCTCGGTCACGGAGCGCCCTCGTCGCGGGCGCGGAAGTACGCCACAACTCCGGGAAATTCGTCTTGGACTCGAAGCGTGCCCCGACGGAATTTTCGAACAGGTGCATCAAGGATCCGGATCGGCCTCGGGACGCAAGGGAGACCACCCGACGCGACGGACGCACGGTCGGTGAAGCTAGCCACCGCAGGAACCAACCGCCGTCTCATGTCCCGACGCAGACTGCTTGAAGGCGTGTGGCAAGCGACGTAAGCACGTCCCCCTCCCAATCGTCCGATCGGGCGAACTTGATCAGATCCTGGATCAGAGCTGGCGTTCCTGGCCAGACGTGCAGGCAGGACTCGTGCGCATCGAACCAGTCGAGTCTTGAAACCCCTTCTGATGCGTCGTCCGCGAGTGGTCCCGTTGTGAAGTAATCGTCGGGGTCCGAAATGTCGCGGCCACAGACCCGGCAGGTCCTTGGCTGGCCGGCTCGCTCCTCGTACGTTGCAAGCTTCGCTAGAGCTGATTCGCCGTACGGTCGCACCAGTAGGCACGCGCGGTGGACCACGGCATCGTTCACCTCGAATACACGATGGTGACTGTTCAAGAAGAGCGGCGGGAAGGTAATCGAATCCTCATCCGGCTGAATGACCTTAGTGCACAAAGGGCACGCGGTTTTGCCCTGGACGAAGACTGCCATCAGGTTACGAGCTTCTTGGCGCGTTGGCGCGTGCGCTGATTGACCCAGCTGGCGTTGATGAGTGCTCTGAGCAGGTCGAGGTGATCAGGTCGCGGGGGCCGAGTCATTAGCCAGGCCACCGCTCTCTCGGTCCAGTGCTGACTCTTGCTCCCCAAAGCGATCGATATTGCCTCGTCCACCGGAAGTGTGTCGGTGAGCACCTCTTTCGGGAGATGGTGTCGCGTTCCGACGTCTTCAATTTCTGCAGCAAGCACGACTGGGTCCAGGTCGAGCAGTGGGAGCCACGAAGGCGTGACGCCGGTCGCCACCGACTCGATCCGTCCGCCTTTTCGTCCGACTATCCAGTTGGCCGCCCCATCTAAGCCGATCCACAGACCCGTCTGACTGATGAGAATGAGAGGAAGCCAGCGCGTCGAGGCAGGCTCGGCCGACTCGTCCCAAAGCAACTTTGGGACAACGTTCAACGCGTCGCAAATCTCAGCCACCGGCCCACATCGTATGTTGAATGTCGAACCCGAAACCTCGCATGAAGTCCACGAACTGCCCGCGAACCTGGTCGGTCCAGTTGGTTCCGAAGTGCCCAGACACCTCATCAGTGAGGAACTCACCGTTCGGACCACGTGAGAGCATCCCGCCGACAACTGTATTCTCGTCAGCCCCAATCTGCTGTGCCAGTCCGGAATGCCCATAGGCCTTCTCGGAGCGGCCGACCACAAAGCGTTCGTTAACGGGGTCGAAGACGAATTCACGCGCGGACGCCGGGCTGAAGTTCCTCACGGCAGCTGTGGACTTGACGTGGGAGCTGACTTCAAGCACGCCACGACCTGGACCGCTCCCTGCGACGAGGCCACCTTCCTCGACCGCTCGATCGACGCGCCGGGCGTCGTTGACTGCGGTTTCGACTGAGCGGAGTTTGGTGATTACGCGGGCTTTGGAGGCGATGTTCGCCACCATGTCCACTGCTCGCGCTGCGCGGACTGCTTCCAGCGCACCGGACGCACCGCCGCTGCCGGCTAGTGCCGCCAGCTCGACGCCGACCCGCCCGGTCACCCGTCCGGCCGTGCACGCGGCACCGACCGCGCCGCCGCCACCGAACGCGCACCCGTTGAATCCCGGGTCGTACGCGCCGAAGGTCACCACGCTGGTCGCCTCGTCGATCACCCCCGCGGCCGCGCCGCCGACGAAGTTCACCCCGACCTTCACTCCGGTCGTCGCGACATCAGCGACCGCATTGGCCGCACACGACACGTGCCCGAAGAACCCGTCGCACTCGTGCCGACGCTTCTCCTCCGCACGATCCAACGCTTGCTGCGCGCGGATCCCCGCATCGTTCGCCTGGTTCAGGTACTCGACCATCACCGCGTTCGCGACGTAATCCTCGATCCGCCGGCAGTCCGCGTTCGACAACTTGCCGCAACCGCCACCACCTTCCGCGGCGTTCATGTGACCGGTCGGGTCGACGAGGTTGATCGGGTCGCCGTTGACGTAGTTGTACGTGTCCCGCGTCAACGGGTCGGTGCCGACACTCAGGTCCGCCGATGACGGCGCGGTGCGGTAACCGTCCGGGTTCAGGAACCCTGCCTTGCCCGGGTCGTAGGTACGAGCGCCGAGTTGGTACGTCCCCGTCGTCGCGTCCCGCCGGCCCGCGCCGTAGAACATGTCGCTCGGCGTGCTGCCGCCAGCATTCGTGCATCCGCCGCTGGTCACCGCGTTGACGAAGCTGCCCCACGGGTCGTACCGCAGGCCACATTGCAACGCGCCAGTTGTCGACGTCGTCGTGCTGATGTTTCCGCGCCCATCGTCGAACAGGTACTGCGCGACCCCACCCGTCGTGCTGACCGCGAGCGGCGTTCCGCCGTCCGGCGACACCGTGTACCGCGTTGTCGCGGTCGGCGTCGCCTCGCTCGTCGACTGACTACCCAAACCGGCGTAGCCCAGCGTCGTCGTCACGCCTGTCGCGGTGTCGGTCCGGCGCGCCTGCCGATCGATGATGTCGTACGCGTTCGACGTTCCCTGGCCGGCGCAGCTCGTACCCGCGATGCCCGACGTCAACGACATCCGGTCGAAGCCGTCGTATGAATACGTGCTGCAGCCGTCGTTGCTGACGCCGCCGAACGGCTGCGCGTAAACGAAGCTCTTCCACGTCGCGCCATTGCTCTGCTGGCTGATCGAGTCGTCCGGGTTGTACTTCGCGCACACCACGCCCGTCGCCGGCACGCACGGCACGCCGGGCACCACGCCCGGACCGTAACCCGTCCGGTTGCCGTCCGCGTCGTACGCCATCGAGCGAGCCGCGGTCGAGTCGTGGAAGGTCGCCAACCGCCCGGCCGCGTCGTACGTGAAGCACTGCAGGCCGGCAGCCGGCTGGCTCGGGACGCAGTCGGAACTCGCGGTGTTGTTCGCCGCGGACGTCACCCGGCCCATCCCGTCATAGGCGTACGCCCAACTCGACACGCTGCCGCCACCCTGCGCAGTCAACGTCTGCGTCGCCAGTGTGTTGTCCGCGTTCCACGTCCGGCTCAGCGCCGGACCATTCGTGTAGCTCGCCGACACCGGTCGCTGCTCGTCGTCGTAACCGACGCTCATCGTGACGCCCGCACCGAGCGTCCCGCCGGTTAGCGTCGCCGGCTGCTCGGCGTCGGTGTAGCCGTACGTCGCCGTCAACGTGCCGGCACCGGTCGTGCTCTGCAGCCCGGCCGTCGCCCCGGTCGCGTCGTAGCTGTACGTCGTCGTCGTGCTGTTCTCCGACACCGACCGCGGCAACCCGTTGAGGTAGTACGACGCCGTCGTCGTGACCGTCGAACCACCGCTGTTGTCGGTGCCGGTCGTCATGTTGCCGGCTGGGTCGTAGGAGTACACCTGCGTGCCACCGCCGCGGCCGCCGCTTCCGGCCAGCCGGTCGTCCGCGTAGTAACTGAACGTCTGCGGACTGCCGTTCGTCGTCACCGACCCGCCGCTCGTCGTGTAGTCGACGTCGACGCTCAGCTTGCGGCCGCCCGCGTCGTACCCGTACGTCGTCAGCCGGTAGCGACTGCCGTCGGCGAGCGTCGGCGTGAACGACGTGCGCACCAGGTTGTCGTCGAAGTAGCTGTACGTCACCGGTAGGTGGCTCGGGTTCGCGGTGAGGTCGCCGGCGTTCGCGTCCGGTGAGTACACCGCGACCGGGTTGCCGACCAGGTCGTAGCTGTTGCTCGTCGTGTTGCCCGCCGGGTCGACCTGCGCCAGCACGGTGCCGTCGCTGTTGTAGTCGGTGTAACTGGTCCGGGTCGTGCTCGCGTCGACGTTCGTCGTCACGCTGGTGCGTTCGCCGTTGCTGTCGTAGCCGTAACTGACCTGATGGCTCAACCCGGTCGGGCCGGCCGGCGGTGTCACCGAACTCACCAATCCGTCGAGCGTGTAGATCGTCACGGTCGCCGGCGCCTGCGCCGTCAGTTGCTTGTCCTGCACCGGCCGGCCAGCACCGTCGTAGCTGTACTGGTGTTCGGTGATCCGGTTCGACGCGACCGCTGCAGTCGGGTTGGGGATCGACTCCGTCAACAACAGGTTGTCCGGTGTGTACGTGTACGTGATGCTGCGCAGGTCACTGCCCGGGGACGCTTTCGTCGCCGCGGACGTCGGCAGCACACTCGTCACGCGATTGCTGTTGTGGTCGTAGCTGAACGTGGCCTTGCAGATGCGCATCGATGAGCCCGCGTAGTCGCCGACGTGATCGGTGCTCGCATTCGGATCCGCGTTCGCGTACGCCGTGCCCGTGTCGCATTGGCTGCTCGTCGCCGGCCCGTTGAGCGAGTCGCTGCCCGCGTCGGCGTACGGCGTGTACGTCGCGGCGACCCGGCCGTCGTCGTCGTACGTCGTCACTTGCTCGTACCTCGAGTCCGGCGTCGTGGTCGAGCTCGTGAACGCGCGCGGCTCGTAGCGCGCGGCGATGTTGCCGTCCGCGTCGTACGCGAGCCGCGTGCGCACATTGATCCCGCCGGCGCTGTCGACCAGACCCGCGGACGCCGCGGTCGGGTTGTCCGCGCCGAGAACGGTGTCGATCAGCCGGTTGTCCGCGTCGTAGCTGTACGCCGTCAACAATCCGAGCCGGTGCGTCGGATAACCGGTCAGGCCGGTCGCGGTCTGGCTGTCGGCGTCGACACGCACCCGCCCCGCACCGCCGGAGCCGCCACCGTTGGTGCCGGGGTACCCCGCGCCGCCGTTGACGTTGATGCCGCCGGTGCCGCTGATCGTCGGCGCGGTCAACCAGATCCCGCCGCCGGAGCCGCCACCGCCACCGCCACCGGTCTGGCCCGTCGAGGTCGCGCCGGCGCCGCCGCTCGCGCCCTGGCTGCTGACGACGCCGTTGAGGACGATGTTGTCAGCGCTGATGTGCACGAACCCACCACCGGCGCCGCCGGCGCCGCCGCTTGCGAGCGGCGTCGAGCCGCCGGCGCCACCACCGGACCCGACGTCCGGGGCCGTGTCCGAGCCGTACGTCGCGCCGGCGCTGCCGGTGGTCCCGCCGCCGGTCGTCGTCGAACCGGCAGTGCCGAGCGTCGAGTACGAACCGCCTCCTCCGCCACCACCGGCCGTTGCGCCGAAGCCGCCACCGGTGCCACCACCGGACCCGTCGCCGGTCCCGCCGGGTTGGTTGAGATTGCTGTTGGGCTGGCCGCCGGCATTGCCGCGACCGTCGACGACGATCGAGCAGCCGGCGCAGATGCTGACGGTCCCCGTCACGTTGATGGTGAGCGCGAGCGCACCACTGCTTGGTGGTGCGACGAGCGTGGCACCGCCGGTGAGCGTGATCGACCTGTAGCTCACGTAACTCGACGGGAGTTGGTACGTGCCCGAGCTGACGTTCAGGTCGGTGCCGCTGGTGTCGCCGAGCGCTTGCGAACCCGGTCGGGTCACCGCGGTGACGTTGCCGACCGGGTCATAGGTGTAGACGGTCGTGGCCGGCTGACCCGCGACCCGGGAGCGCGTCTGCGTGATCCTTCGGTCGAGGAAGTCGTACGTCGCCGACGCCACGTGACCGTTCGGGTCGGTGGTCGAGACGAGGTTGCCGTCTGCGTCGTAGCCGTACGTCGTAGTCATCGTCTGCGTCGCGGGCGTGACCGCGCGGGTGCCGTGCGTGCTCGGCGGCACGGCGCGGTAGGTCTTCGTCGTCAGCAACCGGTCGGCTTCGGTGTAGGTGTTGTGGGTCGAGTAGAGACCGGTCGCCGGGCAACCGCTAGTCGCACCTTCGACTGTTTGTCGCGGCGGGCACACGTCGGTCACATTGCCGTCGGCGTCGTACACGGTGGTCGTGCTGTAGCTGACGCTCCCGGTCCGCGGCACAGTCGTGACCGTTCGCCGGTTGGCCGGGTCGTACGTGTACGTCGTTACTGCGCCGTCGCCGGCCTGCGTGGACGTGACGTTGTCCGCGTAGTCGTAGTTCGTCAAGGTCGCGCAGACGAACTCGCCCGACGGGATCGGTGCCCGTGGTGACGTGGTGCTGTCGGCGCACGTGCCGCCCGGATTGGTCGTCGTCGCAGTGGGACCGCGGTCGGTGTAGACGCCGGTGAGGTGATTGACGGTGTCGTAGGTCCGGACCGTGTACGCGCCGTTCGGCGTCTTCGACGAGGTGAGATTGCCATACGCGTCGTACGCGTAGGTCGCGGGGTTCCCGCTCTCGAGCGGGGTGGTGACATTGGTGACGTTGTCCGCGGCGTCGAAGACCTGCGTCGTCGTCTTGTTCCGCGCGCTCGTTGTGGTCAGCGCGTTGCCGTCCGCGTCGCGCGTATAGGTGACGGTGTTGCCGATCGGGTCTCGCGCGGACAGTTCGTATCGCCATGGCTTCGTCGATGTGCTCGCGGCGTGGAGCGCCTGTGAGTAGCGCGTGTTCCCGCTTGCAATGAACGTGGTCGGGTCGAACGCGCCTGCGGTCGCGTTGCGGTCCCAGGTCCGCGCCCGGTTGCCGGCCTGGTCGTAGGCGAATGCGACGAAGTGACTCGCGGGATCGGTGACAGCCTCCAGCCAGCCTTCGGTGCTGACCGTGTTGGAGAGGTCCCGGCCGCTGGATCCGTAGTAGCTGTAGAGATATTGCGTGCCCTGGCCGGACGGCGGCGACTCGCCCGCGTTCGACCGCGGCACGGTCGCGCTGGTCTTCTGGCCGTACTGGTCGTAGGTGTACGTGGTCGTGCTCTGCGTCGAGCCCTGGTACGGCGTCGAGACCGAGCAGACGAGACCGCTGTTACGACCGGTGCAGCCGTTCGACGTCAGGACGTCCGGGGTCGCCGACGAGTTGTTGGCGCGGGTGTAGCGCGTGGTGAAGTTGCTGACGTTCGCGCCGGACACGTTGCCGTTCGGCGACGCGGACTGGACCAGATCGCTGATCGCGTAGAGCACCGAAGGATCGCCGGCCACCGACCCGCCGTCGCCGATCGCGCTGTCCCGCGAAGCCAGGGTCACGTCACCGTTTCCCCACAGCGTGTCGCTGCCGGTGATCGAGCTCTGGCCGCCGCTGCGCACGTACTGCACGGCGTACCCGTAGGTGACGTATCGATCCGCGCCTTGGCCGTTCATCAACTGCTGGCTCGACAGCATCGTGCCCTCGGGCGCGTAGGTGTACTTCGTCGTTTCCGTTGCGGTCGCCGTAACCGAGCGGACGACCTGGCAGAGGTTGTTGTCCTGCCGCTTCCACGTCGTCGGCGCACCCTTGAGCGAGCCGTGGACGTAGGTGCAGGGCGCACTGGTGGTGTCCCAGACGTCGCTGGTACGACGAAGCCAGTTGCTCATCGTGTCGCCTTCGTCGATCTCGCCGACGCGACCGCTGCTGTCGATCGACGCGTACTCGGTGCGATGCGTGCCCGTGTCGGCGTCGGCGTACACCGGCGCCGTGTCGTGGTAGGTGATCGTCGTAGCGGTGCCTCGCCGGTCCGTGATTCCGGTGACCCGGGGCAGGCCGAGCGTCTGGCTCGTGTAACTGAACGTCGTGGTGTCGCCACGCGCGTCGGTGATCCGGCAGAGCTGTCCGGTCGCCGCGCCGCAACTCGTCGCATTGAAGCCTTGATAGGCGTACTGCACGTTGTCGCTCGTGATCGACCCGGTGCCGGCGCCGCCGGTCTGCGGTGGGTTGATCACCTGGATGAGGTGCGTCACCGGGACCGCGCCGTCGAAGATGTACTTCGTCACCCGGCCGGCCGGATCGGTCACGTCGGTCTCGATGCTGCTCGGGTACGCGACCGTGATGCCGCGACAGCCGTTGACGCCCGGAGTGGAGCACGTCTGTGCCTCGTAGACGCTGGTGAGGCGACCCTGCGCGTCGTAGGTGTAGCGCAGATCGACTCCGCTGCCGTCGGTCATGTCGAGCAGGTGTCCGGTGAGGTCGTAGTCGTAGCGCAGCCGGTCCGGCCGGACGGCGGAGAAGCCCACAACGCGCGCGCTGGCGTCGGTGAGCTCATTCGCGCAGCCGTTGTTCACGCCGACGTAGCGCCACAGTGCGACATGCACACCGGGCGGCGGTTGATACATCGCGTCAACGCACACCGACGCGAAGCCGCTGGACCCACCGAGGCCGGTGGGCAGCAGCTTGGGGTTCGCCGGCAGCAGCAGCGCGCTCGCACCTGTCATGTTGCCGACGTTGACCGCGTTGCCGACGCCGACGGACGCGGACCGGTAGGTGAACACGTGGCGGGTGCCGTCGCGGTCGATCATCGTCACCGCGATGGGCGCGAGCAGCGATGCGGGCGTCTCGTTCACCGGTTGTGGCACCGACAGGCCAGTCGTCGTCACGCCGTCGCCGGCGAGGTCGTCGGCCTGACCGACGTTGAGCAACCAGCCGCCGCCGAGGCTTCCCGGCAGGGTCAGTACGCCCGCGTCCTGGCTGTTGTACGTACGGCGGATGACGTAGTCGAAGTGGCCGCGCGCCGGCACCGGCGTGCTGTCGGTCGCCTGCACGACCAGGTTGCCGTTCATCGCGTTGACTTGCGCGGTCGATTGCGCGCCCACGATCGAAGAGACGTAGCTCCACCACGGCTCCACGCCGAGGCCGCTGTCGCAGATGGTGACCGGCACCGAGCCGGTGCTGCTGCCGAAGCTGTTCGTCGCGGTCGCGGTGTTGGTGACCGTCGTACAGCCGCGTTCGATGCCGGACGCGACAACCGAGTAGACGAGATCGATCCAGTTCTGACCGCTGGAGGTCCCCGGCACGGTCAGGTTCGACGCCGTAATCGTGTTGCCCGAGACGGAGCAGGACGAGCAACTGCCCGCGTTGAGTGTCGTCACCGCGCCGGTCGCGACGATCTGGCCCGGCACGTTGTCCGTGACGGAGGTGACCGACATGACGTTCGGACCGGGGTTGACGATGTGCAGCTTGTAGCGCAGCAGTTGACCACGCGAGTAGTAGCCGTTCGTCGCCGCGGTCAGCAGGGTCTTGGTGAGCTGCGGCGCAGGCGACAGTACGACGGTGTTGCTGTGCGCACTGGTCGGCCCGTAACCCGCGGCGGCGTTGTGCGCCTCGGCGACGACGTAATAACTGTCGTACGCGAGGCCGGTGAACGTGACTGAGGTGCACGGGGCGGTACACGTCGTAGACGTAACCAACGAATTGGTCGACGTATAGAGGTCGACCTTGTAGCTGTCGATGTTGGCGTTGTCGGTGCTCGGCGGGGAGAACGTCGCCTTCAGCGAGGTGGGCGACGTCGATGACAGCGTCGGTGCGGCCATCTGTCCTGGCGGCGGCGTCCAGTTAACGACGAGCGACGGGTGCGGATCGGTGGTGTCGTGCGGTCCGGCGAACGACGGCCCGCCGATGTTCCCGGAGGTCGGCTCGTTGTCGAGCTTCTGGCCAAATCCGTAGTTGGAATGCGCGTACGCGCTGGGGTTGGTGCCGATCCAGTACTTGACGACGTTGATGACGCCCCAGGTGAACTGCCGCCTCGTGCCAGGAGCGAACGGCGCGATCAGCGAACTCGAGTTCAGCACCGATCCGCTCGCGAGATTGAAGTCGTGGTACGTCGTCGTCGTGTCGACGGTCGCGGTGAGCGGGTAGAACTCCTCCCGGTAGCTGTAGAGGTTGCAGTTGTATTCGCTGTAACCGATGCAACCGTTGCCGTAGAGGTTGAGGTCGGCCTGGGTGACGGCGCTGGCGGGACGGATTCCGGAGATCGCGAAGTAGTAGTCGGCGCGGGCGGGTCGCCCGTCCGCGACGTAGGCCGTTCCGACCTTCTCGGTCTGCGTGCCGGCGCCGAGCGCGTTCGGTTCGGTCGCGGTGGGCTCGTAGCCGATGCACGCGTCGCCGCTCGTGCCGCAACCCGTGTGACCGCTGCTGTACTTCAAGAACTCGAGGATGTGGAAGGTGCCGTTGATGAACGTCACCGGCGGGTCGAGCACGATCGGGTACGACTTGCCGGCTAACCACGACGGGTCCACCGACAAGGTCACGTCGAACCCGTCGCCGGCGGCAACTACGGACTGGTGCGCACCGTCCATGTCCGGCGACTGGAGGTAGGACGCTGCGTCCTGCTCGTATGCGTACGGATGGGGCAACCCGAGATAGGTCTCCGGCGCCACGGGGTTCGCGAACTGGAAGGTCTCGGGGGCGGTTTCGCTGACGGCACCGAGTGCGCCCGACGGGTCGGACAAGTGGAAGTGGAACGTCGTCGGCGCGGCCGCAGACTGAAGCACGAGCGCTTCCTTCACCCCGCCGTTGGTCACGGTCATCTGCAGGTCGGTGTCGACCGCAACCCCGCCGTACGTGATCGTGTGCCCGGCGAGCAGCGGCACGGCCGGCAGCGGCGTACCTGACAGCGATTCGGTGACCGTCCCGTCCGGGAGCGCGAACGTGGTCAGGTGGCCGGTGTCGAGGCCGAACGACAGCGGCACCAAGGAGCCCGGGCTCGCCACCACCCCGCCGAGTCCGAGCGTCAACGTCGGATCGATCGGCAGCCAGGTGCCGGCCACCTGCCGAAACTCCGGGCCGCCGTAGAACTCACCGGTGTACGAGCCGTCGTCGTGCCGCAACCAGTGCGAGCCGACCGTCCAGTCTTCGCTCGGCGGCGGGTCGAGCGGGGCCATGTTGTGGGTGATCGCGGTCGGCTCGGCCGTCGTCGTGTCCGTCGCCGTCGGGCGCAGGTGGCCGCGGACCGGTGGCGTGCGGTGGAACGGCATCGGCTTGTTGAACCGCGGCGACGCGTTGTGCGCGCGGGCAACGACGCGATCCGGCCGTGGCCGCTGCGCGATCGCCGACGCCGGCGAGACCGCACCCACGGCCCCGAGGACGCAGACGATCGCGGTGACGATCGGCCATCTGGCCCGATCCGTCGCTCCGTACTGACGCTGCTTGATCATGCCGGCCCGCCCCCAACCCCCGAATGACCTACGGACTCGACCGAATCCGGACTAGGTCGTTGGAGGACTCAAACAGGGGGGACCACGGTGCGTCAAGACTTGATTACGTAGCGTGTCCGGAGTGCTGGCATCCGCCCGGAAAGTTCCGTGGCCGCTTTGGGCTAGTCAGCGCAGGACGACCCGGATCGTCGTAGCGACGGTCACCCGCGTTCGGCTTGCGCCAACCACTCGCGCTGGGTAGCCAGCGCCTGCGCGGTCTCGTCTGCCAACCGGCTGTCCCCGGCGGCCTGCGCCCGCTGGAGCCGCGCCTCCAGCTTCGTCACCGACTCGCGCAGCCGGATGACGAGTGGCGACTCGGTCTCGACCACGTGCCGGGCGACGCCCGAAGCGTCCCGGACCCGTTGCTCGATCGCGGCCAGCCGAGCCTCGAGCTCGCCCATGTCTTCCCGCGGGACCTTGCCGATCTTTTCCCAGCGGTCGTGGATCGTGCGCAGCCGCTTGCGCGCCGCGTCGAGGTCGGCCCGCGGATCGATCCGCTCCGCCTCGGCGAGCAGGGCTTGCTTCGCCTCCAAGTTGCCCCGCAACTCGGCGTCGCGCACCGACAGCGACGCGGACCGCGCGGTGAAGAAAGCGTCCTGTGCGGTCTTGAACTCGGCCCACAACGAGTCGTCGACCTCGCGCGCGGCGCGGCCGACCGACTTCCACTCGCCCATCAGTTCCTTGAACCGGCGTGCGGTCGGGGCCCAGTCAGTGGAGTCGGCGAGCTTCTTCGCCTCGGCGACGAGCTGCTGCTTGCGCTCGGCCGCCACCGTTCGTTCCTTGTCCATCTCGGCGAAGTGCGTCCGGCGGCGGCGGTCGAACTCGCGCCGCGCGGCCGACAGCCGCTCCCACAACTCGGTGTCGGTACGGCGGTCGACGCCGCGAATGGTCTTCCACTGCTCGACGATCGCGCGGTAGCGGTCACCGGTCGGCCGCCACGCCTCGCTCTTCGCGAGCTGCTCGGCTTCCTCGACCAGCGCGCGCTTCGCATCGGCCGCGGCGGAGGCGGCCGCGGCTTTCGCGGCGGCTACCTCGGCGCTGCGCTCACCGAGCTTCGCCGTCACCGCCTCCAGCCGCCGGCTCAGGTCCGCGATGTCGCCGAGCACCGACGCGGTCGGCACGGTTTCGGTGAGCCGCGCGACCGCGGCCCGGACCGCCTTGACGTCCGCGACCGGCGATCCGACCCGGCCTTCGAGCACCGCGACCTCGGCGGCGAGATCGTCGTACTTGCGGGTGTAGTAGGCGAGGCCCTCCGCGGGCGTGCCGGCCTGCCACGACCCGATCACCCGCTCGCCGTCGCCGGTACGCAGGTAGACCGTGCCGTCGTCGGCAATGCGGCCCCACGGGTGCTCGGCCGCGAGGCCGGACTCGCTCATGCCGGGAATCCTAGAGGGCAGCGCGATCACGAGTTCACGAGCGCTTTGTGCACCTGTTCACAAAGTCCTAGACTCGACGTCGTACGGCCGGTTTCGTCCGGCTGCGTGAGGAGATCCTCGGTGTCCCAGGAGCCGCTGCCGCACCGGCCGCTGCCGCGCCGACGGACCGGAATCCCGGAGGCGACCGTCGCCCGGTTGCCCGTCTACCTGCGGGTCCTCGGCGGCCTGGCCGAATCCGGCGTCACCACGGTGTCCTCGGACGCGCTCGCGGTCGCCGCCGGCGTCGGCTCGGCCAAGCTGCGCAAGGACCTCTCCCACCTCGGCTCCTACGGCACCCGCGGCGTCGGCTACGACGTGGAGTACCTCGTCTACCAGATCTCCCGCACCCTCGGCCTGACCCAGCACTACAGCGTCGTCATCATCGGCGTCGGCAACCTCGGGCACGCGCTCGCCAACTACGCCGGGTTCGCCAGCCGCGGCTTCCAGATCGTCGCCCTGGTCGACTCCGATCCCCGCCGGGTCGGCGAGGACATCAACGGCCTCGAAGTACGTCACCTCGACGAGCTCGAGACCGTCGTCAAGGAACACGAGGTGTCGATCGGCGTTATCGCAACGCCGGCCGCGTCGGCGCAGGACGTTTGCGACCGCTTGGTCTCGTCCGGCGTGACGAGTGTGCTCAACTTCGCGCCGATCGTGCTCGCGGTGCCCGACAGCGTCGATGTACGCAAGGTCGACCTTTCGATCGAGTTGCAGATCCTTGCCTTTCACGAGCAGCGCAAGTCGGGAACCGGTGGCCCGGTCTCGGATCAGGAGCTCGAGGTGGGCGCCGGGTGAGTGTTCTCGCGGTCGGCCTGTCGCACCGGTCGGCGTCGGTGTCGCTGCTCGAACGGACGGTGCAGTCCGACGACGGCGTCGTGAAGCTGCTCGCCGATCTGCTCGCCGCCGAGCACGTCGACGAGGCGCTGGTCCTCTCCACCTGCAACCGGCTCGAGGTGTACGCCGACGTGCCGAAGTTCCACGGCGGCGTGCAGGACGTGACCGAGCGCATTGCGCTGCGCACCGGCGTATCGCTCGACGAGCTCGCCGACCACTTCTACGTCCACTACGAAGACCGCGCGGTGCAGCACCTGTTCTCGGTTGCGAGCGGTCTCGACTCGATGGTCGTCGGCGAGCAACAGATCCTCGGCCAGCTCCGTACGGCGCTGCAGTTGGCCCGCGAGGAAGAAGGTGTCGGCCGCACCCTCGGGCCGCTGGTCGACGCCGCACTTCGGGCCGGCAAGCGGGCGCATGCCGAGACCGGGATCGATGACGCCGGCCGCTCGCTCGTGTCGGTCGGCCTCGACCTCGCCGCGGCCTCGATCACCGACTGGGCACAGGTCGACGCCGTTCTGGTCGGCGCCGGTTCGATGAGTTCACTTGCGGGCGCGCAGTTGCGCCGGCTCGGCGTCGGCCGGTTGACGATCGTCAACCGCACTCCGGAGCGGGCGCAGCGACTCGCGGGCACATTGGACGCGGACGTCGCGACCGTCGACCAGCTGACCGACCGGCTGGCCACCGCCGATCTCCTGGTGTCGTGCACCGGCGCGGTCGGCCTCGTCGTCGGAGTCGAAGCGGTCGCCGCCGCGCTGGCTCAACGACCGGAAAAACCGTTGGCAATCCTGGATTTGGCGCTGCCTCGCGATGTCGATCCCGAGGTCCGCGCGCTGCCCGGTGTGACGGTCATCGACCTGGAGTCGTTGCGGTCGGTTCTCGATGGTGCCGATGTCGCCCGCGATGTCGAGCAGGTACGCCGGATCGTCACCGACGAGGTCGGCGCCTACCTCGCGCGACTACGGTCCGAACGGGTCGCGCCGACCGTCGTCGCGCTGCGTGCGCGGGCGCAAGAGGTCGTCGACGCGGAGTTGTCCCGGCTGCGGTCGCGCGCCGACCTCGACGAGCGCACGTCGCACGAGGTCGAGATCACCGTCGGCCGCGTTGTCGACAAGCTGCTGCACACGCCCACGGTTCGGGTGAAGGAACTCGCCGGTGAGCCCGGCGGCGACTCGTACGCCGACGCGCTGCGCGAACTGTTCGCCCTCGACCCGGCCGCGACCGAAGTCGTGACCCGCGCCGCGGTCGTCGTAGAGGCGGGTGACGACGAATGAGACTGGGCACTCGCCGGTCCGCACTCGCGCTCGCACAGACCGAACTGGTCGCGAAAACGTTGCGCGACAACGGACACGACGTCGAGATCGTCGAGGTCGTCACCGAAGGCGACCGGTCTGCCGCCGCGTTGCAACACATCGGCGGCACCGGCGTCTTCGTCGCCGAGCTGCGCGAGCAGCTACGTCGCGGCGATGTCGACCTCGCGGTGCACTCGCTCAAGGATCTGCCCACCGCGCCGGCCGGCGACCTCGTGGTCGCCGCGATCCCACTGCGGGCCGATCCGCGCGATGCGCTGGTCACACGTGACGGCGCGCGGCTCGACCAACTACCGGACGGCGCCCGCGTCGGCACCGGCTCGCCGCGGCGAGCCGCGCAGCTGAGAGGCCTCGGCCTCGGGCTCGACGTCGTACCGATCCGCGGCAACGTCGACACCCGGCTGCGCAAGGTCGCCGACGGCGAGTACGACGCGGTCGTCGTCGCGGCGGCCGGGCTGGCCCGGCTAGGCCGGCTGGACGAGGCGAGCGAGCTGCTCGACCCCGGCCAGTTGCTGCCGGCCCCGGGCCAGGGTGCGCTCGCGGTCGAGTGCCGCGCCGCCGATACCGAACTCGCGACCGCGTTGGGCAAGTTGCTCGACGATCCGGTCAGCCGGGCCGCGGTGACGGCCGAGCGCACGCTGCTCGCCGCGCTCGAAGCCGGCTGCACCGCACCCGTCGGTGCACTCGCCGACGTAGGTATCGATGAGTCGGGGAATGAGGAGCTTTACCTCCGCGCGGTCGTCGTCGCTGTTGACGGCTCGCGCGCTGTACGCCTGTCCACCACCGGACCGCTCGCAGACGGCGAGCGGCTCGGGCAACGCCTGGCCGCGGACCTGCTCGATGCAGGTGCGGCCGGCCTGATCGGAGAGACCAACCCGTGAGCACCGCCCGTAGCAAGAAGAAGTTCGCGACCGTGACGTTCCTCGGCGGTGGCCCCGGCGACCCGGGGCTGCTGACGGTGAAGGCCGCCGAGATCCTCGCCGACGCGGACCTCGTCGTAGCCCACCCCGAGTTGCACGGCCAGCTGCTCGGCCTCTGCCGCGACGGCGCGGAGATCGTCGATGCGGCCAAGACCGAGCCGGCCGATCGGGCCAAGCTGTTGGTCGCCGCGGCGAAGGAGGGCCGCCGGGTCGCCCGCATCTTCAGCGGCGACCCGACGCTGTTCTGCGGCTTTGCCACCGAGGCCGACGTGTGCGCCAAGGCCAAGGTGCCGTTCGAGCTGGTGCCCGGCGTGAGCGCGGCGCTGAGCGTGCCCGGCTACGCCGGCGTTCCGGTCACCGACAAGAAGACGCACGCGGTGCACATCGTCGACTTCGGTCCGGACACTCCGGAGCCGGACTGGGCCGGGCTGACCGCGCCGACCAGCACCGTGATCCTGCTCAACTGCGGCCGCCGGATCGGCAAGGCCGCGGCCGCGCTGGTCGAGCACGGCCGCAAGCCGGAGACGCCGGTCGCGGTGACGGCCGACGGTACGACGACCGAGCAGTTCACCGTCGTCTCGACGCTGGAGTCGGTCGAGCGCGACGCCGCCGCGGCCGGACCCGATGCGCTGGTAATCGTGGGTGACGTCGTCAAGTTGCGCGACCGGTTGTCGTGGTGGGAGACCAAGCCGCTGTTCGGCTGGCGGGTACTCGTGCCGCGGACCAAGGACCAGGCCGGCGCGCTGTCCGAGCAACTGACAGCGTACGGCGCGATCCCGGTCGAGGTGCCGACGATCGCGGTCGAGCCGCCGCGCACTCCGCAGGCGATGGACCGCGCGATCCGCGGCCTCGTCAGCGGCCGGTACGCCTGGATCGCGTTCACCTCTACCAACGCGGTGAAGGCGGTGCGGGAGAAGATCGAGGAGCTTTCGCTCGACGCCCGCGCGCTGGCCGGCGTGAAGGTCGCTTGCGTCGGTGACCAGACCGCCGCGGCGGTCGAGGCGTGGGGCATCCGGCCCGAACTCGTTCCCTCGGCCGACCACTCGAGCGACGGGCTGCTCGGTGAGTGGCCGCAGTACGACGAGACGTACGACGCGCTCGACCGGGTGTTCCTGCCGCGGGCCGACATCGCCACCGAGGTGCTCGCCGCCGGCCTGGCCGAGCGGGGTTGGCAGGTCGACGACGTCACCGCGTACCGGACCGTTCGGGCGGCGCCGCCGGCCGCGGACATCCGCGAGGCGATCAAGACCGGTGGCTTCGACGCGGTGCTGTTCACGTCCTCGTCGACGGTGCGCAATCTCGTCGGCATCGCCGGTAAGCCGCACGCCTCGTCGATCATCGCGGTGATCGGACCGCAGACGGCGAAGACCGCCGCCGAGCTCGGCCTGCGGGTCGACGTCACGGCGGCCAAGCCGTCGGCGTCGCTGCTGGCCGAGGCGCTGGCTGAGTTCGGCCGGGACCGGCGGACCAACGACGACCCGTTGCCCCCGGGCAAGGCCAACCGGACCAAGGCGGCGAGCCGGCTGAAGAAGTCGCGGTGACCTATCCGGTTGGCCGGCAGCGGCGGTTGCGCCGTACCGCCGCGTTGCGCCGGCTGGCCGCGCAGGTCCGGTTGTCCCCGGCCGACCTCGTGCTGCCGGTGTTCGTGAAGGAAGGGATCGCCGAGCCGCAGCCGATCGTGTCGATGCCGGGCGTCGTCCAGCACACCCGCGAGTCGGCCCGCAAGGCGGCGGTCGAGGCGGTCGAGGCCGGTGTCGGCGGGCTCATCGTGTTCGGCATCCCGGCGGTGAAGGACGCGCGCGGCTCGGCCGCCGACGATCCCGACGGCATCGTCCAGGTGGTGTTGCGTGACCTGGCTGCCGAGGTCGGTGACCGGACCGTGTTGATGGCCGACTTGTGCCTCGACGAGTACACCGACCATGGCCACTGCGGCCTGCTCACCGACAACGGCGAGGTCGACAACGACGCAACGCTGGAGCGGTACGCGTCGATCGCCGTCGCGCAGGCAACTGCGGGGGCGCACGTCGTTGCGCCGAGCGGGATGATGGACGGCCAGGTCGGCACGATCCGTACGGCGTTGGACGGCGCCGGTTTCACCGACGTCGCGATCCTCGCGTACTCGGCGAAGTTCGCATCCGCGTTCTACGGGCCATTTCGCGACGCAGCCGAGTGCGCGCCGCAGTTCGGCGACCGCGCGGCCTACCAGCAGGACCCGGCGCGATCGGTCGACGAGGCGGTGCGCGAGGCGTTGCTCGACGTCGCCGAAGGCGCCGACATGGTCATGGTCAAGCCCGCGGTCGGTTACCTCGACGTCGTACGGCGCGTTCGCGACAGCGTCGACGTACCGGTTGCGGCGTACAACGTGTCGGGCGAGTACGCGATGGTCGAGGCGGCAGCGGCCAACGGTTGGATCGACCGCGACCGCGCGATCCGCGAGCTGCTGCTGTCGATCCGCCGGGCCGGCGCCGACATCGTGCTCACCTACTGGGCGACCGAGATAGCTCAGTCGATCAGCGATTGATAGACGAGCTGGCGTAGCTGCGGGCGCAGGGTGTAGGTGCTCGACGGCATCAGTTGGGTCATGAACACGACGGTGAGGTCTTCGGCCGGGTCGACCCAGAACGCGGTGCTCGCCATCCCGCCCCAGTTGAACTCGCCCTCGCTCGCGATCGTCTTGTTGGCGGCGGCGTCGAGCATCACCGCGAAACCGAGGCCGAAGCCGACGCCGTCGGTGCGAACCTCCGCGTTGATCGGCCGCCCGAACGTCTGCAGGTCGACGTTGCCGGGCAGGTGGTTGCGGGTCATGTACCGCAGGGTGCGCGGCGAGAGCAGCCGCGCGCCGTCGAGCAGACCGCCGCGCAACAGCATCCAGGTGAACCGGGTGTAGTCGCGGGTCGTGCTGGCCAGCCCGCCGCCGCCGGACAACCACTGCTGCGGATTGCGTACGGTGTCGCCGAGCTTGTCGTAGCGAACCGTCTTGGGCAGTCCCGGGCCGGTCGCGTAGAGCGCCGCCAATCGGTGCTGTTGCTCGGGATCCACCGTGAACGTCGTGTCGGTCATGCCAAGCGGCTCGAAGATGAAGCGGTGAAAGAACTCGTCGAGCGGCTGACCGGAGACGATCTCGACGAGCCGGCCGAGGACGTCGGTCGCGACCGAGTACAGCCACTCGCTGCCGGGCTGGAACGCGAGCGGCAACTCGGCCCATGCCTGTACGCACTGGCCGAGGTCATAGCCCGCCGGCGTGTCGAGGGCGAAGCCGGCCTTGCGGTAGAGCTCGTCGGTCACGTGCACGTTGTGGAAGCCGTAGGTGAGACCGGCGGTGTGGGTCAGCAGGTGCCAGACCCGGATCGGCTCGGTCGCCGGCACCGTCGTTGCTTTGGTCGCCGACCCGCCGACGTAGACCCGTGGCGCCGCAAACTCGGGCAGCCACTTGCTGATCGGATCGGTGAGCTCGAACGCGCCCTGCTCGTACAGCATCATCGCGGCGACCGACGTGACGGGCTTGCTCATGGAGTAGATGCGGAAGATGGTGTCCGGCTCGATCGCGCGCCCGGCTTCGATGTCGGCGAGCCCGTACGACGAGAAGTGCGCGACCCGGCCGTGCCGGCTGACCATGACCTGGAAGCCGGGCAGCCGGCCGTCGTCGACGTAACGCTGGAAGTGCGCGTCGATCCGGCCGAGCCGCTGCGGGTCGAGGCCGACCTCACCGGGGTCGATGTCGATACCGAAGTCCGCCATGGCTACATCCTTGCTCATGCAGGAAACCGGGCTGTCGCCGCGAACATCGAACTCATGCGCAAGGTTCTCGTCGTCGCTTCCGTGGCCGCTCTCGTCGGCACCGCGGTGCCCGTTTTTGCGAAGTCCGCGCCGGCCACGCTGAAGTTCGGTCGGAACACGTTCGCCTACTCGCACGACTACGGCGAGCCGGGGCTGGCGACCGTCGGCCACACCGTTTACGTCACCACGCCCGGCCAGGGCGGCGCGGTGCTGGCGAAGTCGACCGACGACGGCAAGCACTGGACCGAGCTCAAGACCGTCGTGCCGCCGAGCACGTCCCCGGGCAGCCAGACCTCCGGCGGTGACTCCGATGTCGCGGTCGGCAAGGACGGCAC
>JAVEEG010000278.1 GCA_030840585.1 Frankiaceae bacterium | reverse complement strand
TCCGCGAGTCGGAGTCGGGCGCGATGCCGGTGACGTGGAACAGTCCCTCGACCGCGAGCCCGGCGACGCTCATCGTCGCCCAGAACACCGCGAGCAACTTCAGCGTGAGCCGGGTGCCGTAATAACGGCGGTAGATGAACAGCAACGGCAAGGTGATCAGGTCGGCGAACACGAACGCGACCACACCGCCGAAACCGATGCCGCCGGACCACAACGCCGCGGCGAGGGGCACGTTGCCGATCGAGCAGACGAAGCTGATGATCGCTAGGAACGGACCGAGGATCGCGTTCTCGATCGCCGACCAGACGCCGTGGCCGGTGACGAACAGCGATCGCCAGAACGACAGCGGTACGGCGGTGTCGAGCAGGCCTGCGACGAGGAACCCGATGACGAGTTCGCGCCGCAACATCGTCAGGTCGCCGATGGTGTACGTCGCGGCGTCGGCCCAGCCGGCGAGGGTCCGCGGGTCGCGCGGCTGCTCGTCCGAGTCACCGCCGTGGTGATGATGCGGGTCGTCGGCGGTAAGCGACGCACGGGCGACCGCCGCGGCATCGGGCCGGACCACGCGCGGCAGCACCAGCCCGATCAACGCGACCATCAGCACGCCACCGACGAGTTCGGCCAGCGCGAACTGCCAGCCGACCAGCAACCACAGCACGACGCCGAGCTCGATCACCAGATTGGTAGAGGCGAACGCGAACGCCTGCGCCGCGGTGAAGTCGGCACCCCGGACGAACAACGTCTTCGCCAGCGCGGTCGCGGCGTAGGAACACGACGAGGAGACGGCGCCGAAGAACCCGGCCCGGGCGATGCTGCCCGCGGACCCGTCGCCGAGGGCGCGTTGCATCCGGGCCCGGGACACGAACGCCTGCACGGCGCCGGAGAGCCCGAACCCCAGGACGAGCGCCCAGAGGGTCTCCCAGAGCATCCCGCCGGCGTCGGTGAGGCTGTGCCACAAGGTGTCTGCCACGGCCCCTAAGACGCTAGCCGCGCCGCCGTTCTTCCCGCCGGTTCAGTCGGCGGGGGGCGTGTGCAGTAGGACCAGGTCGATGATGTCGTCGATCGAGCCGCCGGCCTTCGCCGCGACCGCGTCCGCGCCGCGCTCGATCACATCCGCGGCTTGGGCCCGCTCGGGTGCGGCGGTGTAGACGACGATCCGCGCCTCCGGGCAGGCCGCCCGCAGCGCCGGCAACATCTCGGCGGCGGTCGTGTCGCCGAGCATGAAGTCGAGGATCACCGCGTGCGGCACGAGCTTCGCCGCCTCGCGCAGCGCGCTCTCGCTGTCTTCGGCCTCGGCGATGCCGCTGCAGCGTTCGTCGAGCTCGAGCAGCCAGCGCAGCAATCGCCGTAGATCCGGCTCGTCGTCCACGACGAGAACGCGCTGGGTCACGTCATACATGCTGCGGCGGCGCGCGGGCGGATCACATAGACAATTCGGGCGGTTTGCGGCACCCCCCTGCGACGCGCCGGCCCCCCTGCCTCGACAGCGCCGGGTCTGTTCCGTAACCTAATCGAGACCAACCCAGTTACTTGCCCTGGCCTGCCCCGCCTAATCCTGCCGCAGGCCGTGTTCCGGGCCGTCCAGGCAGGAGTGGGGGACCCACCGGTCCACCGGCCGCGAACGCTCGCGGCCTTGGGGTGAAGCCACGCTTGCGTGGCCGGGCCAGATTCTCGGCCCGAACCCGACAGCTAACCCCGCCGGCGTCGGAGGATCGCTGTGCGGTTTCACCGCGTACTTTCGGCTGCCCTGGGCAGCCATGCTCCCTCTCGTTTCCGCCTCGCGGCGGTCGGCTCGGTGTGCGCACTTGCCGCCGTGGCCGCGCCGGTGACAGTGCTCGTGACCGCGGGCTCCGCGTCCGCGGACGCTGCCAACGACGTGCCGTCGGTGAGCCGGGTCACCCTGGCCGCCCCGGCGACCGTCACGAAGGGCAAGGCAGTCCGGCTGACCGCGCGGCTGAGCGTCGGCCCGCTGAACGTCGGCGGCCGGACGTTGCAGTTCCTGGTCCGCCCCTACGGCGGTACGACGTGGGCCGCGTTCGCGACCGCGGACACCGACAGCAACGGCATCGCGTCGGTGCTGACCGCGGCGCTGCCCCGGCCGCGTGAGTTCGCCGTCCGCTACACCGACGTCGCGGGCATCGTCCGTTCCAACACCGCGGCGACGACCGTGCACACGATCGATATGGCGCCGAGCGCACCGGCCGCGGTCATGGCCAACTCCCGGGTGACGATCGCCGGTCACCTGCTCAAGGACGGCGTGCACGGGCTCGCGTCCCAGCAGGTCAAGGTCTGGCTCCGTACGTCGTCGACGTCGGGGTGGAGCTCGCCAGTTTTGTTGCGTACCAACAGTTCTGGCGTCGCGACGCTGGCCCGCCGGTTCACCCGTACGACGCAGATCGGCATCCGGTTCCCGGGCACCAAGGGCCTCGCCGCGTCGCCGCTTGCGGTCACGACCGTGACGGTCAAGGCGCCGCCGGCCAGCGCGACCGGCTTCGTGTTCCCGTTCGCCAACCCGCGGCAGGTCGAGTCGTCCGGCAGCTGGACCCAGGACCAGGGCATCGACATGTTCGCCCGCGGCAACGCGTGCGGCGCATCCGCGATCCTCGTCGCGGTCGGCGACGGCGTCGTGATCCAGGAAGGCATCTCCGGCTTCGGCCCGACCGCGCCGGTGCTGCGGATGACGTCGGGGCCGTTCAAGGGCCGCAACGTCTACTACGGCCACACCGGCCACGTGTACGTGCCGGTCGGCGCGCACGTGCGGGCCGGCCAGCGGCTGGCGCAGATCGGCTGCGGCAGCGTCGGGTACTCCAGCGGACCGCACCTCGAGATCGGTGTCGGGGTCGTCGGCGGCCCGCCGTGCTGCCCGTCCATGCACCAGACGTCCGGGCTGATGCTGCGCGAGCTCATCGCGTCGCTGCGGGCCGCGCTCAGCTAGAGGGAACGCCCTCAGCAACCGTTCACCTGCCCGCGGTCTGCTGAGGTCGTGAAGCTACGTCGGGTCGCGGTGGGGCTGGTCGCGAGCGCAGCGACCGTCCTCGCCGCGCTGCCGGCCCATGCGGCTACGACGGCGGCGACGGCGCACCGGCACGTCACGGCGCACCAGGCTCCAGCGCAGCATCACCGCGACGCGGTCAAGCGCACCCCGGCGACCGCCAGTACGACGTCGAAGCGCGATGGCGGTCACGCCGCGATCCCGGCACCGGCACCGGCCGCCTCGCCGGGCACCGGATTCGCCGTCCGTCTGGCCGTCTCGTTCGCCGTACCGGCGCATTGGGTGGCGGCAGCGGCAGCAAGGGCTCCACCGGCCGGTCAGTGACTCAGTCCTGACGTCCCTGACCCGAGCCCGCGCGCAAGGAGAGCTTCGATGACCCACCCGATCCACGACGCGACCCGTCCGGTCGCGGCACCGCTGTCCGTCGCCCAACGCATGTGCCTGCAGGACCTGCTGGACGAGGAATGGCGAGCCCAGGTCCGCCAGCTCACCGGCCTCGCGACCGCGTACCACTCGGCCGAAAGCGCCGGTGACGACCGTGGCACCGACCAGCTGTCGGCCGCGCTCGCCGTCGTACGCCGGCGGCTCATCGACGTCGAGGCGGCGTTGGCCCGGCTGGAGTCGCGAACGTACGGCGTCTGCGATGGGTGTGACCGCAGGTTGCCGTTCGAGCAGCTGGAGATGAACCCGCTCGCGCGCTTCTGCACCGGCTGTCAACCGGTCTGCTGAGCGAAACGGCTACCCGCCGGGCGGCGCGGCGCGTACGGTCATGGCATGGGAAGCAAGGACAAAGGCGGCCGCGAGGCTAAGAAGCCGAAGAAAGACAAGAAGGTCAAGGCCGCGACGACGTCGGTGATCCCGCCGTCCACCCACGCGACCCATGGCGCGAACGCCGCGGACAAGCCGTCGCACTAGCGATTTGGGCGCGGTAACGTCCGGGTCATGACGCATGTCGAGACGCCGGAACTGGCGACCGTGCCCGGGCAGCGGGCCGTGACTCCCGAGGCTGCGGCTGAGGCGTATTTCGCCGCCTGGAACGCACACGACGGCGCCGCCGTCGCCGCCTTGGTCACCGGGACTTACGTCGATCCGACGTTGCCCGGACCGATCGCGGGTGACGACCTCGTCGCGTACGTCGACGGCTTGTGCGCGGCGTTCCCGGACCTCGCGTTCGTGCCCGAGCCGCCGCTCGTTGACGGCAGCACGGTCGTCGGCCGGTGGCGCATGACCGGGACCAACGACGGCGCGCCGCTGCCGGGCGCACCGGCGCCCACCGGCGGGCGGATCGACCTGGCCGGCCTCGACGTAGTGACCACCCGCGACGGCCAGGTCGTCGACGTCGTCGGCTACTTCGACCAGAAAGCCTTCGTCGAACAGCTCGGGCTGCAGGCGATCATCGCTCCGGCCGACACCTGGCCGGTGTCGTTCGGCGTCGCCACCCGGCTGGACATCGGGCACCTCACCCCGCCGGGCGCGATCTCGTTCACGTGGATCGAGACCAACCCGGACGAGGTCGGCGAGTTGCAGCAACGCACCCAGGAGATCCTCACCGCGCTCGCGAGTGACCCGGCGTTCATCGGTTTCCGCGGCGCCTCGATCGGCGACCGGCACGCGACGTTGACGTTCTGGACCTCACCCGAGGCCGCTGCCGCCGCGCTGGCCCGCAACCGGCCGCACGACGAGGCGATGTCGCGGATGTGGCAAGACGGTCTCGGCCACCGCGGCTTCACCAGCATCTGGCAGCCGTACAAGGTCAACCAGCAGTTCGGCAGTTGCACCGACTGCAGTGCCTACGTCCCGATCCCGGCGGGCGCCGCGACCGTGGCGTGCGAATGCGGCGGCGAAGTCGCGGTCGCGTCGTACGTGTAGAAGCCCTCTGGTTCGTTCAGGTCTGTCTCATCTCGCACCCCTTAGGCTTGCCGGGATGGCTGGGCTCAGCGATGTCGTGCGTCGCACCGTCGAGGTCACGTCCCGTGGCGTCGAGGTGGCGCTCGCGCTGCCCCGGATCGCGCTCGCGCTGGAGCGGCTGGCCGACTCCTCCGAAGAGGTACGGCGGTTCCTCAACACGTTGGAGAAAGACGACATCGACGTCGCGCGCGAGACGTTGGAGAAGCTCGCCGACGCGGTCGGTTCGCTCAACCAGGTCGTCGCATCGCTGAACAGCACGATCTCGCCGCTGCAGGGCGCGACCGAACGGCTCGGCCGGTTCGTCGACCGCATCCCGGCCCGCGGTCGCGGTCGGGTGCTCGACGTACCCGGACCGCAGGCATGACCTCGCTACCGCTCGACCGGCGCCGGCCGCTGGCGGGTACGCCGTTGTTGTTGCTGTTCTTCGCCGCCGCGGTCGCGGTCCGGGTCGGGTTGACCGGGCCACCGGGGTTCGGCGCCAGCCCGTGGCCCGGGGTGCTGTTCGGCGCCCTGCTCGCGGTGGTCGCGTTGGTCGTCGGCACCGCGACCCGGTTCGGCGTACGCACAGTGGTGCTCGGCCTCGCCGCGACCGCCGTGATCGTGTTGCCAGCGTTGGCCTTTTCGTCCGTGCACGGATCGCTGCCGGTCGCGTGGTTCCCGGCGTGGCTTGGAGCCACGTTGGTGGTGGCGCCGGCCGAGGAAGCGTTCCTGCGCGGCGTGCTGTACGACGCGGTCGCCTCCCGGTGGAGTGTCGACGTTGCGATCGCCGTCGGCGCAATTGCGTTCGGGTTGATGCACGTGCCGTTCTACGGGTGGGCGGCGTTGCCGTTG
>JAVEEG010000206.1 GCA_030840585.1 Frankiaceae bacterium | reverse complement strand
GACGACGCCTACGACAGCGGCCGCTGGAAGGAAGCGCGCGACATCTTCGAAGAGGTCGCCCTCGCCGACGACTTCGTCACGTTCCTCACCTTGCCGGCGTACGACCGTCTCGACTGACCAGAAGCCCTCGTTGACTGCGACGAAAAGGGCGTTATCCGGGTCCGATAACGCCTCAAACGTCGCACTCGATGGCCTTGCTGCAGACTTTGTCCGCGAGCTCGGCGCGCACTGTGTCGTCACTGAGCGGACGCAGTTGCGGACGTACGAGTGCGACGGGTTGACGGCGTACCGCTGCATCCCGGGTCTGGTCGTGTTGCCGGAAACGGCCGCGCAGGTCGCCTACGTCGTACGGCGCTGCGCCGAGTTGTCGGTGCCGTTCGTTGCGCGTGGTGCCGGGACGGGATTGTCCGGCGGTGCGCTGCCGGTCGCGACCGGCGTGCTCATCGTGTTGTCGCGCCTGACGGCGATCCGCGCGGTCTGCATCGACGACGAGCGGGTCGTCGTGGAACCCGGCGTCGTCAATCTCGACGTCAGCCGCGCGGTCGCGGCCGAGGGCTACTTCTACGCCCCCGATCCGTCGAGCCAGCAGGTCTGCACGATCGGCGGCAACGTCGCGGAGAACTCCGGCGGCGCGCATTGCCTGAAGTACGGCTTCACCGCGCATCACGTGACCGGGCTCGAGGTCGTGCTGCCTGACGGCTCGGTGGAACGGTTCGGCGGCCTGGCGCCGGATCCGGTCGGCTACGACATCGTCGGCGCGCTCATCGGCAGCGAGGGAACGCTCGGCATCGTCACCGAAGTCACCGTGCGGGTCGTGCGGATCCCGGACCGGGTGGAGACCGTGCTGGCCGGCTTCCGGTCGATGGACGACGCGGGCGAAGCGGTGAGCGCGATCGTCGCCGCGGGGGTGCTGCCGGCGGCGGTCGAGATGATGGACACGCTGTCGGTCGAGGCTGCCGAGGCCGCGGTCGCGTGCGGCTACCCGGCCGGTGCCGCCGCCGTACTGATCGTCGAGCTCGACGGTCCGGCGGCGGAGGTGTCGGTCGAGCTCGGCGAGGTGCGCGCGTATTGCGAACGCGCCGGCGCGTTCGAGATCCGCGTGGCCGCCGACGCCGAAGATCGGGTGTCGATCTGGCGCGGTCGCAAGTCGGCATTCGCGGCCATGGGTCGGATCAGCCGCGACTACATCGTGCAAGACGGCGTGGTGCCGCGCACGTCGTTGCCGCGAGTGCTGCGCGACATCGCCGCGCTGTCGGCGGAGACCGGCATCCGGGTCGCCAACGTCTTCCACGCGGGTGACGGCAACTTGCATCCGCTCGTGCTGTTCGATGCGGCCGGCGGCGAGACCGAGGCGGCCGAGGCCGTGTCGGAGCGCATCATCGAGCTCTGCATCGAGCACGGTGGTTCGATCACCGGCGAGCACGGCGTCGGCAACGACAAGAAGAAGCACATGGGCCGGATGTTCTCGCCGGTCGATCTCGACGTGATGCAGCTCGTCCGTTGTGCCTTTGATCCGGACGGCTTGTGCAACCCGGGCAAGGTGTTCCCGACGCCGCGATTGTGTGGTGAGCGGCCGGGTCGCCGGACCGGCGTGCACCCGATCGAAGCGGCCGGACTCGGCGAGGTCTTCTGACATGGCCCTGGTCACGCCGGGCACGGTCGACGAACTCGCCGATGCGTTGCGCGACACCGCGCCGTCGACGGTCGCGGTACGCGGTGCCGGCACCGCGGGCGTGTGTTCGGAGCCGGCCGACGTCATCATCTCGACGTTGGCGTTGGACCGAGTTGTCGAGCACGCACCCGGCGACTTCGTCGTCACCGTGCAGGCCGGCGCTCGGCTGCGGGACGTGCAATCGGCACTCGCCGCGTCGCGTCAGTGGCTCGCGCTCGATCCACCGGAAGCCGACGCGACGATCGGCGGCGTGGTGGCGACGGCGGCGTCCGGGCCGCGGCGATTGCGTTACGGCACGCCCCGGGATCTGCTGATCGGCGTGACCGTCGTACTCGCCGACGGCACGGTTGCGCGATCCGGCGGCAAGGTGGTGAAGAACGTCGCCGGCTACGACCTCGGCAAGCTGTTCTGCGGCGCGTTCGGCACCCTCGGTGCCGTCGCGGAGTGCACGTTCCGGTTGCACCCGCGACCGCGCGCGCTGCGCTGCGTCTCTGTCTCCGTGGACGATCCGGGTGACGTGGTGCGGGTGTTGCGCCGCAGCCCGTTGCGACCGAGCGCGATCGAGTACGACGGCACCCGCTTGTCGGTCGTCGCCGAAGGCATCGACGCCGTCCGCGAGTTGATCGGCGGCGAGGTCAGCGACGGCCTGCCGGAGGGGTTCGGCGTACGCCCGTGGCAGTTGGGTGAGGTCGGATTGAAGGCGACGTTCCGGATCGGCGCGCTGTCACCGGCGATCGCGCTGGTCCGCCGGGTCGGTCCGCAGTTGCGGCTGTCGGCACACGCGGCCAGCGGAGTGATGTGGATCGGTGGCGCAATCGATTCCGCGATGTTGGCCGAGTTGCGCGCCGGGTTCGTGGAGTACGACGGCACGGTTGTCGTCGTCGCCGGGCCCGACGCTTTCCGGCGCGAGGTCGACGTGTGGGGGCCGGTGCGCGGGGTCGAGGTGATGCGCCGGATCCGCGATCGATTCGATCCGGACCGGCGGATGAACCCCGGAGTGTTCGATGCGATCTGAGGGCGCCTGGGACGAACATCGCCCACCATCGACCGACCTACTCGACGACTGCGTGCACTGTGGTTTCTGCCTGCCGACCTGTCCGACGTACCTGTTGTGGGGCGAGGAGATGGACTCGCCGCGCGGCCGGATCTACCTGATGGGGGAGGGCCACGACGGCGAGCCGCTGACTGACGAGATGGTGGCGCACTTCGACCGCTGTCTCGGCTGCATGGCTTGCCTGACCGCGTGCCCGTCCGGCGTGCAGTACGACCGGCTGATCGAAGCGACCCGCGCGCAGGTGGAGCGGCGGCATCGACGTACGGTGCGCGAACGGGCGTTGCGATCGTTGGTATTCAAGACTTTTCCGTACCCGCGCCGGCTGCACGCCTTGCGGCCGTTGTTGCGGGCGTACCAGCGCTCGGGCATCCGGCTGCCGCTGCCGAACTCGGCGCGGGCGATGGAGCGGTTGCTGCCGCCGCTGGGTCGGGCCGCGCGGGTGCCCGCGGTCACGCCCGCGCGCGGGACCCGCCGGGCCCGGGTCGGGATGTTGCTCGGCTGCGTGCAGCGCGAGTTCTTCGGCGACGTGAACGCGGCGACGGTGCGAGTGCTCGCGGCCGAAGGTTGCGAAGTCGTCGCGCCGTCGGTGCAGGGTTGCTGCGGTGCGCTGTCGCTGCACATGGGTCGCGACGGCGAAGCGATTGCGTTTGCGCAGCGGTTGATCGCGACGTTCGAGCCGCTGGCCGTTGATGCGGTCGTCGTGAACGCGGCGGGGTGCGGGTCGGCGATGAAGGACTACGGCTGGCTGCTGCGCGACGAGCCGGCCCCTTGGCCGGCGCGCGGTGCGGCGTTTTCGGCGAAGGTGCGCGACATCTCCGAGTGGTTGGTCGAGCTAGGGCCGGTCGCCGTACGGCATCCGGTGGAGATGTCGGTCGCGTACCACGACGCGTGTCACCTCGCCCATGCGCAAGGCGTCCGGTCCGCGCCGCGCGAGTTGCTCGCTGCGATACCCGGGCTTGAGTTGCGGGAGATCAACGAAGCCGCGATCTGCTGCGGCTCGGCCGGCGTCTACAACATCCTGCAACCGGAGACCGCGCGCGAGCTGGGCGAACGCAAGGCCGCGAACGTGGCCGCGACCGGCGCGGACATATTGGTGACCGCGAACCCCGGCTGCCTGATGCAGATCCGTACGGCGCTGGCCGACCGCGGCACCCCGATGCGGTTGGCGCATACCGCCGAAATCCTCGACGCCAGCCTCTGCGGGCACAAGATCATCGCGAGCTGAACCAGCCGGAATCGCCTCCGCAGGCTGGCTGAAGCCGCGATGATCAGCGCGCGCCGCGTTGTGCCGGCCGCGCAGTCGTGACGATGTGACCGCCCGCGAAGTTCTGGGACTCGTTGATTCCGACCGGATTACAAGCTTCTCGAGCGGACCGCCCCTCGGTTGCGCCGGTCGTCCGGTGCGGTGGCTCCGATCCCGGTGCTCGCGGGATCCCAGGATCTCATCCGCACCAGGGTCGCGAGGTAGGGTCTGTTACGCCGAGGCTGCGTCGATGCTCGTGGCGGAATTCAACCGGCGAGCGAATACCTCGGCAAGCAAGCCCGCGGCGACCGGTGACATTATGAACACGTTTGCGATCGCATTAATGGTGTTCCACCCAGAGTTGAGCTGGGGCCTGCTGAAGGTCAACAGCATGAAGAATGAAGCCACGAAAAAGACGGTCATCCCCGCGAACATTGCCGCGGTGCTTGCCCGCAGGTCTCGGATATCCCTGCGGAAGTCCGCGATGTCAGTGGTGGAGGTCCATCGACCTCGCAGAAATGGGGTCTTTGCCAGCCCGTATGCGATGGCTGCTGGACCAAGAAAAAGACCGCCGGCGACGACGAACAAGACGCGGCTGGATCCCGACGCCGTGCCGGTTGGTGCCACCACGATGAACGCCCCGAACATGCCGAATGCGACCGCGATATGGGACCAACCAAGGTAGAAGTTGCACGCGCCCAAGAGTGCGCGAGAAATGGGCCGCGTCAGGCGCACTGAGGTCACCGGCCAGCCGAGCGCGTCCGTCAAACTCTGCGCGGGCCGGTCTGGGCTCCACGATCGGCGGCACTCGCTGATGCTGGCCTCAAGCACCGCGCGACGGTCCTTGGCGCAAAGAGCGAGCGCCACCCGTTCAAGCCGTTCGGCGACACTCTCTACGCGTTCTTGTACGAGCCCGTACACAAAGCATGCGACGACGCCTAACGCCACGGCAACCAATCCGCCGAGCCACCACAGGATCAGCCTCGTGATCACATCGACCACCGAACTCGAACGCGCGGCGCTCCTTCGCTGGTGGTCGCTTCTTCTGCAAGTTGCTTCGCGACGTGCGCGCCGGAGTTCGTCAGTTGGTACATGCGCCGCGCGGGGCGGATGGGGTCGGTTTGCGTCACGACTTCACTGACGACGAGGCCGGCTTCTTCCAGCCGTTGCAGAGCGGGGTAAACCGTTGCCGTCCATAGGTCTAGTTCGCGCGCGAGACGCAATCCCCACGATGGCTCTCGGCGCAGGGCCACCAGCAGTCTTCGTTGCGGTCTCGACAGGCGGCGCACGAGGCGAGTCTGCCACTAAACAGGTATATGTCAAGATAAGGCTGAGGGACACGTGCCCGGTTACGCGACCGCGAGGATCCGGGCGCTCCCGCGTAGTCCTAAGTAGTGGGGGAACGTCGTCTCGGAGAGGAACACCTAGCATGGCCTCGAAATCGCGCTACGTACTCGCCGCCATCGCGGCCAGCGCCACGGCTGCGGCGGTCACCATCCCCGCTCAGGCGGCCAGCGCCGCCACGCCCATCGACGGCGCGATCAACGGCGCGACGAACACCAGCGTCGACACCGCGCACCCGTGGCGGCACGGCATCGTGCCGACGGTCGAAGGCGCGAAGAACCAGCAGACCGCCGGCCTCGGCTTGCCGATCGGCCTGAACTTCCTCACCGAGCTCAGCTACGGCGGCGGCAACGGTGGCGTCGGCGTCACCACCGGCGCGCCCAAGGTCTACCTCGTCTTCTGGGGCAGCCAGTGGGGCAGCGCGGGCACCAACGCCAAGGGTGACACCACGCTGACCAACGACCCCGCCGGTGCGGCGCCGGTCGTGCAGGAGTTCTTCAAGGGCCTCGGCACCAACAGCGAGGGCTGGTCGAAGGTCATGACGCAGTACTGCGAAGGCGTCGCCAGCGGCACGACCACCTGCCCGAGCACCGCCGCGCACGTCGGCTACCCGACCGGTGGCGCGCTCGCCGGTGTCTGGTACGACAACAGCGCAGCCGCGCCGAGCCAGGCGACGTCGACGCAGCTCGGCCAGGAGGCCGTCAACGCCGCCGGGCACTTCGGCAACACCACCGCCGCGTCCAACCGCAACGCGGAGTACGCCATCCTGTCGCCGACCGGTACGCACCCCGACGGCTACAACACCGCGAGCAGCAACTGGTGCGCGTGGCACGACTGGACCGGCGACGTCAGCGTCAGCTCGCCGTACGGCGCTCTCGCGTTCGCCAACGACCCGTACCAGTTCGACATGGGCGGCAGCTGTGGCCAGAACTTCGTGAACAGTGGCGCCGCGGGCAACACGGACGGGTTCACGATCGTCTTCGGGCACGAGTACGCCGAGACGATCAC
>JAVEEG010000272.1 GCA_030840585.1 Frankiaceae bacterium | reverse complement strand
CGGCCTGATCGTCGCCGAGGGACGCACGTACGCGCACCCGAAAACCTGTCGTCCGATCCGTCCTGCCAGGTGATTCCTTCTGGAAGGTAACGCGAAAGCTCAGCCGCACGTATACCTCTCAACCTGGGAGGAACGACATGACGATCTCCGGACGCATCCGGTCCAGCTTGATCGCGTTTGTGGCATCCGCCTCCGCGCTCGCCGCCGTGCCGGTTAGCGCCGCACCCAGCGGCCTCGCGGTCAACGGCGCCGGCACGCCCACGCCCGCTCTCGCCATTACCGGCGGTGCCCAGACTTTCTCGTTCAGCGGCAACGGTGCCGGTACCGTTCGCGGCCAGACCGGCGCGTACAGCTGCAGCGTCAACGGCAACGACACCATCGGCACGATCACCGACGGCGCCGGTGGGTTCAGCGGGACCTGCAACACGCCGTGCGGCACGGTCGGAGTCAGTGGCGGCTATGTCCGCACCGCGGGCGTGGTCAACGTGATGGCCAGCACCACCACCGGCTGCTTGGCCGGCGCCACGATCAACGGCGACTGCGGCTTCCTTCCGACCAGCGGGCCAACCGTGACGAGCTATGCGCTGGCCTGTGAACTGAGCTTCGGCCCACTGCCCGACGTCGTAACACTCGTCGGCACGGGAACGATCTCTCCTGGCCTCACCGGTGTCGGCCTACCGCCCACCTCGTACGCAGTGGACAGCGTGGTGATCGCAGGCACGGGCACGATTTCGCCCGGCCTCACGACCACCGGGGGTGCCCAGACTTTCTCCTTCAGTGGCAATGGCGGCGGGTCGATGGGCGGCCAGGACGGCGGGTACAGCTGCAGCGTCAATGGCAACGACACCATCGGCACGACCACGCAGGGATACGGGTCGTTCAGCGGGTCCTGCAATACCCCGTGCGGCGCTGTCGGGGTCCGCGGCGACAACTACACGCGCGCCGCTACTCGCGTCCAAGTGTTCGGCGCCGTTACGACCGGTTGCCTGGCTGGCCACAATTTCGTCGGTGAGTGCCTGCTCGTCCCCACCAGCGGCCCGACCATCACCAGCTACGCACTGACGTGCGAGATCGGCTTCTATGTGACCGCCTAGCTCTCGAAGCAGCTCGACAAGACACCGCCAACCGCGCCGACGGGGGCAAGAAGGACTAGTCCGCTGCCGACCCCTTGACCGGATGGGCACGAAGACCGCCGACGTGCGGCCACGGATCCCGCTGGAGAACGACGGCCGCGCCGAGCTGCAGGAGCTCGCCGCTGTCCTCTCCCAACACGTCGAGCGACGCCAACGCCTCCGCGGCTCGCACCCGGTCGCGATCGTCGTGGAACCGACGCGTTACGACCTCACCGTCGACGCTTCTACGGACTGCTCGTCTGCGGATCGGTGATCGCGGCCGGCGGCGTCGATGTGCACTACGACACGGAGATCGACCAGCTCAGCGCAACGGCCGGCTTCGACCGGCCGGTCACCGTCTCCGGATGGCGCGAACTGTAAGAACATCGCGGGAAGAACACCGCGAGGTCACGGCCGATTACGTGCCGGTCACGATTCGGCATTGCCGATCACGATTCGACCGTCAATGTGGCCGACCCCCCTTTCGCCACCGTCGAACTCTTGCCTACGGTTCACGCCGATCGCCCGAGCCGACGCGAAGCAAACTTCCGCCGACTCGGCAGTGGCAACGATCACGTGAGAAGGCACCGGCGAAACATCGCCGGCGCAACCGCGCTGCGCGCGTTCTTACGGCGTTGCGCACGACGAGAGGGCCCAGTCCGATGAATGGGGCGATCACATGAACGGAATCTTCACCGGTGGCCGCGGTGTCCGGCGAGCCGGCATAGCGGTCACAGCGTTGGGTCTGCTGGTGGCCGGCTGCGGCAGCGGCAGTGGCGGCGTCAAGGAGCCGTCACCGAAGGCGCAGAACATCTTCAACGCCGGCACCACCGGCGTGCGCAACCCGTCGACGAAGGCCGGCGGCACGCTGAACCTCATCGCCGACGGCGACTGCGACTACTGGGATCCCGGGCGCACCTACTTCGGCCACTGCTGGGCCATGCAGCGGCTCATCTCCCGCGGGCTGATGGCCTACAAAGCACTGCCCGGGGCCGGCAGCCTTGACGTCGTGCCGGACATCGCGACGACGCTCGGCACCAGCCCCGACGGCAAGAACTGGACCTACAAACTGCGTCCCGGACTGAAGTTCGAGGACGGCTCGGCGATCACCTCGAAGAACGTCAAGTACGCGGTCGAGCGGGTGTTCGCGCAGAGTGTCATCAACGGCGGTCCGACGTACGTCATCACGTTCCTCTGCCCCGGTGGCGCGAACCCGAGCGGCGGCTGCGACACCTACAAGGGCCCGTACGCCGACACCGACCCCAACCACCTTGGACTGTCGACCATCGAGACGCCGGACGACAGCACGATCGTGTTTCACCTGAACACTGTCGTCGGCGACTGGAACTACATCATGGCGCTGCCGGACACGACGCCGGTGCCGATCGAGTACGACCAAAGTGCCAAGGGAGGCGCGAAGTACACGTTCCACCCGATCTCCGACGGCCCGTACAAGTTCGCGAACTACACGCCCGGCAAGAGCCTGACGTTGGTGCGCAACACGTTCTGGCAGGCGTCGTCTGATCCGTTCCGCAAGGCGCTGCCGGACAAGATCGCCTTCACTGTTGACGCGAACGACGTCGACGTCGACAACCGGTTGATCAACAACATCGCCGATGTCGACATCAACGGAGTCGGCGTACAGACCTCGACGCAGGCGAAGATCCTGTCGAACCCATCGCTCAAGGCTCGCGCGGACAATCCGATCACCGGTGCGACCCGCTACCTCGCCATGGAGACGCACGTCGCGCCGTTCGACAACGTGCACTGCCGGCGTGCGGTGCAGTACGCGGTCAGCAAGGTCGACTGGCAGACCGCGCGCGGCGGTCCGATCGGCGGCGGCGACATCGCGACATCGATGCTGAACCCGGCGGTCAAGGGCTTCACCCGGTTCGACCTCTACCCGGACAGCAACGGCGAGGGCGACCTGGCGAAGGCCAAGGAGGAGTTGAAGCAGTGCGGCCACCCGAACGGCTTCAGCACTCACCTCGCGTCGTCCAACACGACCAAGGGCAAGAACATGGCCACGGCGGTGCAGTCGTCACTGCACCGGATCGGCATCAACGTGACCATCGACCTCGGTGACAACGCGACGTACTACAGCCAGTTCATCGGTTCGCCGTCGGTCAACCGGCACCGCGACTTCGGTCTGATGATCGCCGGCTGGGGCGCGGACTGGCCGACCGGCTATGGCTTCTTCTCCTCGCTTATCGACGGCCGCAAGATCCTGGCGCAAGGCAACTCCAACTACTCCGAGGTCAACGACCCCGAAATCAACAAGATGATCGATCAGGCGGTCGGCACCACTGACGCCGACAAGGCGGCACAGATCTGGGGTCAGGTCGACCACCGGCTCATGGAGGTCGACGCGACGCTCGTCCCGATGACCTGGGACAAGGCACTCGTGATCAACAGCCTGAATGTCACCAACGCCTACATCCTGACCAGCCTGCTGGGGGTCTACGACTTCCAGGCCATGGGTCACGTCTGAGTTCAGCCGGATCCAAGGCGCCACGGGAGAGATGTCCGTGGCCGGTGGAGTTGCCCCCATCGGTCACGGACCTCTCTCCTTAGGCTTGTCCTGTGGCCGACGCGGAACTGCTGACGATCGAGCAGTTGTCCGCGCGTACCGGCATGACGGTCCGCAACATCCGCGCGCACGTCACCCGCGGCCTGCTGCCGCCGCCGCGGTTGCGTGGTCGCACCGGCTATTACGACGCCGCGCACGTCGCCAGGCTTCAGCTCATCGCGGGTCTGCAGCAGCAGGGCTTCAACCTCGCGTCCATCCGCAAGCTGGTGACCGCACCGGCCGCGCCGTCGGCCGCCGAGACGATCGCGTTCTACCGGACCGCGCTCGGACCGTGGCTGACCGAGTCACCGCAGATCATCGACGAGGCCGAGCTGGCCGCCGGCTATGGACTGTTGCCGGACCCCGTGTTGTTACGACGGCTTCGAGCACTCGGTGTCGTCGAACTGGTCGAGGCCGGCCAGGTCCGGGTCCTCAATCCGACCTTGCTGCGGGTCGGCCGCGAGATCGCCGGGATGGGCTACACCGTCGACCACCTGATCGCCGTCCTCGAAGTACTGCTGGAACACAGCCGCTCGGTCGCGGACGCATTCGTCGCGATGTTCCTCGACGTGCACTGGCGGGAGTACGTCGAGGCGGGCATGCCGCCGGAGCGACTCCCGCAACTCAGGTCGGTCATCGAGGCACTGCAACCGCTCGCCGCGCAGGCCGTCGTAGCGGCGTTCCAGCAGGAGATGGCGGCCGCGGTCGGACGCGCCTTCGACCGCGAAGCCGCCACGCTGGACACTGGACCGGACTGAGCATGCGGAACTGATGGCGAGAGGGATCTCATGGCCCGGGTAGTGATCGTGACCGGTGGCGGTTCCGGCATCGGCGAGGCGTTGTGCCGCGCGCTGGCTGCCCGCGGTGACCACGTGGTCGTCGCGGACATCGATGGCGCGGCCGCCGAACGAGTGGCCGGCGACATCGGCGCGACCGCGACAGCGGCGAAGGTCGACGTACGAGACGCATCGGCCGTGCAGGGCGTCGTCGACGACACGGTCGCGGCACACGGCCGGCTTGATCTGATGGTCAACAACGCCGGCATCGGCGTCGGCGGCGACGTGCTCGAACTCACCCTCGCGCACTGGGATCGGATCATCGACATCAATTTGCGCGGCGTCATTCACGGCATCCACGCGGCGTACCCGGTCATGGCCCGGCAGCAGCGCGGCCACATCGTCAACATCGGATCCGTCGCCGGCCTCACCCCGCCGCCGTTCCTCGCGCCGTACGTCGCGACGAAGCACGCCGTCGTCGGGCTGTCGCTGGCGTTGCGCGGTGAGGCGAAGAGCCACAACGTCGGCGTGACCGTCGTCTGTCCGGGCTGGACCGATACGCCGATCCTCGACTCGACCGGGCCGGAGGATCTGCCGCGGCCCTCGTCCGCGCCGGATGGTGGCGTGCGCGAGGCCGCGGAGAAGATGGGCAAGCTGTATTCACCGGCAGCGCTCGCGCAGGACATCCTGCGTGGGGTGGAGCGCAACAAGGCGATGGTGGTCACGCCGCGCCAGGCCCGGGTGCTCTGGCGGGTGATGCGGATCGCACCGACCGGGTTCGCGACGCTGATCGGGTACACGGCGCGGCGCGAGCAGCGCAAGCGGCTGGCGTCCGGTTGACCGCTCGCTACTCCGGCATCGGGGTCAGCCCCGGCGTCGCGGTCGGACCGGTTGCCCGCGTGCACGGACCGGTGTTGCCGGCCCGCGCGCAGGGCCCGGTCGACGCGGCCGCCGCGGCCGAGGACGTCGCCGCGGCGCTCGATGAGGTCGGCGGTGAGCTGGAATCACTCGCCGCGCGAGCCGGCGTGTCCGGCGCCGTGTTGGTCCGGCAGGCGCGCATGGTCGGCGACCCTGCGCTGGCTGCGTTGATCCGTCAGTTGGTCCGAGCCGGACGTACGGCGGCGCGCGCGGCCTGGGAAGGCTTCGGCGCCTACCGCGACATGCGCGCCTCCGATCCGCTGCGGCCCGCACCGGACGCGGCCGAGCTCGACGACCTGCGCGACCGCGTCGTCGCGCGCCTACTCGGCGAACCACCACCGGGCATTCCGGACCCGGGCACGCCGTACGTGCTGGTCGCCCGGGACTTGTCGCCGGCGCTGACCGCGACTCTCGATCCCGACCGGGTGCTGGCACTGGTCACCGAGCGCGGCGGGCCGACGTCACATACCGCGGTTTTGGCTAAATCATTGGGAATTCCGGCGGTCGTCAACGCGCCCGGTGTCGCCGCGCTCGCGACCGGTCAGCGGGTCGCCGTCGACGGCACCGCCGGCACGATCACGGCCGATCCGGACGCCGAGACCGTCGGTGCGATGCAACGTCGCGGCGACCGCGGGCCGGCCCGGATGGAGACCGGCCCAGGGCGTACGGCGGACGGCCGGCCGGTCGAGTTGCTGGTCGCGGTCGGCGGCAAGTCCGACCTCGACGAGGCGCGCGAGGTCGGCGCCGAAGGTGTCGGTGTGTTCCGGACCGAGTTCATGTTTCTCGATCGGGACGAACCGCCGACGGTCGAGGAACAGGTGATCGCGTACCGCGAGGTGTTCGACGCGTTCCCGGGCCGGCCGGTGACCGCGCGCACGCTCGACATCGGTGCCGACAAGCCGGTGCCGTTCGTCCGGCTCGGCGACCAGCCCAACCCGGCACTCGGTGTCCGCGGGCTGCGGGTCGCGCGCCGGCATCCGCAACTGCTCGTCGACCAGCTGACCGCGATCGCGCGGGCCGCGCGCGAGACGAAGGCGGACGTACGGGTGATGGCGCCGATGGTCGCGACGACCGCCGAGGCGGCGTGGTTCGCGGCCCGGGCCCACGAGGCCGGCATCACGTCGGTCGGTGTGATGGTCGAGATACCGGCCGCCGCGCTGCGGGCCGCTGACCTGCTCCGCGTCGTCGACTTCGTCTCGGTCGGCTCGAACGATCTAGCGCAGTATGCCTTCGCCACCGACCGGGCCGACGGCGAGTTGGCCGACTTGCTCGATCCATGGCAGCCGGCGTTCCTCGATCTCGTCGCCACCGTGTTGCGTGCAGGCGCGGTGGTCGGCAAAGCAGTCACCGTATGCGGCGAGGCGGCGAGCGATCCGTTGCTCGCGTTGGTGCTGGTCGGCCTGGGTGCGGCGGGCTTGTCGATGACCCCGCGGCTGCTTCCCGTCGTACGCGCGTCGCTGGCCCGGGCGACGTCGGCGCAGTGCCGCGAGGCGGCGGCGCTGGCGCTCGGCGCGGACGGTCCGGAGGAGGCCCGGCACCGCGTCGCTGCGCTGATGGATCAGTAGTAGAAGGGGTACGGCGACCAGTCGGGATCGCGTTTGTCGAGAAACGCGTCGCGCCCCTCGGCGGCCTCGTCGGTCATGTACGCCAGCCGCGTCGTCTCACCCGCGAACAACTGCTGGCCGACCAGCCCGTCGTCGATGAGGTTGAACGAATACTTCAGCATTCGCAACGCGGTCGGGCTCATTGCCATGATCTCGCGGGCCCACTGCAGCGCGGTCGGTTCGAGCTCAGTGTGCGGGACGACGGCGTTGACCGCGCCCATCCGGTGCATCGCCTCGGCGTCGTACTCGCGGCCGAGAAAGAAGATCTCGCGGGCGAACTTCTGCCCTGTTTGCCGGGCAAGGTACGCCGAACCGTAACCGCCGTCGAAGCTGCCGACCTTGGCATCGGTCTGCTTGAACCGCGCGTGCTCGCGGCTGGCGATGGTGAGGTCCGCGGTGACGTGCAGACTGTGCCCGCCGCCCGCCGCCCAGCCGTTGACCACCGCGATCACGACCTTCGGCATGAACCGGATCAGGCGCTGGCACTCGAGAATGTGCAGCCGGCCGCCGGGCTTCCCGTCGTACTCGTAACCGTCCTTGCCGCGCACGCGCTGGTCGCCGCCGGAGCAGAACGCGCGACCGCCGTCCTTGGGCGACGGCCCGTTGCCGGTGAGGAGTACGACGCCGACGTCGGCGCTCTGGCGGGCGTGGTCGAGGGCTTGGTAAAGCTCGTCGACGGTGTGCGGCCGGAACGCGTTGCGCACCTCAGGCCGGTCGAACGCGATCCGGACCGCGCCGGTGCTGACCGCGCGGTGGTAGGTGATGTCGGTGAACTCGAAGCCCTCGACGGCTTGCCACGCGGACGCATCGAACGTCTCCGAAACCATGTGCTCGACCTTAGTTCTCGATCTGTCAGCAGGTGGTGTGCCGATAGCCACATCAGCCGCTGACAAGTCCGAGCGCTCGCCTGAGCTGCTGCACCGCCCGCGGGTCGTCGAGGTACAGCGCAACACTCGGGAACCGCAGCACGAGCTGCCCGCTCAGCGCCGCGTCGTTGTCCTTAACCGTGTCGAGCCACCGCGTCGTGAGCGTCAGGTGCACGCCGCCGTCGACCTCGACCCGAACCATCCGGCCGTCGGCGAGACGAAACGCGGCGTCGAGGTAGCGACGCCTTCCGGCACTGTCCAGCCGGACTTGGAGCTCGGGGCGGGGCAAGCCGTGGCGCCGGCAGAAAGCCAGGAACTCCACTTCCGACAACGCCTGTGCGCCGCCGACCAGATCCCGGCACAGCGACAGAAGCACGCCGCGATGCCGGACGCGCCCGGTCGCCTGCAGCTCGCGTAGAAGATTCGCCGGCCGCTCAAGGCGCTGTTGCACCGGCGCGACCAGTAGACGTGCGGCGTCGCGCGCAGCCGAGCACCAGGTCGCTGCGTCGACCGTCGCCCGTGCCAGAGAGGTCAGATCTGGGGCTCGCCCGTACACGATGTCCGTAGCAGCGAACCGCCGCGATTCGTGTACGGCGAGGTCGACGCCCGGCACCGGCAGCACGCGCGCGCCGCGGCGAACCAGCACGTGCACCCTGCCGTCGTCGTAACCCGCGACTCCCCACATGGTCATCGCTGTGCGGCCGCACATAGCCGCGGGCTGTGCGGCGCTCAGGTAAACGGCCCAGCGTCGCTGCGACTCGGTAAGCGGACCATTGTGCAGGCAGACCACGCGCTCGTTGAGTGCTCGCCAGCGACCCGCCGCCAGGTTCGCCCGAAGCGTCGCGACGGTGACCCCCGCGGCCAGAAGCTGCTGGCGGGTGGAGACCGAGTCGGGCATCGCGCAAGCCTGCCGACTTCGCCGGTATCGCGTCGGTGCTCGTCCACAGCTCGGACTTGTCAGCAGCTGATGTGGCTATAGCCACACCTGGCGCTGACAACTCGACGGGACGAGTACGGTTCCGGGCATGCGGGTGACGGGTGAGGGTGGCGTCGGGATCGAGGTCTTCGTCGATGGGCCGGAGGACGGCACGCCGGTGCTGTTCATGCACGGCTGGCCCGACACCCATGACCTCTGGCGGCACCAGGTCGCGGCGCTGGCGCAAGACGGCTACCGCACGATCGCGCCCGACCTGCGCGGCTTCGGCGCCAGCGACAAACCGCAAGACGTCGACGCCTACCAACTCAAGAACACCGTGTTCGACATGCTCGCGGTCCTCGACGCCAACCAGGTCAAGCAGGCGCACATCGTGGCGCACGACTGGGGCGCCGCGGCGGCGTGGGGACTGACCGCGTTCCTGCCCGATCACGTCCACTCGCTGACCGTGCTGTCGGTCGGCCACCCGAATGCGTTCCGCGACGCGGGCTTCGAGCAGCGCGCGCGCAGTTGGTACATGCTGCTGTTCAACTTCGAAGGCATCGCCGAGGAGTGGTTCGAGCAGAACAAGGAAGTCATGCTCGCCAGCCACCCCGACCGCGCGGACATCGTCAAAGCGCTGGCCGAGCCGGGCGCCCTCACCGCGAGCCTCGGCTGGTACCGCGCCAACGCGCACCCGCGCACCCTCGTCAGCGGGCCGCTCGAGTTGCCCCGGGTCACCACCCCGGTCATGGGGGTCTGGAGCACCGGCGACTTCGCCCTGACCGAACAGCAGATGACCGGCTCGAAGGACTACGTCGACGGGCCGTTCCGGTACGAGCGGGTCGAGGGCGCGGCGCACTGGATGCAGGCCGAGAAGCCCGAAGAGATCACCGCGCTGTTACGCGACTTTCTGCCGCAACACTCTCCGAGTCAGTAGCCGACTCCGGCGTTACGGCGGTCTCCGCCGACTCCACCATCGCGCTCGACTCGGCCGCGTCCATCCCCGCGCCGCGACCGGTCGTACGGCGTAGCGGCGTCTCCTTGAGCATCAGCACGATGAGGATGCACACGGCGGCGAACGGGACCGACGCGAGGAACACCACGTGCAGCGCCGGCTGGAACGCGTGCAGGAACTGGTTGAACATCCCCGGATGCGCGTGCTTGAGCGCCTTCAACTTCTCCGGCGTCAGCTCGTGCACGGTCGCGCCGAGCTTGGCCAGCGCCGGCCCGCCCGCGGAGAGGTGCGCGGCCAGCCGGTTCGCGAAGATCTCACCGAAGACCGCGACGCCGATCGAACCGCCGATCGACCGGAAGAACGTGACCGTGGAGGTCGCGACGCCGAGGTCGCCGTAGTCGACCGAGTTCTGCACCGACAGCACGAGCACTTGCATCGTCAGGCCGAGACCGGCACCGATCATCGCCATGAACACCGCGGTGACCCAGTACGACGTCGTGATGCCGATGCCCCAGGTCGCGAGCCCGAACAGGCCGACCGTGAGGATCGACGTACCGACGATCGGATAGATGCGGTAGGTGCCACGCCGCGCGATCCGGCGGCCGCTCCAGATCGACATCGTCAGCACGAACGCCATGATCGGCAGCAGCTGGATGCCGGACAGTGTCGGCGACACGAGGTGCACGGTCTGCAGGAACAGCGGCAGGAACGTGATCGCGCCGAACATCGAGAAGCCGACGATCGCACTCGCCGCCGTCGACACCCGGAAGATGGAGTCGCGGAACAACCGCAAGGGCAGGATCGGCTCGGCCACTCGCTGCTCGATCGCGACGAACACCACCGCGAGCACGACGGTCAGCAGGGCGCAGATGAGGATCGGCGCCGACGTCCACGCGTACTGCGTCCCACCCCAAGTGAGCACAAGGATCAACGCGGTCGCGGCAGCGGAGAGAACCGACGCGCCGAGGTAGTCGACCTTGTGCTCCACCTTGCGCGCCGGCGTGTGCAGCGCGGTAGCGACGACCGCGAGCGCGATCGCGCCGACCGGCAGGTTGATGTAGAACACCCAGCGCCACGACAGGTGCTGAGTGAACACACCGCCGAGCAGCGGACCGATCACCGACGCAACCGCGAAGACCGAGCCGATGATGCCCATGTAGCGACCGCGAACTGCCGGCGGTACGACGTCGCCGATGATGGCCTGCGCGCCGACCATGAGACCACCCGCGCCGAGTCCCTGCAACGCGCGGAAGCCGATCAGCTGACCCATGTCCTGCGCGATGCCGGAGAGCACCGAGCCGACCAGGAACATCACGATCGCGGTCTGGAACAACTTCTTCCGGCCGTAGAGATCGCCGAGCTTTCCGTACAGCGGGGTGGAGACGGTGGACGCGAGCATGTACGACGTGACGACCCAAGACAGGTGATTGAGCCCGCCGAGGTCACCGACGATCGTCGGCAGCGCGGTCGACACGATCGTCTGGTCGAGCGCGGCGAGGAACATCCCGAGCATCAGACCGGCGAACACCAGCTTGAGCTGGCGCGTGCTGATCGTGATGCCGGGCGGCGGCGTGCTCATCGGGTCATCTCCTTCGTGGCCGCCGTCGCGGCACCGAGTTCTTCGGCGAGTACGACGAGACCGCGCAACAGCGCCGCCGCCTCGTCCGGCTCGAGTCGTCGTAACGTCCGCTGCAACGGGCGCAATCGCTGGTCGATGATCGCCCGGGTGAGTGGCCGGTGCGCGGTCGCGACCGACACCAATATGCGGCGGCGATCCGACTCGTCGGTACTGCGCTCGATCAGCCCCCAGTCACCGAGTTCGGTGACGACCTGGCTCATCGTCGCGAGCGACACGTGCAGCCGGTCGGCTAGCTCGGTCATCCCGATCGGCCCGTCCGTGGCGATCTGCAGCAACGCGTTGATGTGCCGCGGTGCGGGATGCGCGCCGATCCACGCGTGCCCCTGCTCCGCGCCCGGTAGCGGGCTGTGCCGCAACCGCTTCACCACCGACCCGAGGGCGAGAAACAGCTCGGTCGGGGTAGGGGCGGGCACTGAGCCAGGATAGATAGTTTGGTTCGCCCAAGCAAATAGTTATTACGGGCGAAGTATCGACGCCCGCGGGTAAGGCCGATGTCTCCCAGGCAGGTCCGCCGAACGGGCTATTTGTCCGGATCCACCTCACGCCGTCGGCGGCCAGCGCCGACCGTGATCCCATGCGCCCGCGCCTGCGTCTGGTCTTCGCTCTGGCCGTGCTCCCGGTGTCGACCGCCTCGGCGGTCGCCGCACCGCCGACGTTCGCCGCGCCGACCGCGTTCGCGCCGGAAGCCGTCGCTACGTCGATCGACGGCCCGGACGTCTCGTCGTACCAGCACCCGAACGGGGTCGCGATCAGCTGGCCGGCGGTGCGCAAGTCGGGCCGCGAGTTCGCGATCGTGAAGGCGACCGAAGGCATGACGTACGTGAACCCGTGGTTCGCTCGCGACTACGCCGGGATCAAGAACGCGGCGATGGTGCGCGGCAGCTACCACTTCGCCCGGCCGTCCCGGCCGATCGCATCAAGCGCGTCACAGCAGGCGTCGTACTACGTCTCCCGAGTCGGTGACGTGACCGCGGCGCACACGTTGCCGCCGGCACTCGATCTGGAGAACACCGGCGGCCTGTCGCGGGTCGAGTTGATCGTGTGGGCGCAGGACTTCCTGCTCGACGTACGCCGGCTCACCGGTCGCACGCCGATGATCTACAGCTACCCGCACTTCTGGCTCAGCGAGCTCGGTGACCCGGCCGCGCTGTCGCGCTATCCCCTTTGGATGGCGACGTACTCCGGTGCGGTCGACCCGAGCGCGTCGCTGTGGCAGTACAGCGCGTCGGCATCGGTCAGCGGCATCCGCGGTGGCGTCGACATGTCGCGCCTGACCAGCAACGCGGAGTGGGCGACGGTTTCGG
>JAVEEG010000356.1 GCA_030840585.1 Frankiaceae bacterium | reverse complement strand
GCGCTGCCGTTGCGGTCGCGGACGCGGAAGTCGACGCCGGTGGCGGTCGTGCGCACCGAGCCGTCGAGGACCTTGCCCGTCAGCTGGTAGGCCACGCCGGGCTTCGCGGCCTTCAGTCCGCTGGGCGACACCGCCTCGCTGGACGCGCTGAAGCTCGTGACGACGAGCGCGGTGGCGAGCAGGAGGGCCGCCGAGAGGGCGACCACGAGCCGGATCTTGCGCTTGCGGGCAGGCTGCATGGACGGGTCAGTATCGCATCCGGGCGGTGCGCGAACGCTGGTCGGCGGCCGCCGCGCCAGGTGGACTTCGAGGAAATTCCAACCGACACAGAAACCTTTGGGGTCTTCAGGAGTCCTTGCCGGTAGACCCATGAGCCCGATGTCCGTCAGACAGACCAGCACGGCCGCCCAGGCTGCGAAGCAGCGGCGCCTGCACATCGTGCCGAGCCCGGACCCCCGCCCCGAGCCGATGCACCCCGCCGAGCGCCGCCTGCGCGACGCCGGCGGCCCGCACGACCGCGCCTGCTACTCCTGCGGCTGCGGCTACCTCTTCGAAGCCCCGGTCTCGGCGTCCGTGCAGTGCCCGCACTGCCACACCGAGCAGGCCTGGTAGGGGATCAGAGCAATGTCGGAGCTTCGAGGGCGCGGAACTCGATGAGCTTCGCGGTCCCGTCGAACTCGAGCGGCTCGGTCGTGAACTCCGCGCCCGGCCCGTCCATCATGCTGCGCCGGCGGGTGGCGTGGATGCCGACCGTCCGGAAGCTCAGCTCGTTGGATCCGTCGAACTGCACGTCGGGCAGGAAGACCGTCAGCGTGATCGTCCGCAGGTGCGAGACGCCGTCGAGCGTCACGCTGACCTCGCGGCCGCGGGCGCTGTCCTCGGTCCGGATGGCATCCCCCTCGAAGCTGTGGCGGCCCATCGGGCCGGAGTACTCAAGACGCGGAGCACCGGAGGTCTCGTCCAGGGCGTAGACGATCTTCGTATCCTCGTAGCTCAGCTCGAAAAGGTTGGGACCCTGGGTCTGCACAGCCATGGTGCCCTCGCAGTCGGACGGTCGGCGCGTTGACGCTGCATGGTGAGCCAGCGGGCCCCCCTTGTCCAGCATTTGGCGTGAACGTTTATGGCGCTCTTAGCTATCCACGACCGTTCAGGCGCAGACGATTAGCTCGGCTCCCAGACGGGTAGACAGACCGATCGCTCCCTGCCGCATGACGTAGTCGTGGTTCCACGCGAACGCCGGACGAGCGACCGGCGCGAGGCGGTTCATCCACCCCCGCGTGGTGGAGACGTCCCAGCTGTAGATCACCGCCGTCCCGGTCTCGTTGGAGTACAGGCGCCACACGCCGACGCCCTCGAGCTCGCCGCTCGCGTGGGCCTCGAGCAGGTACGGCGGCTCCGAGCGCGTCACGCGCAGGTCGAACTCGAGCGAGTAGGGCAGCTTGCTGCGCCACTCGAAGCGCGACAGCGCGCCGACGCCGTTCTCGCCGCCGGGCTCGAGCTCGGTGACGCTGCGCACGCCCTTCCACCACTCCGGATAGTGCTCGCTGGACGAGATGAGATCCCAGACGGGCTCGATCGGGGCGTCGAGGCACCAGGTCGTGAGGAAGCTGTAGGTGGCCATCGCGACGGCGCGAGGATAACGCCCGCGGCGGGCGACGGCGCTGCGCGGACCGTCAGAAGTCCACGCGCTTGCCCTCGCCTTCGAGCGTGGCCACGGCGTACTGCTCGCGCGCGGCGGGCATGGCGAGGCGCCGGTCCGCCGGAGCGGGTGCGGGCGCCGCCGCCGCCCCGGAGAAGCCGGGCAGCGAGAGGACGAACGCCGTGCCCGCGCCGGGCTCGCTCGTGACGGCGACCGCGCCGCCGTGCGCCTCGGCGATCGCCTTGACGATCGCGAGGCCGAGGCCCGTGCCCTCGGCGGCGTCGGCATCCGGCGGGACGACGCGCGCGAAGCGCTCGAAGACCCGCTCGAGGTCGGCCGGCGCGATGCCGCGGCCGCCGTCGCGCACCTCGATGTGCAGCATCGCGCCCTCGGCCCGGCAGTTCAGTGTGATCGCGTCGCCCTCCCGGGTGGCCGCGAGGGCGTTCTCGACGAGCGCGTCGATCGCCGTCGTCAGGCGCGCGGCGTCGGCGTGCAGCGTCCCGGAGACGCGGGTGTCGCAGCCCCAGTCGCGCGCCGCCGTCGCGCTCCAGCGGTTGAGCGTCTGCAGGACGAAGCGGCGCACGTCGACCTCGCGGCGCACGAGCGCGTGCGCCTGCTCGGCGGCGGCGATCTCCAGGAGGCGGCCGGTGATCGCGGCGAGCCGGTCGAGCTCGTCGAGGACGACCTCGACGTCGCGCTCCTCGTCGAAGCCGACGACCGCGTCGCGGACGAGCTCGGCGTGGCCGCGGGCGATGGTGATCGGCGTGCGCAGCTCGTGCGAGGCGTCGCGAGCGAACTCGCGCTCGCGCTCGGAGAGGCGCGCGAGGGCGTCGACGGCGACCTGGCGCCGGCGCGCGTGCCAGACCATCGCGAGGAACATCGCCGCCATGAGCGGCACCTCGCTGAGCTCGTCGAAGCCGTGGTGGTGGGAGATCGAGGCGTGCAGGAGCGCGGCGAGCGTCGTCGCCATGACGACGACCAGGACGATCGCCGTCGGCCACGGGTTCCACAGGCGAAAGCCGTAGAGGATCGTGAGGCTCACCCAGATGAAGTGAAAGGGCACCGTCTGCCAGTGGTCGAGCATGAACATCACCTCGACGTTGGCGATCGCGAAGAGCGCCCACATGACCTCCGGGCGGTATCTACGCAGCTTCGAGTGCATAGCCCACGTTGCGGATCGTGGCGACGACGTCGGCGCCGAGCTTGCAGCGCAGCCGCCGGATGCCGACGTCGACGACGTTCGTGCCGGGATCGAACTCGCAGCCCCAGACCTCCTTGAGCAACTCCTCGCGCGAGCACACGTCGCCCTGGCGGACCATGAGGTGGCGCAGGAGCTCGAACTCGCGGCTGGAGAGGCAGACCGGGCCGCTGCCGGCGTCGGCGGTCCGGCGGTCGAGGTCGAGCTCGATGCCCGCGCGGCGCTCGACGCGCGGCGCGGTCTGGCCGGGGGCGACCGCGGCGCGCCGCAGCTGTGCGCCGATGCGCGCGAGCAGCTCGGCGGTCGCGAAGGGCTTGGTCAGGTAGTCGCAGGCGCCGAGCTCCAGCGCGCGGACCTTCGTCTCGACGTCCGCGAGCGCGGAGAGGACGAGGACGCGCTGCTCGGGCCTGATCGCGAGCGTGCCCTCGAGCACGGCGAGCCCGTCGACGTGCGGCATGCGCAGGTCGAGCACGACGAGGTCGTAGGGCTCGGCGCACGTGCGGGCGAGCCCCTCGGCGCCGCCGTGCGCGCGGTCGACGGCGAAGCCGTGCGCGACGAGCGCACGGGCGAGGAAGTCGACGATCCGCGGCTCGTCGTCGATCACCAGTAGCCGTGCCATCCTCCTGCGAGTCTGGCCAGGGTGGCGTGCGCGCACCAGGGAAGCTCGGGCGTGCCGGCGTGCGCGAACCCGAACGCCGGGAGGCGCTTCGTGCAGGCCCGACCCGTCCAGCGATGACCGCGATGATCCGCCGCGTGACCGATGCCCAGGTAGCCGTCCGCCTGCAGCCGCGCGCCGCCCGCGACGAGATCGTCGGGCTGCGCGACGGCGTCCTCGTCGTGCGCGTCAGCGCGCCGCCGGTCGACGGGCGGGCGAACAAGGCGCTGTGCAAGCTCATCGCGCGGCGCGCCGGCGTCGCGCCGACACGGGTGTCGGTCGTGCGCGGCGAGCGCTCGCGCGACAAGCTCGTGCTCGTCGCGGGGATCGAGCCCGCCGCGCTCACCGCGGCGCTGGGCATGGAGAGCGGCTAGACGTCGACGGCCGCGAAGCGGACGACGGGGGTCGAACCCGCGACCTCAAGCTTGGGAAGC
>JAVEEG010000345.1 GCA_030840585.1 Frankiaceae bacterium | reverse complement strand
CGTGGACACGCTCCTCGGACTGCCCGGTGTGGTGCGCGTAAATCTCGTCGACGCGCTTTCGCGTCTTGAGGATCTCGGTGGCGTGGATCTCGATGTCCGTGGACTGGCCCTCGAAGCCGGCTGACGGCTGGTGGATGAGGATCCGGCTGTTGGGCAGCGAGAAGCGCTTGCCCGGTGCGCCCGCGGTCAGCAGCAGCGATCCCATCGACATCGCGATGCCCATGCACATCGTCGAGATGTCGGGCTTGACGAACTGCATCGTGTCGTAGATCGCGAGGCCCGCGTAGATCGAGCCGCCGGGCGAGTTGATGTAGAGCGAGATGTCCTTGTCCGGATCCTCGGACTCGAGATGCAGCAGCTGGGCGACGATGAGGTTGGCCACCTGGTCGTTGATGCCGGTGCCGAGGAAGATGATGCGCTCGTTGAGCAGGCGCGAATAGATGTCGTACTCGCGTTCTCCGCGCGCGCTGCGCTGAACGACCGAGGGAATCAGGGGCATGCGGGCATCCTCCCAGATCCCCTGCGCCGGGCCCTGGGTAGCCTGGGGTGGGTGTCCCCCGCCCTGAGCATCCGCGGCCTGACGAAGCGCTACGACGACACCCGCGCCGACCGCCGTCGCGGGCGGGACAAGCGCGCAGAGGCGCCGGGCGCAGGCGGCTTCCTCGCCGTCGAGGACCTCGACCTCGAGGTCGCCGCCGGGAGCTTCTTCGGCCTGCTCGGCCCCAACGGCGCCGGCAAGACGACGATCATCAGCGCCGTCTGCAACCTCATCCGCCTGACGGCCGGCGAGATCGGCGTCTTCGGCCTGCGCCATGACGCGATGGAGGCCCGGCGGCTCGTCGGGCTCGCCGAGCAGGACGTCAACCTCGACCGCTTCCTCGACGTCGAGGAGACGCTGCTCTACCACGGCGGCTACTTCGGGATGTGCCGCGCCGAGGCCCGCCGCCGCGCCGGCGAGATGATGGACGTCTTCGACCTGCGCGCGAAGGCGGGCGTGCGCGCGCCGAAGCTCTCCGGCGGGATGCGCCGCCGGCTGCTGCTCGCCCGCGCGCTCATGCACGAGCCGCGCCTCGTCATCCTCGACGAGCCGACGGCCGGGGTCGACTTCGAGCTGCGCCTCGAGCTCTGGCGCTACATCCGCCGGCTGCACGACCAGGGCACGACGATCCTCCTCACGACGCACTACCTCGAGGAGGCCGACGAGCTCTGCGAGGACATCGCGCTCATCCGCGGGGGCCACCTCATCGCGCGCGACTCGGCCGACGGCCTGCGCGAGGCGTACGACGCGGACTCACTCGCCGACGCATATGTGCGCGCGATGGGGGCTGCGCCGACCGCCTGATTGCACGATCGCGCACCTTTCCGTTAGGTTTGTCCCGCCTCGTGCCAGGGGATGAGGTGAAGTTATCCGCACCCGCGTCGGGTCCATCGGCGTGACGTGGGCAGCAACAACCACCGGGAGGGACCGCATGACCCGCAAGAGGCTGGGGGCGCTTGCGCTATTCGCCAGCACTATCGTGATTTTCGCGCTGCCCGCAGGATCGTTTGCGGCCGCGAGCCTCCAACAGGCGGCGGACGCGCTGAAGCAGGCGGGACAGAAGGTCCAGTCCGGGCTTGAGGCGACGGTCCAGAAGACCGGCGACAAGACCGGCGCACTGGTGAAGAAGACGAAGAGCTCCGTCACGCAGGCGACCGACAAGGCCAAGACCCGCGCGACAGCGACGGATCCGGCCAACCAGCCGCCGCTGCACGGCACCAACCCGCACGGTGCGGGCGACGTCGCCGTCGTCGATCTCACGCCGAGCAACGACCGTCCGCTCGACGCCAAGCCCGACGGCTCGGGCTCCGGCGAGGAAGCGATCGTCGGCCGCGCTCGCGGCGACCAGGACGCAAGCGGCAAGTTCCACGGGCACATCACGACGGCCGCCCTCTTCGGCACCGAGATCATCGGCGTCGACAGCGCGCCCGGCGAGACGAAGCACGGTCCGCTGCAGCCGCTGCAGACAGGCGTGCTGGATCCGATCTGCCAGTCGACGCAGCAGCAGATCTGCCTCACCGTCCTGAAGTCCGACTCGACCACGACCGCCACGGGCTCGGCGAACGACTTCGCCGTCGCGCAGGCGGCGCTGCTGGGCCTCAACGTCGGCGCGGCCGAGAGCCACGGCAACATCACGGGCGACAAGGACTGCCAGTCCGCGGTCGGCGTCGCCAAGACGGCGAACGTCGCGACGAGCAGCGGCACGATCGCCGGCGTCGCGAACGCGACGAGCGCGTCGAAGTCCTGCCGCGGCGTGGCCCCGCAGGTCGCCAACACCTCCGAGGTCATCAACCTCGGCGGCAACGGCATCGGGATTCCCGCCGCCGGTTGTGCAGACGGGACGCCCGACACCGACGCGGGGATCCCGGGCCTGCTGCCGATCATCTGCAACGCCGAGGAGATCGCGGGCGCCGCCGGCGTGCGTGACGCGCTCGATGTGTTCGCGCTGCAGGTCGGCACGAACGCACTGCTCAAGGAGTCGACCGCAGGGCCCGAGTCGCTGACGGTCGCTCCGGCCGCCGAGACCGGCCCGCAGTGCAACGACAACATCGACAACGACGGCGACGGCAAGATCGACACCAAGGATCCGGGCTGTCACACCGACGGCAAGGCCAACAACCCGAGCTCGTTCGACGCCAGCGACAACGACGAGACCGACGCCACGACCGGCGGTTCCGGGAACGGCAACGGGAACGGCAATGGCAACGGGAACGGCAACGGGAACGGGAACGGGAACAACGGTTCCGGCAACGGGAACGGCAACGGCGGGCCGCAGTGCTCCGACGGCGTCGACAACGACGGCGACGGCGTCATCGACCGCGCCGATCCGGGTTGCCACAGCGACGGCAACGCCAACAACGGCGCGTCGTTCAACCCCAACGACAACAGCGAGGGCGAGGGAGCAGGCAACCTGAACTCTGGCTCGCTGCCGTTCACCGG
>JAVEEG010000217.1 GCA_030840585.1 Frankiaceae bacterium | reverse complement strand
ACGAGCACGGCATCTCCGACGGCACGACGCCGTAAAGGTAGTGCTCGAGGGTGACGAGGTTGACGCTCATCCCGCCGGTGCTGCTGACCTTGTCGAACTGCAACGAGTCGCGGTAGGCGACCCGCTGGCCGCCCGGACGTACGAGCGTCACGACTCGCGCGTGGTCGGTGAAGCGCAGCCAGCTGCCGCTCCACGTCGTGGTCGTGCCGCCGGTAGGCGCGACGTCCGTCCAGCCGGCCGACGTGTGACCTTGCACCCGCAACGTGCCGTCGGCGGCGAGCGCGCCGCGCCACAGGTCGACGGCCTTGCCGCCGATCGACGCCGGCAGCACCAAGCTGTGCTTCGCGCTGTCGAGGACGGTGAGGCCGGTCGCCGGCACGACCGTCGTCGGACCGGAGCCGGCCGCGCTCAACTGCACCGAGATCGTCGCGCTCTTGGTGCCGATCGTCGGCGAGGCGTAGTACCAGGCGACGATGTCGCGCCAGGTCTTGCCGGACTCGGCGCCGCCGTACGCGCCCCACTGCGACAGGCCGTGCCCGTGCCCGAAGCCATGGCCGGCGATGTGCAGCACCCCGTCGGCCGGCCGGTAGTAGGTCTCGGCCGCCGCGGCGGACGGTGCGAACGCGATGGTCGTCAGCATCGCGGCCGACGTCGCCGCCGTCACCGCAACAACACTCGTGCGTCCCCGTAGCCGCATCAGTTCACCGTAACCGCGCAAACCCCGGATCAACGGGTCGACACGGAAACCGTATGCGAGGTCCGGTTGTGCGAGACGCACCAGAAGTCACTGCTGTGGTCGACCCGGCGCGGCAACGACCAGTGACCGGTCGAGCTGATGGTCACCGTGCCGATCAGCGTGCGGATCGACGAGCCGTGGAACCGTTGGTACACGGCCACTTTCTGGCCTGGCAGGCCGGTGCCGGTCAGCGTGACGACGGTTCGGCGGACGACCGAGCTCGGCGCCTTGATCGTCGGTACGACGACGACCTGTGCGGTCGCGGTGGACCCGCTCGCGGTGGTGACTTTCCAGACGATGTCGTTTCGTAGCACTGACGCGATCGAGAACGCACCGGTGCCCGCGGCGGCGGTTGTCGTCGCCGTGCGCACGAACGTCGTTGCGCCGACCGCGTGCGTGTAGAGCGTCACGACGTCACCGGGGACGGCCTTGCCGGTGTACACCGTCGCCATCCCGTAGTGACCGGCGCCCGGCGCGGTCGCCGTCGGCGCGAACGCCGGCAGCACGGTCGTCGTACCGGTCACGTCCGCGCCGTACGACGTCGACACCTTCCACGGCAACGGCGTCGACGCGGCCACGGTTGGCAACGTGATCCGGGCGGTGTAGGCACCGGTCGGCGCCGCGGTCACCGTCGTAACGACCGCGTACGACGATGCGCCGGGTGACTTGGTCAGCACCTTGACCGCGACCGGTGCATGGCCCGCGTCGCCGGTGATCGTGAGGGTGCGCGCGGAGTAGCCGGTGGCCGGCACCGACGCGGTCGCGGGATCCACCGGATAGACGGTCAGTGCGGTCGACTTGAGGTTGCGACCGTCGTTGACGACGAGCGTGGTCCCGGTCGACGGCGTCAGCACGGTCGACCACGATCCGTCGCCGGCAACCGCGACCGGCAGGTTCGTCGCCGTGCCGCCGGCCAGCGGCGTCGCGGTCAGCGTCACCTGCGGGCCCGCGGACGGCAGCGCGGTCCCGCCCAGTTGCAGCGCGGCGCCCTTCGCGACGAACAGGGTGTTCTTCGCCGGCACCGGCGTGGTGACAACCGGCGCGACCTTCGTGGTCCGCGGCGCGGTGCTGAAGCCGTTGACCGCCGCGGACCAGGTGTAGTCCTCGTTGGCGGTGAACGTCGCGGTCCAGCTCGGGGCGGTCGTGTGAATCGTCTGCGGCGGCAACGCGGTGGCCCCACGGCTCAGCGACAGCGTCACGTCGGTGCCGGGCGGGGCCGTGCCCGAGAGCGTCACCGGCTGGCCGTAACCGGTCTGCGCCGGGCCGGTCACCGTGACCGGCGGCGTGACGGTGACCTTGGTGGAGTACGGCAGCGCGGCGCTCGTGGACGTCGTGCTCGTCAGACCAACCGTGTAGGTCCCCGGTGGCACCGGCACGCCGAGGTCGTCGGTGCCGTCCCACGTTCCGGCCACCGGAGTGGTCGGGCTGGCGGTGCCGGTGAGGCTGCGGACGACGGCGCCGGTCGAGTTGCTGACGGTCAGCTTCCAGCTCTGCGATGCGAGGACGCCGGCGTGCACGCCGACGGTCTGGCCCGAGGCCATCCGGATCGTCGTCGGGCTGATTGTCGGCGCGACGAGACCGGCGCCGATCAACGACTTCACCGCGGTGCGGATCGTCGGCAACTTCGCGTACGCGTAACTGCCCGGGCAGGTCGTCGTGTCCGCGTCTCGATGCCCGGACACGACCTTGAACGTGACGGTCGAGCCGGTGGGGTAGCGCGACCCGCCGAAGGATCCGGCCAGCATCGTCGTGGTCGCGGTCGGGTCGCGGTAGTAGGACCCGAGCCGCCAGGCGAACAACTTCTCCGCGGCACTCACCATCGTGGCCGGCGGCGTCGTACCGGTGAAGTTGCCGATCAGCGAGACGCCGAACGAGTCGGTGTTGAAGCCACCGGTGTGCGCGCCGATCACCGGCTTGGTGATGCCGCCGTACCGGCCTTCCCAGATCCGACCGAAGCGGTCGACCAGGAAGTTGTAGCCGATGTCGCACCAGCCGTTGGACTCGACGTGGTAGGCGTAGATCGAGCGGATGATCGAGGGCACCGCGCTGCTGGTGTAGCCGTTCGTGCCGTCGGTGTGGTGCAGGAAGCCCATCTTGATGGTCGAGCCGTAGTCGGGCGTGCCGCAGCCGGAGTTGCGGGTGCGCAACCGCTCGTCGGCGCCCCATTGCGCGCGCGTGTAGACCGTCGGCTGTGACTGGGCCGCGGCGGCGGTCGATGTCGCGCCGGCCGGGTGCGCCGCGGCGTCGGCCGGGCTGCTCCCGCCATCGACGAGTACGACGGAAAGGCCCTGCGGTGCGGCCGTCATCGGATGGCCGGCCGGGGACACCACCCGGGCCTCGACGCCGTCGGCGGATCCGACCCAGAGCGGATCGGTCGCGGTGACGTGGCGGGTGGCGGCGGCGCGGGCGTCGCGGCTGCCGTCATCGGGGCCGCCGTCCGGGGTGGTCAGCGGCGACCACGACGACCAGTGGCCGGCCTGCCGGACCCGTACCTCGACCCGGGCGCCCCTGCCGAGGCTGCCGGTCCGCCAGGTCGCGCCGACGAGGCCGAACTTGCGGGTGCTGCGCTCCCCCGTGTCCGCCACGACGCCGCGGGTCGCGGGCAGCGCGCGGACCGGGATGGTCGCCGTGGTCGGCGCGACCGGGCGCGCGTCGGCACCCGACGTACCGATTACGGGTACGCCGAGGACCACCGCGGTGGCGGCGAGGACGAGCCCGGCAACGGTGGGCACCGAGGCGGCGGACAGGCGGCGCACGTGACAGCTCCAGCGACGAGGGCTTTTCGATTGTCCTAAGAAGAGTCGGCTCTACCCTGCCGTCACTTCAGTCACATGGCTACCGCGGGGGCCAAACTCACAGGAACCGGGCGTGGGGCGGGTTGCGGCCGGTTTCGCGGGGCGGGGCGGGGTAGGCCGCGTCCCGTGTCGACGAAGACCGAGGACCAGGCGGCCACCCCGTACCCCGACGAGCGCGGGCGGGACGACGGCGAGGAGGTGCAGGGCAGCGGCGGCCTGAACGAGCAGGAGGTCGAGGACACCCTGCAGCGCACGGTCGACGAGGGCCGGCGCCGGATGCACCGCAAGTGGCTGCCGCTGCTGTCGACCGGAATGGTCGGCGGCATCGATGTCGGCACCGGCGTGATGGCGATGCTCGTCGTCGAGGCGCGGACCGGAAACAAGTTGCTCGCCGGTCTCGCGTTCTCGGTCGGCTTCATCGCGCTGACCCTGGCCCGCAGCGAGCTGTTCACCGAGGACTTCCTGGTCCCGGTCAGCGCGGTGATCGCCCGGCAGTCGCGGTTCCGTTCGCTGCTGCGGTTGTGGGGCGCGACCGCGGTGATGAACCTCGTCGGCGGCTGGATCATCACCCGGCTGGTCATTGACGGGTTTCCGGACGTGCACAAGGTCGCCGCCGAGGCCGGCCAGCACTACATCGACCTCGGTCTCGGCTGGCGGGCGTTCTCGCTGGCGTTGCTCGGCGGCGCGGTCATCACGTTGATGACGTGGATGCAGCACGCGACCGAGTCGACGGCCGTGAAGCTGGTGCCGGCGGTGACGACCGGTTTCCTGCTGGCCGGCTTGCAGTTGAACCACGCGATCGTCAACTCGCTGCTCATCTTCGCCGGCCTGCACACCGGCCACACGTCGTACGGGTACCTCGACTGGGCGGCGACCGCAGGGTGGGCGGCGCTCGGCAACATGGTCGGCGGCGTCGCGTTGGTGACGTTGCTGCGGATGTTGCAGGTGCCGCACAAGGTGCGTGAGCACGCACGCAATCCGGCCCCGTGCGTCGACGATCGCGCGGGGTCGCAGACGATGGGTTCGTGACCGTCCCCTCGCTGCTCGCCGCCGAGGTACGTCGCGACAGCGCGCGACCGTTCCTGACGTGGTACGACGACGCGACCGGCGAGCGGATCGAGTTGTCGGTCGCGACACTGGCGAACTGGGCGGCGAAGACGGCGAATCTGCTGGCCGACGAATACGGGTTGGATGCCGGCGAGCCGGTGGTGTTGTCGCCGGCGGATCACTGGCTGTCTGTTGTCGTCGCGTTGGGCGCGTGGGAGTACGGCGCCTGCGTGGATCTCGATGGTGCGGGTCTCGCGCTACCGGCTGAACCGCGCGCGTTCACGGCCGCCGTGTTGCCGCAGCCGGATGCGTTGATGTCCGCGCCGGCGCCGGGGGCGTCGCTTGCGTTACGGGCGCACGGTCGGGAGTGGACGACGGCCGAGTTGGCTGCGGCTGCAGTTCACGCAGCGGCGGAACACGACGTATCGCGCGGCGCGCGGATCTTGTCGACGCTGACGCTGGCGACGGTGCACGGGCTCGACGCAAGCCTGCTCGTGCCATTGGCCGCCGGCGGCTCAGTGGTGATGGTCGCGAACGCGGATGTTTCTCGCCTCGCCGATCGCGCCAAGATGGAACGAGCAACCCACA
>JAVEEG010000387.1 GCA_030840585.1 Frankiaceae bacterium | reverse complement strand
AAGCTGCGGTGCTCGACGTCATCGAGCAAGACGTCGTCGCTCGCTGGGGGAACCACCGCACGCGATTTGATCGACGCCTGCACGCAGGACGTGAGGGTGGCGACAATCAGCAGCGTCGCGATCAGGCGCATGTCCGATTCCGTTCAGAAGAAGGGGCGGCGGGCCGAAGCCCGCCGCTCTGTATTTGTCGCGTTGACTGTATCTCGTCGTCCGGTAGCGGCGGTGTCATTTGTACGACCCGTGCGAACGGGCTATGCCAACCAACGCTGCGGGCCGTGCCCGCCGCCTAGAAGCCGACCTTTACACCGAGCTGGTAGCGGCGCGGCAGGTTCACGACGCAATTCGATTTCCCGAAATTCGGATCCCCGCCGGGCGGCAGGAAGTTGTTTAGGCATCCTCCCTGGAAATTGTTGAACGCGTTGAAGACCTCGGCGACGATGCCGGCCGACGTGCCGCCGGCGACCGGAACCGACTTCTCCAGCCGCATGTCGAGGTTGCGCTCGGCGAAGCCGTGCTTGCGTGCCGGATAGACCGTGAGGGTGCTGAACGGGATGCCCTGGCCCGGTCCGAACCCCCGCGAGAAGTCATGGACCGGCACGCCGCCTCCCGTGCCGAGCGTGGCGATCATGCTGAAGCGACGACCGGCCGGCAGACCGACGATGGCGCTCGTGACAATGCGGTCGCGCTGCGTCCCTTCGACGATGTGATGCGGGTAGTCGGCAGGTGTCGCATAGTCGAACATGAAGAGGTCACTGCTGCCGTTCGACGTCGCTTTCGCATGCGTCCAGGAGATCTGCGTTCCCCAGCGCGACTGCGAGCTGTACGGACGCTCCAGGGTGACGTACGTGCCGTCGTACCAGTAGCGCTTCGAAGAAAATGAGATGAACGTGCTTCCGTAGTCGGGGCCACCCGAAATGCAGCAATGGCCGCTGGCCGGTGCCCATGAGAATCCGCGGTAGCCACGGACGACGTTGTAGCTGGCGGAGGCCACGAGCTGACCGAACGCCTGGCGGTAGCCGATGTTCCACTGATCGGAGTACGGCGGCTTCGTCTCGTTGTCGACGAGGAACAACTCCGGACGCGTCGTACCCTGCGCGATCAGCTGATTGAGGGCGGCGCGGCTGAGATACGAGTTTTTCCAGAGCAGCGGCTGTCCCGGCGTGCAGGCGGTGATCGCCGGGTCGCACCCTGTCGTCGAGAACTGGAAGCGATAGGTCGGGTACTGTACGTGGAAGCGCTCATCGAGACCGGCGGCGAGGTAGAGCCGGTCGTAATAGCGGCCGGCGCCGCCGAAGACGACCGACCGGCTGTTGGCGAAGAGGTCGTACGAGAATCCGAGTCGCGGCTGAATCTCGCCCTTGTACGCACTGCGTGAGTTGCCGTTCGAGAAGTAATTTGACGACACCTTGCCGGTGAGCGCCGTGACCGCGCTGGCCGGCGTCACGAAGCTCGTGTCGATCATGTGCGACTCGTAATCCCACCGCAGTCCCAGATTCAGGTTGAGCTGCGGATTGACGACCCAGTTGTCCTGCGCGTAGACGCCGTATTCGCCGTTGTTCGCTTTGTAATTAGAGTTGCCGAATCCGTACAGCGCCTCGAACGGAATGGCGAAATGCTCGTCCGCTCTGTAGTTGAACACCGGATTGGTGTTCAGGTTCTTGTCCACGTTGTAGTTGAGCCGATCGAGATTCCCGCCGAACTGGAACGTGTGTTGGCCGGCCAGAGTGAACCCTGCTTTGGTGAAGTCGTCGCGGAGCTCGAGACGTTTCTGCGACCAGAGCTGCGTCGTGTCGCGGCCGCCGATCCGGATGATGCCGAAGTAGTTCTGCCCGACCGTATTCAGATCGAGCGCCGTCGGGTCCCAGCTGTACTTCTGCCAGCTCAACGAAGCCTGATTCAATGTGTTGTTTCCCGTCCACTGATCGCGGGCGGCGACGTTGTAGACATCGTTCTTCTTGTTTTCCGCCGATTGCCGCGTGGCCACGCCGCCGAACCCGGAGAGGTCTTTCTCATGGCGGTAGCTGCTCGAGAAATCGAGCAGCTGTTTGGCGGACGCCTCCCAGCTCACTTTCCCGAACGCCAGATTCGAATGGAACGGGCTGGCGAATGTACCGGCGAATTGCGAGAGGCTCGGGATGTTGATCGCGCCCGGAGGCGGGGTTCCCGGCGACACCGTCTGCACCGCATGCTCGTCCAGCACTTCCACCGCCACGAAGAAATGGAGCTTGTCCTTTACGATCGGACCACCGAAGTCGACGCCGTACTGCGAGCGCTTGTATTCGGCATTGGTGGCCGCCGTATCGAATCGAAAGTTCTGCGGCAACTGCCCGACCCAGGCGCGCGGCTGGTAAAAGTAGAACGCGTTCCCATCGAACTTGTTCGTGCCGGACTTGGTGACGGCGGTGATCACGGCCGTCGAGGCGTGGTCGTACTGCGCGCTGTAGTTCTGCGTCAGCACGCGGAACTCCTGCACCGCGTTCTGCGGAAACGGGTTTCCCCGGCTGGAGTTCTGGCCGGCTACGCCGCCGGGCTGCACGTCATTCTTGAAGCTGACGCCGTCGATGAAGACGTTGGTCTGTGACGCGGGCTGACCGGCGGCGCTGATCGTCTTGTTGGCCGGATCGGTCGACATGGTGATGCCGGGGGCGAGCTGCGCGAAGTTGAGAAAGTTACGATCGTTCTGCGGCAGCGCTTCCATCTGCTGCGGCGTGACGTTCGTGCCGATCTCCGTCGCCTTCGTATCGGCCATCTGGTTCCCGACGACCGTGATGGCCTCGTTCACCCGGAGCTGATTCGTGAGCTGGAAGTCGACGTCGACGGTCTGGCCGACCCGGACCTCCAGTTCGCGCTGGACCGGCTCACTGCCCGGCGCGGCCACCACGATGTTGTACGGTCCCGGCGTCAGGCCGGCCAGGAGGTACGAACCGTTCGCCGCTGACCTGGCCGTGTGCACGAACCCGGTCGTCGTCGAAACGGCATTGACTTCTGCGCCCGCTACGGTGGCTCCGGAGGCGTCCGTGACCTTACCGCGGAGCGTTGCCGTCGACGATTGCGCCAGCGCTGATGC
>JAVEEG010000196.1 GCA_030840585.1 Frankiaceae bacterium | reverse complement strand
TGGGGCTTCGACGCCCGCGCGCACACCGGCACGCTGATCGTCGCGACCGTCGCCGTCGACGCGATGCGCGAAGCCTGGCGGCGGATGTACGACGCGCGCTTCCCGATCCGGAAGGTGACACCCGTCTCGGCGTACGGCGGCGACGACAACCGCTCGATGGCGGCCGACAACACCTCCGCGTTCAACTGCCGGTACGCCGTTGCCGACGGGCCGAAGCATTGGTCCGCGCATGCCTATGGCCAAGCGGTCGACATCGATCCGTACGAGAACCCGTACACCCTCGACGGTCGCGTGTACCCGCCCGGCGCGACGACCTATACGCACCGCGGTGACGTACGTCCCGGGATGATCGTGCCCGACAGCGCGCCGGTGCGCGCGTTCAGCGCGGTTGGCTGGGGATGGGGAGGGCGGTGGTCGAGCTCGCCGGACTACCAGCACTTCTCCGCGTCCGGAGGGTGACGATCGCGAGCGGTACGGCGGCCAACAGCAGGCCCGCGATCGCATCGACGAAGTAATGGTTGGCGGTCCCGACGACGACGAACGTCATCGCGATCGGGTACAGCCAGGCGAGGTAACGGGCCCGGTGGTTTGACGTGAGCGTGATCGCGGCGGCACACCAGCAGGCCCATGCGACGTGCAGGCTCGGCATCGCCGCGTAGAGATTCACCAGGCCACGATGCAGGTGCGCGGCACCGAGAATGTCGTTGGAAACCAACGTGTCTGTCATGCCGGTCACCGTGAGCCGCGGCGGCGCGACCGGGTAGAGCCAGTACACCGCGAGCGCCGCGACACTCATCGCGATCAGCGCGTTGCGCAGTGCGGCCTGCACCCTCGGCTGCCGCCACCACAAGTACGCGAGCACGCAGGCCGTGACGACTACGTGCGCGAGCGCGTACCAGTAGCCGTCGATGAGCGCGAGCCAGTGAATCCCCGTGACCCAACGGTTGATGTCGGGCTCGGCCCACCAGTGCATGTGTTGTTCGAGCCGGACGAGATCCATGCCGTGATGGGTCGCCTGCGCGACATCGCTTTCGGTCGCGGCTTGGACGAGGTTGTACAGCCAGTAGAACGCGACAGCGATGAGTGCTTCGAAGTACCACGGCAGCCGGCGCGCGAGCGGGACCCGGGCGAGGATGCCGGTGCGACCATCCGCCCGCCGAGCAACGACGTCGGTTGTGGTGGCCAGATCAGCCTGCGCGGTCATGACGCCCGAAGTACGGCCGGCTCACCGCGACCCGCGGCCGCACCGGCCTCGGCGTACAGCTCACGGTGACGCTCGACGACCCGCGGCCACGCGAACTGCGCCAACGACGTCGACGGCAGCACACTCTCGTGGATCCGTTCGGTGGCCATTCGGGCGAGGACGTGCGTCATCTCGCGGTCGCTGCCGACCAGCACACCGCCTTCGCCGTTACGGATGAAGTCGGAGAGGCCGGTGCCGCTGCGGCCGACGACCGGCAGTCCGGCCGCGTGCGCCTCGAGCGCGGCGATGCCGAACGACTCGAGCACCGCGGGCGCGACGAACACGTCGGACGCAGCCATCGCGTGGGCGACCTCGGTGCGCGGAAGGTGACCGGGCAGCGACACCCACGACGACATGTCGTGCCGGTCGAGATAGCGCTCCATGGCCTGTCGCGACGGGCCGTCGCCGAGGATGGTCGCGGTCAGCTTGGTCGATGCCGGCACGGTGTCGCGCAAGCGGTGCAGGATGCGCAGCAACGACTGCGGTCGCTTGCGGGTCGACAAGCGCATCACCGCGAGGATCCGCAGATGCCCAGGCTCGCTGTCGCGGGTGATGTGCCGCCACTGGTCGAGGTCGATGCCGTTGGGCAGTACGGCGACGTGGACGGGCTTGTGCGCCGCCCGCCGTACCCCGTCCGCGGCGACGTCACTGACCGCGGTCCAGCGGACCGGCCAGGTGCTCCAGTTGAGCGCGTAGTCGAAGCCGCGGTAGAGCGGGGTGTAGCGGCGCCACAGCGAATGCACGGTCATGATGCGCGGCACGCCCGGTGTGCCGAACGCGAAGAACGACATCGGCGAGACCGTCGAGCAGTGCGTGTGCACGATGTCGTAGTCGCCGCGGACGCCGTAGTCGCGGTGTGCGAACAGGAACCGCAGCTTGCCGACGTTGCCGACCGAGTCGTCCGGACGCAGTACGTCGGAGGTTGCCGGCACGTCCTGAGCGCCGTACGAGCGGGTCATAGTGAGGATGTCGACGTCGTCGCCGGCGAGCGCCTGCGCGCGGGCGAGGTCGTGCACATGCATCTCGATGCCGCCGAGTCTGGGAAGGTAGGCATCGGTGACGTGGAGAATCCGCATGACAGCCCATACCTTAGTGGCCTTTCACGCTCATCCTGATGATGAAGCGCTGTTCACCGGCGGGACACTTGCGCGGTGTAGCGCCGAGGGTCACCGGGTGGTCCTCGTGGTGGCCACGTCCGGAGAGCGCGGTTTGACCGGTTCGGCCGGCGCGGGCGGGGATCTCGGCGCGGTCCGGGCGGCCGAGCTCGACCGGGCCGCCTTGGCCCTCGGCGTGGCCCGCGTCGTCAACCTCGGATACGGCGATTCCGGACTCAACGAGCCCGCCGTACCGCCGCCCGGCTCGTTCTGCGCCGCCCCGGTCGAGGAGGCCGCGGCCCGGCTGCGCGCGGTGCTCGACGAGGAGAGCGCCGACCTGCTCACGGTGTACGACGAGGCAGGCGGGTACGGCCACCGGGACCACGTCCGGGTCCGCGAGGTCGGGCTGCTCGCCGCGGCCGGCGCCGCCAAGCCGCCGCGGGTGCTCGAGGCGACCGTCGACCGGGACGCTCTGCAGCGCGGGGTTCGGCTGCTGAACCGGCTCGGTGTGCGGCCGGGCGGGGTCCGCGCGACCGACTTTGACCGTGCGTACCGGGGGCGGGCCGAGATCACCCACGTTCTCGACGTACGGCGCTACGTCCGGGCCAAGCAGGCGGCGCTCGCGGCGCACGCGTCCCAGGCGACCGGCGGGCAAAACGTACGTACGGTTTG
>JAVEEG010000194.1 GCA_030840585.1 Frankiaceae bacterium | reverse complement strand
TACGGCGGGACCGTCGTACGGGCGCCGGAGTTGTTGCACGGCAAGGTCAGCGAGGTGACCCACGAAGGTGCCGGCGTGCTGCACGGGCTGCCGGATCCGTTCATCGCGACGAGGTACCACTCGCTTGCGGTCGACGAGGCTTCGTTGCCGGCCGAGCTCGACGTCACCGCGCGCAGCACGATCAGTGGTGTGGTCATGGGTCTTCGCCATCGCGACCTCGCGGTGGAGGGCGTGCAGTTTCACCCCGAGTCGGTGCTGACCGAAGGCGGTCACTTGCTGCTCGCCAACTGGCTCCGGACCTGCGGCGACGCGGACGCGACCGCGCGGGTGCCGGCGCTGTCCGCGGCGTTGGATCGACAGCGCGAGCACGCGGTCTAACGCGTCGGTTACGTCGGAGACGGCGACGCGCTGGGCGACGGTGAGGGAGACGGCGAAGGCGTCGGCGACTCGCTCGGCGTCGGCGACGGGCTCGGTGACGGCGTAGTCGGCGTCGGTGTCGGGGCGTCGGTGTGCAACGTGACGAACGAGCTGTACGGCGCGAACGATCCCGCCGCCGGGTTCTGCGACAACACCAATGCGGTCGGCGACGACGACGGCGGATCGAGGGTCACCTGGAAGCCGGCCGCGGCCAATGCCTGCGCGGCTTCCTGCACGGTCTTGCCGACGACGTTCGGCACCTGCACCTTGCCGTTCGACACGACCAATGTGACGCCGCTGCCGAAAGGCACCTGAGTCCCACCAGGCGGATCCACGTCGAGCACCTGACCAGCCGGCTGGTTGGAGTTGCGCGGCACGATCTGCTTGACCTTCAACCCGACCGCGGAGAGGTTCTTCGTCGCGTCCGTTTGGCTGAGGCCGATCAGGTTCGTCGGCACGTTGACGTAGTGAATGCCGAGCGACACGTCGAGGTCGACCGACGATCCTTTCGCCAGCAGGATCTGCGGCTCGGGAGTCTGGCCGATCACGGTATTGGCCGGCACCGTCTTGCTGTACGAGTGAGTGACCTTGCCGACCTTGAGACCGCTGGCCAGCAACGTCGCGCGGGCATCTTCGAAGCTCTGCCCGATGACATTCGGAGTGTTGATGTCGCTGGTGCCACCGGAGAGCAGGCTGCGAGCGAGCAGCAGCGCGACGAAGAAGACCAGCAACGTCGCGACGCCGAGCATCGTGTAGGCGAGCGCGCGACCGCGCCGCGGCGGTGGCTGGCGGATCAGCACCGTCGTCGGCGGCGGTGGCAGTAGCCCGCCGGTGTTCTCCTCGCCCATGACCGGGATCGCTTCGACCGGTTGACCGGCAAGTGCGCGCTCGATGTCGCTGCGCATGTCGGCGGCGGTCTGGTACCGGTTCGCCGGGTTCTTCGCCATCGCGGTCAGCACGATCGCGTCGACCGACTCGTTGACGTCCGGCTCGATTCGCGACGGCGGCACCGGGTCCTCGCGCACGTGTTGGTACGCGACCGCGACCGGCGTCTCACCGGCGAACGGCGGACCTCCGGTCAGTAGTTCGTACAGCATGCAGCCGGTCGAGTAGATGTCGCTGCGGGCATCGACGTGCTCGCCGCGGGCCTGCTCCGGCGACAGGTAGTGCGCGGTGCCGATCACGGCCGCGGTCTGCGTCATCGTCGACGACGAACCGGTCACCGCGCGGGCGATGCCGAAGTCCATCACCTTCACTTCGCCGGTGTCGGTCAGCATCACGTTGGCCGGCTTGATGTCGCGGTGCACGATGCCGGCGCGGTGCGCCTGTTCAAGCGCAGCGCAGATCTGCGCGGTGATCTCGAGCGCGCGCTGCGGCAGCAGCCGTCCTTCCGCCGCGAGTACGTCGCGCAACGTCCGGCCTTCGACGTACTCCATGACGATGTACGGCGTGACGGTGTCGTCGCGACGGTCTTCGCCGGTGTCGTAGACCGCGACGATCGCGGGGTGGTTGAGTGCCGCGGCGGCTTGCGCCTCGCGGCGGAACCGACCCTGGAACGACGGGTCGCGGGCAAGGTCCGGGCGGAGCAGTTTGATCGCGACATCGCGGCCGAGCCGGACGTCGCGGCCGCGGTGCACCTCGGCCATCCCGCCATGGCCGATGACCTCGCCGATCTGGTAGCGACCGGCGAGCAGCGGACTAGTGGTCATGGCCGCCGCCCTTGTGCTCGTGCTTGGGCGCAGTAGCGACCGTGATCGTGACGGTGTCGCCTTCGTGCAGCAGTCCGCTCGGCGCGATCGAGACGACGGTGCCGGCCGGGAAGTCTTGGCTGTCGGCGGTCGTCGTCGAGACGATCAGGTTCTTCGCTCGCAGCGCCGCGGTCACCCGGTCGGCGGGCTGGCCGACGTAATCCTTTGGGTTGACCGTCTCACCGCGCGGTCCGCTCGCGACGGTCAGCGCGACGCTGCTGCCCGAGCCCACCCGCGTGCCGCGGGCGATCGACTGGCCGAGCACGTAATTCGCTGGGTGGCTGGCGTCGTGAATGACGTGTTTCGTCGCGTTCAGCCCGACCGCGTGTAGTGCCTTCGCCGCTTGGCTGTAGGTCTGCCCGGTCACCGGCGGCATCGTCACTTGCTGCGCCCCTCCTGCGCACGAGTGCAGCAGCAGGAAGCCGAGAATCACCACCGCCGCGCCGACGGCGATGAAGATGTTGCGCAATCGCCGCCGTTCGGCGTCATCCGGAACCCGCGCGCCGGCCGCAGGGGTCGCGGCGGTTTCGGCGGCCGTCGGGTACGCCGCCGTCAGCAACCGCGTATCGCCGTTGCCCTCGCGCAGAGTGGTCGCCAATGCGAGCGCGGTGCGGCCGAAGTCACCGGCCGATGCCGGTCGCCGGTCGGGCTCCTTCTCCAGTGCGCGGTTGACGAGATCCGCCACGATCGGCGGTGTGTCCTTGGGCAGCGGCGGCGGCGGCGCGGAGACGTGCGCCATCGCGATCGCCACGGCAGAGTCACCGGCGAACGGCCGCTCACCGGTGAGGCATTCGTAGCTGACGACGCCAAGCGAGTAGACGTCGGACGCGGGCGTGATCGACCGGCCGGCCGCCTGTTCGGGCGAGAGGTACGCCGCCGTGCCGACGACCATTCCGGTCTGGGTGATCGGCGCGGCGTCGACGACTCGGGCGATGCCGAAGTCGGTCACCTTCACGACGCCGTCCGGGCGGACCAACAGATTGCCCGGCTTGACGTCGCGGTGCACTACGCCGGCGTCGTGCGCGGCCTGCAACGCGAGCCCGGCCTGGCCGACGATGTCGAGAGCCCGATCGACCGGCAACGGGCCGAGTCGAGCCAGCAACCCGGACAGCGCCTCACCATCGACGTACTCCATGACGAGGAACGCCATGTCGCCGACCTCGCCATAGTCGAAGACGCTGGCGATGCCCGGGTGCGAGAGTCCGGCCGCGTGCTTGGCTTCGGCCCGGAACCGGTCGAGGAACCGCGGGTCGGCGGCATACTCCGCCTTCAACACCTTGACCGCGACCCGCCGGTCGAGCACGACGTCGCGGGCCCGCCACACCTCGCCCATTCCGCCGACCGCGACGCGTTCCTCCAGCGCGTAGCGATCGGCGAGAGTGAGATCGGGCGACAGCGTCACTTGGCCAGCACCGCCTGCATGACCGCGCGCGCGATCGGTGCCGCGACGACGCCGCCGGTGTCCTTGGGCTGGGTGTTCTCGACGACGACCGCGATCGCGACCGACGGATTCGTCGCCGGCGCGAAGGCGATGAACCATGCATACGGCGACGCGCCGCCGTGTTGCGCCGTACCGGTCTTGCCCGCGACGACAACGCCGGGGATCTGCGCCGCGGTGCCGGTGCCGGACGAGACGACGGTCTCCATCATCGAGGTGAGTTCGCGCGCGACCGTCGCGGACACCGCGCGGGACAACTTCTCCGGCGTCGTCTGCGACAGCACCGACGAGTCGGGCGCGCGCTCCTGCGCGACGAGGTACGGCCGCATGACCTCGCCGCCGTTCGCGATGCCGGCCGCGACCATCGCCATCTGCAACGGCGTCACCGCGTCGTCGTGCTGGCCGATCGCCTCCTGCGCAGTGAACGGCGCGGCGGTCTCGTGCGGCACCCGGCTGGACACGACCGGCATCGGGATGGACAGCGACCGGCCGACCCCGAACGCCTCGGCCTGGTCGACGATGCGGCTGCTGCCGAGGTGCACGCCGAGCGCGCCGTATGCGGTGTTGCACGACTGCCGCAGCGCGTCGCGCAACGTCATCCGGCCGGACGAGCTGCAGGTCTCACCGGCGAAGTTGCCGAGCGGCTTGCCGTCCCTGAACGTCAATCGATCCGGTGCTGGGATCACGGTGTCCGGCGTGTAATTGCCGGTCGACAGCGCGGCCGCCGTCGTAATCACCTTGAACGTCGAGCCGGGCGGATACGTCTGTGAGATCGCCCGGTCGAGCATCGGCTGATCCGGATCGTGCAGGTAGGAGTTCCAGGCCGCGGTGTTCGCCTTCGGGCTGTGCGTCGAGACCCGGCCCGGGTCGTACGACGGTGTGGACACCAGCGCGAGGATGGCTCCGGTAGTCGGCTGGATCGCAACGACGGCGCCGCGGTAGTGATGGCTGGTCAGTTGGTCGTA
>JAVEEG010000107.1 GCA_030840585.1 Frankiaceae bacterium | reverse complement strand
GCCACACGGCGCGGGCGGTTCACGACCCCGCCACCTCCCTGCCGCGGTCCGTCACCGCCAGCGGATCCAGCGGCCGTCCTCGCGTTCTCCAAGCCCAACCGGGGTCCATCCTGCCTGATTCCCGGTTTGGTCCCTCGGTCGAGCCTCGCGAACCACAGGAGGCACGGCGTTCGGCCGGCGCGACCTGCGGCAATGACAACGGCGACCGAGGGTGCGGCGACCGCTGCTCCAGCGACGGCGCCGTGGCCGTGGCCGTGGCCGAGCGAAAGCATCGGTCGCTCGGGCAGCAGCTCAACCGCAGCCCGGGGGTCCTGCGCGCGTCATGGATGATCGGGCTGGCGCTGTTGGTCGCTGGCGTCAGCGTCGGCGCAGCGGCCGCGGACCTGCCAGGGCTCCCGCTCGCCGTGTAGTTCTGCGGCTCGACCCACGACGTTGAGACCTTCTGTCCGGAGCGGTGCGACGAAACGGGGTCTCGGTCAGCCGCCGGTGACGGTGTAGGGCGCCCAAAAAAGCGGGTCGCGGAACTCGCTGTCATCAAGCATCTGCAGTTGCGTGGCACGCAGCGCAGCGGCAGCGGATGCGCCGGCGAGCCACGCATCGTAGAACCGTGCGGCGACAATTGGTCCGGCGACATCCGGGACCGGCCAAAGCGTCGAGATGACGCTCAACGCGCCGGCGGCCAGGCCGGCGGCGGCCACCGTGAACTGCTCTTCGTCTTCAAGGAGAGGTTTGCCGGTACTGCACGCAGCAAGGAACATCAGCTCGGACGGTGCGCCGGTAGCTAGTAGCCGTCGCGCGGACAGGGCGCCGTCCGCGAGCACGATGCCGCTTTCACTTACCAGCGGCCGTTCCAGCGCGTGCGCCGCGACGTGGGCTACCGCACTGTTCGCGAATGCGCTCCCCACTGACGCGATGGACGCGACGTCGCCGGTGATCTCGTGGATGTCGAGAGAACGGGCGTGCCCGCGCCATTGTCGAGCTACCGCGGCAGCTTCAGCGGTCATGCTCCAGCGCCGGTCATCGTCGGGAACGAAGCTCACGGTGCACCATCGCGACCGAGGCGGGCGTGGTCGGCGAGAGGCGGCAAGTCCGAGCGTAGCGGTCGGCTGATACGTCACCTCAGTGCTGCGGAGGAGCGGCTGGCCCTCGATTTCCATGGCGTGCCAAGGGATCCCGGCGAGCGGCCCCACGGGCACGATGATCAGCCGGCCGCTTCCTTCAGTCAGGGACTGCAGAAGCCTCCCGACGGTTCCACCCAGGTCCTGAAGGAGGTTTCCTAGGGCGGTACGGAAGCGCTGCTGCGCGAAGACGGTCGTCTGATCGAGCATGAGCCGGCGAAAGGTTCGGGCGCGGCGTCCGGCGACCCTCGTCGCCAGCTCCGGCGCGTCGTGAGCGGTCATGGTCCCGTCCGGCTCGACGAGGACGACGACCCCGCCATGGTCATCGCCGATGAGGTACGCGAGTGGGGTCCCGGTACGTGCGAGAGCACGGGCCGCGGAAGCGTCGGGTGTTGCGTCGGTGTCGACCTGGCTTAGTGCCGGGTACGCGGTAACCGTCAACGAGTCAATGGTCGCCCGCAGCGCGCGCAACGTGACACGGTCAGCGTCCGTAGCATGTTCGGACAGACGCGAGTCGAGGACGCGAGCCTCCTGGATGAGCGTCCGAAGTCTCTGCGCACTGTCGATGTCCCCGGTGGTGGTGAACGCCTCGACGGCCGCGGAGGCGTGAAGCATCTCGGACCTCAGCAGGATTCCGCGGGTCCGTTCCAAATGTGTTACCGCGTGGTCGGTGTTGCCGGAGCGGATGTGGGCGAGGGCGCCAAGAGCGGCTGCGGGCGCGCCGAGTCGCAGCGTCGATTGCGCGTAACGGCCACCGGTGAAAGATGCGGCGGACTCCTGGAATGCTCGCGCGGCGTTCTCGGCGGCGTCCGCCGCCGCTGACCACGCACCCTTCGCTGCGGCCGTGCGAGCCCGGCCTAGAGCCACACGAAGATCGACTAGTGCACCGGACGTGCGGCTCGCGTCATCGAACGCTTGCTCGGCGACGGCGAGATGACGCTGTCGCGCCGTGGCGTCAGGTTCGCTGCCGGCGACGGTGAGCGCGGCGAAGCCGAGATTCGTGAGCCTGATCGCAGCAGCCGTGTCGCCTGGGTCGGTGGCAGTGGTCGCGAGCTGATACCAATGCGTCGATTCGTTCAACAGGGTGAGATCTCCGAGGGTGTACCCGACGTGGAACAGCGCGTTCGCGATGTTGCCGGCGGCGGCGCGTCGGCTGCGGTCGGTCGGTGCGGCGGCGTACGCGGCGCGATACTGAGCGATCGCGCGTCGTCCGTCGGCGGCTCGGGCGCGGCCTTCTTGCTCGGCTTGATGTTCGTGGCGCGCTAGTAGGGCTCCGCCGAGCGCGGTATGCGCGGCTTCGCGTTGCGTGGCGCTCGCGGTGCGGACGGCGCGCTCGGCGGCGCGTATTGCCTCGTCCAAGTCGTCGCGTGACAGCACGACCTCGCCGTGCCGCGCGAGGCTGTTCGCTAGATTCACGTTGATGACGGCGGTTACGGGGCCGGACAGCCCCCGCGATCCCGCGACGTGTAAGGCCTGTCGGTGGCGTTCCACGGCGCGGAGCAGCCAACTGGGGTCACCGGTCGCCTCGTATAGCAGCTCCGCGCCCGCGCCCGCTTGTGTGAGCATGCCGACGTGGTCGACGTGGGTGCGTGAACTGTTGGCCAGCGCCGTGTCCCATGCTCCCGCGGCGCGTTCGGCGTCTTCCGGTGAGCCGGTCTGCTCGAACCTGCGTGCGCGTACGTGAGCTACGTTCGCGTGACGTAAGGCGACTTGGCTCGGTGACCCTTGCCGTTCCGCTGCGCTTTCCGTCAGTCGGACGAGACGGTCCAGACGTCTAACGGATAGCCCTGGCGTGAGAAGTTCGGCAGACACGTACGCATCGAGGACTCCATCATCGCGGTCGCCACCGCTGCGCAGGGCCGTACGCGCGGTAACACGAGCCTTGGTGATGTCGCTTCTGTCACCGGTGAGTTCGGCGCGGAGGCGGTAGTGCTGGGAGAGGTTCGCGAGCCAGCGTGGGTATTCGATGCGGTTTGACGGCATGAGCATGACCGCTCGCTCGGCGAGGATGATCGCGACGTCGATGTCGTCGGGGTCGCCGAAGTCTTCGTAGCGACGCCTGTATCGCGTTGCTTGGTTGTTGACGGCGATGGAGCGCGCGATGTCGTCGGGGATTGCGTCGACGGATTTCCGGCCGAGGTCGATGCTGCGATCGAGATGCTCACGCCGCGAGGTCAGATCGTAGAGCTGGCGGTAGCGGTTCGCTAATCCCGCGAGAATGTGGGGGTGTTCGTCGCGTGTCGGACGCGCACGGCGGGCGGCGTAGTACATGGCTATCGATTGCCGGAGGATGCATTCGTCTCCCGTCGCCTTCGCGAGAAGGCCGAGCTCACTGGCCAGATTCACGCGCAGCCGCACGCCGAGCCCGTCAGCTCGGACCGGCCCTACTGTCGAGATGGCGTCGGTCCAGAGCCGGATGGCAGCGCGCCGGTCGTCACTGCTTGTGTCAAGGTCGGCACGCAGGCTGTGGATCCGGGCCGCGAGATCTTGCAAGTCGATCTTCGTCGCGCCTTCGGCGAAGTCAGCGGCGTCTAGTGCCGCGCGCAGCCCCCTGTCGAGCAGCTCGACTGGTCCTTGGTGACGGACCGATGCTAGGCACGTGCGCGCGAGGCGTCGACGGTGCTCCACACCGACGCCTAGAGCGTCAGCGCTACTGAGCGTGTTACTGAGAGCGTCTAACGCGACTTGGTACAGCCCGCTGTCGCCGACCGTGTCCGCGGACGTTCGAGTGATGTCCGCGAACAGGTGGACGAGGCGGATCCATGTGTCGTCGTCGAACCCCGACTCGGCCGATGTCGCTGTCGTGATGAGAAGTTCGAACACGACCCGTGCCCACGCGCGGCGACGGACAGGTCGGGCACGGGACCCGGCGAGTGCGGCCGCTCCGAGCACGTGAATGATCGGCGTCGGCAGCTGCCGCCAGGTATCTGCAGACAGGCGAGTCAGGAGGATCGTCGCGAGGGCTTCGGCGGCGGCCGCAGCGACCCGATCGCCAGCGAGACCCGCCTGGACACGAAGTGCAATCTCCTCAACCGCGATGTCAGTCGAGTCCGCCAGTTGCCGCACGGTCCGCCACTGCCGACGATCGGTGGAGGCCAAATGCAGAGAGGCGACATAGGCCACAGCTGCCACGGCGTCATCGATAGTCTCGGTCGTAACGCTGAGATCGGCGTCGATCGTGTCGATCAGTTCTGGGGTGGCGCGCCCTTCCCCGTCAAGTACAGCGTCGAGGTTCGGGTCGTCCACGTCGACGAGCGGGACAGGTTCCTCGGGGGTCACTGCCGGTCCGGGACCTGAATGAGCAGGTCGAGCACACCGGCCGCGTTGTCATCCAGCAGGGTGCCTTCGAGCCCGTGATTCGCGGTGACGCGCCAGGAGTGTGACACCGGCGTGCCCGTGGACGCGAGGCTTTCGGGGGGTGCGGACAGGATGTGGCGTACCAGGTAGGTGGGTCCCGCGTCGGTCACATGGACGAGGGCGATGCCGTGTTCCTCCGCGTAGCGCAGTGCGCCGCTTTGGAATGGTGCGGTGGAGAAGAGGATGCCCTTCTGGGCGCCCGTGCTTCGGATCTTGTCGTGGAGCGCGGCGACCACTTCGCGTTTGATGGGGTGGCGATGACGTTTGCATTCGACGAGGATGAGGAAGTCCATGCCGGCGAAGGTGAAGCGGGCCGTCGCGTCGATGTCGTAGGTGCCGTCGTGTGAGGAGATGCGTTCGTTGAACGTGACGCGTAGATCGTCGACGGCGGGGGTCGCCTGGTCCAGGACGTCGGCGGCGTAGCGCTCGAACTGTCGCGGCGTCAAAGCCAGCGGGAGCGCGAGCTCGAGTGGCCGCGGAACGGTCTCGTCCATGTCGTGTCTCCCCGGGGCTGCGTTGCGGCTGGCTGCTGCCCATTGTCGGTCGTGGCTCGGGACGACTGCGGCCAGTGGCTATACGACCCCTGGACATGACGGTGGCGGCACCTACTGGTCGCGACGCATCCCCAAGGGCGCCCGCCGCGCCCGGAGCAACACGGCTACCTCGTCCGGCACGTAACCGGTTCTGAGCAGGCGGCTGGTGTTCAGATGCCGGAGTAGATAGGTCGCCGGCACGGACAGCCCCGACCGCGACGGCGATCGCAGCCACCCAAGACAACCACGAAAGAAGATCGGACGGGGCCTTCGAGAACCAAGGAAGCCCCTGGTCCATAAACGCGTGCACGAGTGCAAAACAGGTGCCCCCCCCAAATGCCATCTGGGGCGCTCCATGGCGTGAAGGCAGAACTCGTATCGTCCCGCGTGTCGGGGGCTGAGCCGCGACAGAAGCGGCACTTCTTCAGCACGGTGCCCGACCTTCGTCGCGGTTGCCTGTTTATTCCGCCGTGGAATTCAGCTGTGTCCCGCGCCAGAACACGGACCGCCTCGTCGAGAACGGCCGGCTGGATTGGGGCATATCTATTCACATTCGGGGCGTAAGCAATCTTCGGATTTTCCGGTAGCTCAGGTGTAGCCGAGATCGGATCCCGTGACATCGGGAGTCTCGGCGAAATGGGGAGGACACATGCGACACCGTACGAAGCTGGCAGCGCTCGCGCTGGCGGCCCCACTCGCACTGCCCGTCGCGGCGCACGCCGCGATGGACCCGAACGTGTGCAATGTCGCGGCGGGGGGCTCGGTGACGTCGTTCAACATGACCTGCGCGTCGACAAACGACGACGCCGGCGCGTATTCGATCAGCATCACCTGGGCGACGGTCTCCCCGTGCTTCGGCGCCGGAGCGCCGGTCAGCGCCGCGACGTACACCGGTACCGCGACCGGGACCACGCCTGAGGGCTCGATCAGCGGGTCGTTCACGACGGCGGGGGCCGTGAGCGGCGCCGCGCCCGCGCTCGCGGTCGTCTACCCCAACAACCCGACTGGAGACCTGAGCATCGGGTACAGCACGCCGGGCAACGACGGCACCGAGCGGCACACCATGCAACTCCAGTTCACCTGCACGTCCGGCGGCCTGCTGGAGCCGACGGGCCAGGTCTGGGAGCTCGACGCGACCAGCGTCGGCAACTCGCCGAACTCGGCGTACTGCTCGTACGGCAACGTCACCGGCCCGGTCACGTTCACTCCCGGTCTCGGTGCGAGCGGGCCCACGAACTACACGATGACGCTGACGCTCAACTGCGTCGGCGCGAACGGCACGGTGGCCGGCACGTACGCCGTCACGATTACCGGTACGGACGGTGGCGGCTGCCTCGGCGGCTCCGGCACCGGCACGATCAGCGGCACCGGTCCGGGTGGAGTGCCGGTGAGCGGCGCGTGGATGTACGGACGTCACGGCGTGCACTACTACGGCTTCCCGCCGAGTGGCACCGGCTTCATCCACATGGGCGGGCAGACGTACGGGTTCTACCTCTGGCTCGACCTCGTCCCCACCGGGCTGGCCTGCCCGGTCTACGCCGGCAGCATCGTCGGACACGGGATCGTGATGGGCGTCTAGGCCGAACAACAACGAAGGCCCGGCCGGTGCACCGCCGACCGGGCCTTCGTCCTTCCGGTACGTGGGCCACCGGGACGGCTGAGTCGCTACGTCCGCGCGGCGGATCCTCGGTGTCGGTTACGAGGGACCGCTCGCCACCTGCGCCCGCAACGCCCCGTGGCTGTCGACCCACGTGTCGACGCGGGTCCACATCTCGTCGAGCCACGCGGGTACAGAGTCCGCGTCCCCGGGGACCTCGTCGGCGGGCACGAGTAGCGTCCGGACGACGACGCGGTGTCGCACCGGCAGCCGCCACCACGGCCGCGCTCGGCCGTGCGGGCCGAGACCCGAGTGCGCGACCAGCAGAACCGACGCGCGGGGCGCCGCCGCCACCGCGGCCGCCACTCCGCCGATGCGCGGCGGCAATGTGTGCTGGTTGCGGCGCAGCCGTCGGAGCCGGTCGAACGCCCCGCTCTGCGCGAGCGACTCGATGCCTCGCGCCCAGCGCTTGTGGCTGAAGTTGGCGCCCTCCGGAAACAGCAGCAGTGCGTCGCCGCGACCGAGCCGAGCGGCGAGCGTGGTTATGCCGTCGCGCGCGGCGGCGCGCCGGGCGCCGACGAAGCAGAACGGCAGCTGCTCACCGGCGAGATCGATCGCGGGCACCACCCGGAGCAGCTTCTTCAGCACGATCCGCAGCCGCAGCCGGTAGTGCACGAGTAACAGCCAAGCGACGAGCAAGGTGTCGCCCGGGCCGGCGTGCCGGGCCAGCACGATGACGCCATCGGCTGCCGCGACCTCGGCCGGCGGCACCGATCCCGGCTCGATCTCGGTGCGGACGCCGAGCACGTGGCGCAGCGTCGCCTCGCCGCTCGCGGCCACCCACGTCATCAGGTCTTCCCAGGCCTGCGGTTCGGCTCGCCGTGCCCGGAGCTGCGCGATCCGCGCGAGGGCGACGAGTTCGAGCACCGCCGCCGCAACGACGAACACCGCACTGCGCAGCGGCCGGGTGGATCGGAGCAGGATGCTCGCCAGCGCAGCGACGGGCAGCGTCAACGGGGCGGTGACGACGAAGGCGACGTGCAGCGCGAGCACCGGTGGGATGGTCAACAGCCGGCGGGCCGTGCGCGCCGCGCTCACGTGCCCAGCCGGGCGGTGTCGAGATAGTCGAGCGTCGCCCCGTGCGCGCGCTCGACCCGGTCGCCGACGCGACCGCCGTCGCGATAGCGGAAGTTGCTCCACGGCGACGGCCGCTGCCCGTCCTGCCCGGTCGGCAGTACGTGTACGGCGACGTGGTCCGGCACGGCGCGCAGGTCACTGTGGAACCGATGTCGACGCGCGATCTCGAACGCGACGAAGCCGACCTCCCACGGCAGCCGCGGCGGCTGAAGCTGCTGCTCGATCCGCCCGACGTGCAGTACGTAGATCACGGTGGCGCCGAGCGCCACGGCGCGGGCGATCGGAATGCTGTTGACCAAGCCGCCGTCGAGGAAGTGCTCGCCGTCGATCTCGACCGGCGGGAGCACGCCGGGCAGTGCCGCCGACGCGAGCACTGCGGGTATCACCGGCCCGGTGCTGAACCAGTGCTCCTCGGCGCGCTCGATGCTCGCAGCCACGCACTGGAACGGCACGACCAGATCCTCGATGCGTGAGACCGGCAGCGTCGACGACAAGAGTTCCCGCAACGGCTCGTTCGCGTGCAGGTGCGTGCCGTGCCGGACCAGCCGGCTGAGCCGGCCGACGAGCGTGCCGCCGAGGACGTCCTCGGCGGCGAGCCGTGCCCACATCTGCACCAGCCGCTGCGCGCCCTCGACGGTCGGGTCGGCCGCTACCGCGACGCCGTTGATGGCGCCGATGGACGTGCCGACGACAACGTCGGGGCGGATGCCGCGTTCGGCGAGCGCGAGCGCCATTCCCGCTTCGCACGCGCCGAGCACGCCACCGCCGCCGAACACGAAAGCCGTGCACGACACAGCCGGACCTCCCGCAGGACTCCTACCCCTCGGGCGCGCCGTTGCCACCGCCGCCGGCCGGCGGGTCAGTCGACCGGCCCGACCCTCTACTGCCCTCGCCAGCTCTCGCCCGGCGCCAGGACGAGGCTCTCACCGCTTGCGAGCGCGTTCGGGGACGCGGTCATCCACGCGCCGGCGCGGTGCCGCCACCGCCGTGAGCTGTGTCAACCCACGCGAAGGACATGGACTCGTCCGCAGCCTGAATCATTTCGTTGGTCCTGGTCACACCGAATCGATCGGTAGTGCCAGCTCTGACGCCCTCGTGGTGTAGCTGTCGCTAGCGGACCTTCAGCGCGTCCGTCAACAGGCTGACGAGCGTCTCGAGCTGGAGGTTAGTGGCGGCGGCTTCGACATCGAAACCGTCGAGTGCCCGGGCGGCGAGGTGCTCCTTCTTGCTGATCAGCTCGGCAATCCGGGCATCGATGGTTTGCGACGCGATGACGCGCCATGCCGTCACCGGTTGATCCTGACCGATCCGGTGCACCCGGTCGATCGCCTGGGTCTGCTCGGCCGCGGTCCATGAAAGCTCGGCGAGAACGACGTTCGATGACACCTGAAGGTTGATGCCGACGCCCGCGGCAGTGAGCGAACAGACGATCACATGCGTGTCCTCATCGTTGACGAACGCGTCGATGTTCGCCTGCCGCACCCGCGTCGTCTGGTCCCCGCGGATCGAGGTATGACCGACGCCCCGCTTCTCGAACAGCCGCTCAGCCGCATCCATCACGTCGATGTGCTTGGCAAAGAACACAACCTTGCCGGCGCTGCGGGAAAGCTGCGTCGTGTAGTCGGCGGCGAGCTCCGCCTTCGCTCGGCCGATACGCCGCATCATCGAGAAGACGTTCTCTCCGGCACCGTCGTCATTGGCCTCACGCAGTTCGCGCGCGCAGACCTGACGGACGAGTGACTCGTCGACGCCGCCGGTCTCGTCGGGGACTCCACGCGCAGCCAGCGCACTGCGGTAACGCATGACGAGTCGTTGGGCGAGCTTTCGCTCCGCCGCGCGCACGGACGCGCCCGCCGCACCTTCCAGCTCGACGGGGACGTCGGCTATCCGCCGCGCCGGGATGTCCTTGGCGACATCCACCTTTCGCCGGCGGACGACTCCCATCTCGATCACCGTCTGCCGCGCGGCCGGATAGAAGCCCGGATCGATCGGCGTCATGCCATTCGCTTCCAGCGCGTGCAACAGATCGGCGCCGACTTCGGAGCCGTCGATCCAGCCGAGGAACTCCCAGATGGCCAGGAAGTCCTCGATGTCGTTGATCAACGGCGTTCCGGTGAGCGCCATCAGCAGCGGGCGCACCGTCCGCTGTCGGATCTGACGAGAGAGCGCGAGCACGTGCTTCGAGCGCTGGGAGGACTTGTTCTTGATGAAGTGAGCCTCGTCGATGACCATCCCGCGGAACCCGAAGCTGCCGAGCCAGCCCACGTGCCGGTCGAGGATGTCGTAGTTCACGACGACGATGTCGGAGAAAGCGTCGAGCGTCTCGCCGTCACCATGGACGACGGTCGCCGCGTGCCGCGGGGTCCACCTCGCGGCTTCGCGGGCCCAGCTCGTCTTGACGACGTTCGGTACGACGACGAGCAGCGGGTACGCATCGGCGGCTTGTGCCGCGAGCAGCGCCTCGGCGGTCTTCCCCAGACCCGGCTCGTCCGCGAGCAGGAACGACCGGTGCCCGTCCTTCGCCTTGCTCACGACCTGCGCCTGATGCGCCATCAGGTCGAGGCCAGCCGCAATGTGGGCATGCGACGGCGGCGGGAGGGTCATGCAGGATCGAGCGTCGGCAGTGGACTCCTCGAACGCCCGCAGCAGCGGGCCAATCAACTCCCAGTCGGTGAGCAGCCGCGGCCGCGGCCGTGCCGACGTCACCGCCGAGTGATCCGGAGCGAGGAACGGGTTGGCGAGAGCCCGAGAAATTGCTGACCGCGGGACGACCTGCCGTTGGCCCGCGATCGGTGCGGGGTCGGCAGGAGGCGGCGCGGCCGGCGGCTCGGGCTCGATGGCGAGGCCGGCTCGGCGTCGGAGTTCGTGCACGGCGGCGGCCGTACCGGGCAGCATCGGCGCGCCGTCAGCCAGTAACGCGAATAGCGACGTCTCGCCGGCGGCAATACGCGCGAGGTTCGCGGCGACGCCCTCGATCCGTCTCTGCTGTGCCGCGCGCTGGGCCGGGCTCATCGGAGCCGCCGTCGCCTCGGCTCGCTGTTCACGTAACAGCAGCGCAACCGCCTGAAACTTCGCACGCACGGCGGGGGTCACCCGACTCCGTTCAATGTCCGCAACCGCCAGGGCGAGGACCGCGAGCGGCCCCCGATCCTGGCGCTGCTGCGGCGACGTACGCCGCGGACGTGGCGCCTCGCGGCTTGGCTCGCTGCCCTGCTCCGCCGCCCGGGCCCGTCCCTTCGGAGTAGGAGCGTCCCCGTCTGGCCGTGGTGGCAACGGCACGCCGCCGCGGGTGCGGCGCCGGGAACGCGGGGGCAATCTCTCTCCTCATCGATATACGGCGCGAAACGGCAGTTGCGATCGATGCCGCACCGACGCGAGCCGGCCGTTGCGACGACTCCCGGGGGGCGGCCCCTGGCGATCCTCGGATCGCATGCTTACGGACCGAGTCAGAACTGACCACGACCGTCGCCGCGGAGGTCGCCGGAAGCAGAAGGCGGTCACCTCAACTGACGCTCAGTCTAGTCTTAGGATTCGGCGCTGTCGTCGTAGTCGACGCGAAGTGGTGTCCGCTCGGGCAACTAGTCTCGGTTGCATGGGTCGGGGTGTTGCCGTCGTCACGGGGGCGAGCAGTGGCATCGGCGCCGCGACCGCACGCCGGCTCGTCGCGGAGGGCTACGACGTCGTCGCGGCCGCCCGCCGTCAAGAGCGGTTGGAACAACTCGCGGCGGAGATCGGCTGCCGGGCGCACGTGCTCGACGTAACCGATCCGGCGTCGGTGGACGACCTCGTCGCTGCAGTCGACTCGTGCGCCGTACTCGTGAACAACGCCGGTGGTGCGTTCGGGCTCGCTCCGATCGCGGAGGCGTCCGACGACGACTGGCAGCGCATGTACGCGGTCAACGTGCTCGGCACGTTGCGGATGACTCGCGCGCTGCTGCCGAAGCTCGTCGGCAGCGGTGACGGCGTCGTCGTCACCGTCACGTCGACCGCGGCGCACGGTGTCTACGAAAATGGCGCCGGATACACCGCGGCGAAGCATGCCGAACGCGCGCTGTCGGAGACGTTGCGGCTGGAGTTGTGCGGCCAGCCCGTACGCGTGGTCGAGATCGCACCCGGCATGGTCGCGACCGAGGAGTTCTCGCTGGTGCGGTTCGGTGGCGATCAGGCCCGCGCCGATGCGGTGTACGCCGACGTACCGGATCCGCTGACCGCGGACGACATCGCCGATTGCATCGCGTGGACGGTGACCCGGCCCGCGCACGTGAACGTCGACTTGATGGTGCTCAAGCCGCGGGCGCAGGCGGCGTCGCACAAGGTGCACCGCATAGGCACGACGTGAGCAGCGATCACACCCACGTCGTCAGCAACGGCAAGCGCGAACTCACGTTGGACGAGCTCGCGCTCATGCAGCCGGGCATGGACCGGTTGATGGC
>JAVEEG010000091.1 GCA_030840585.1 Frankiaceae bacterium | reverse complement strand
TCGGTGATCGTGCGCAAGGCGTACGGCGCGGGGCTCTACGCGATGGCCGGGCCGGGCTTCGACACCGACGCGACGCTCGCGCTGCCGACCGCGATGATCGCGGTGATGGGTGCCGAGGCGGCGGTGAATGCCGTGTATTACAACCGGATCCAGGCGATCGAGGACGAGACCGAACGCGCCGAGTTCGTGCAGAAACTCCGCGACGAATACAACGCCGACATCGACGTCGTACGGCTGGCGAGCGAACTGGTCGTGGACGCGATCGTCGAACCGGAGGACCTGCGGGCCGAACTGATCCGGCGGCTCGCGGCTTATGCGACGAAGGACAGAGCGTTCAGCCGCCGCCGCCACGGCGTCACGCCGGTGTAGCGATCAGACGAGGGCTTCGTGCGCGGCGTCTTTGGTCCGCATCGGCTCCGGCTCCATGAACACCCAGCGCTTGAACGACCAGAACCGCCAGATCGTGCCGAGTCCGGTCCCGATCAGGTTGCCGGAGATGTTGTAGGCGAGCGCCGAATGCTGGTGCAGCACGTACTCGCTGAACGCCACAGGGATCTCGGTGATGACGAAACCGACGACCGACAGGCCGAGGAACAGCGGCAGTTCGCGCTGGAGACCGGTGCGCTCCTTGTGCCGCCAGGTCCAGTGCCGGTTCGCGAAGTACGACAGCGTCGCAGCGACCACCATCGCGGCGCCGAGGCTGGTCAGCGGGCCGACGTCGAGGCCGAGGTGCAGGGCGTTGCTCACCACGACCGTGAACACGTACGCGATCGCGCCGATGACGCCGAACTTGGCGATCTCGTGGATGAGGCTCTGGAAGGTGCCGTAGATCCGTCGTACGTAATCCACGGCGGCCACGACCGGCAATCGTAGTCGTACGCCGTGAAACACTTGACTCATGGACTTCAGGCTCAGTGACGAGCACGAGGCCCTGCGCAAGACGGTCGAGGAGTTCGCTCGTGAGGTCGTCGCACCGCAGGCGGAGGAAGCCGACCGGACCGAGGAGTTCCCGTACGACGTCATCCGCCAGATGGGCGAGATGGGGTTGTTCGGCCTGCCCTTCCCGGAGGAGTACGGCGGGATGGGCGGTGACTTCCTCGCGCTGTGCCTGGCGATCGAGGAGCTCGCCCGGGCCGACAGCAGCGTCGCGATCACGCTGGAGGCGGCGGTCGGGCTCGGCTCGATGCCGCTCTACCGGTTCGGCACCGAGGAGCAGAAGCAGCGCTGGCTGCCGGCGCTGTGCCGGGGGGAGAACCTCGCGGCGTTCGGCCTGACCGAACCCGGCGGCGGCTCCGACGCCGGCAACCCGCGCACGACCGCGACGCTCGACGGCGGCGAGTGGGTCGTCAACGGCACCAAGGCCTTCATCACCAACGCCGGCACCGAGATGACCTCGTTGGTGACCGTGCTCAGCCGGACCGGTCAGCGCGCCGATGGGCGGCCCGAGCTGACCAGCATCCTCGTGCCGGTGCCGCACCCGGGCTTCCGGACGTCGAAGAAGTACTCGAAGGTCGGCTGGCACGCCTCCGACACCCGCGAGCTCGCGTTCGAGGACTGCCGGGTGCCGGCCGAGAACGTCCTCGGCGAGCGCGGTCGCGGCTACGCGCAGTTCCTGTCCACCCTCGACGAGGGCCGGATCGCGATCAGCGCGCTCGCGGTCGGGTTGGCCCAGGCCTGCGTCGACGAGTCGGTGCAGTACGCGAAGCAGCGCGAGGCGTTCGGCCAGCCGATCGGCCGCTACCAGGCGGTCGCGTTCCGGATCGCCGACATGCAGATGCGCACCCACGTCGCCCGGCTCGCCTATTACGACGCCGCTGCGCGGATGGCCGCGGGCATGCCGTTCAAGAGCGAGGCGGCGATCGCGAAGCTGTACTCGTCGACGATCGCGGTCGACAACGCGCGCGACGCGACCCAGGTGTTCGGCGGCTACGGCTTCATGAACGAATACCCGGTCGCGCGGCACTGGCGCGACTCGAAGATCCTCGAGATCGGCGAAGGCACCAGCGAGGTGCAGCGGATGTTGATTGCCCGCGAGCTCGGCCTGTGAGCGATCCGCTGGTAGTCGGAATGGTGGGCGGCGGCCAGCTCGCCCGGATGACGCATCAGGCCGCCATCCCGCTCGGGTTGTCGTTGCGGGTGTTGGCCGAACGTGCCGACGACGGCGCGGCGCTGGTCGCGCACGACGTCGAGCTCGGATCACCGGACGACCTCGCCGCGTTGACGAGGTTCGCCAAGGGTTGTGACGTGGTGACGTTCGACCACGAACACGTGCCCACCGCCGTACTGCAGACACTCGAACACGACGGTGTTGTGACCAGGCCGTCGTCGTCGGCGCTGGTGTTCGCGCAGGACAAGTTGGCGCAGCGGCGGCGGTTGTCCGCACTGGGCTTGCCGGTTCCGGCGTACGCCGAGGTGCGCGAGCCCGCTGACGTCGCCGCGTTCGCGGCCGACCACGGTTGGCCGGTGGTGCTGAAGGCCGTGCGCGGCGGGTACGACGGGCGCGGCGTCTGGATGGTCGACGGGCCGCTCGACGCGTTGCCCGGAGCGGCGGTGCCCGGATCTGGCGTGTACGTCGAACAACGCGTGCCGCTGGTGCACGAGTTGGCGGTGCAGGTTGCCCGTCGTCCGTCCGGCGAGATGCGGGCCTGGCCGGTGGTGGAAACGGTGCAGCGCAACGGAATTTGCGTCGAGGTCGTCGCGCCGGCACCGCGCCTGAGCCCGGGCCTTGCCGCCGACGCCGAACGGCTCGCGTTGCGGATCGCCGAAGAGCTCGACGTCGTAGGCGTGCTTGCGGTCGAGCTGTTCGAAGCGCCCGGCGGGCTGCTCGTCAACGAACTCGCGATGCGGCCGCACAACTCCGGCCACTGGTCGATCGAGGGCGCGCGGACGAGCCAGTTCGAGCAACACCTGCGCGCAGTCCTCGACTGGCCGCTGGGTGATCCGACCCCGCTCGCGCCGGTCATCGTGATGGCGAACGTGCTCGGTGGTGACGACACGGATCTCGCCCGGACGTTGCCGATCGCACTGGCCGGTGAGCCGTCGGTCTCGGTGCATCTCTACGGCAAGCAGGCAAGGCCGGGGCGCAAACTCGGTCATGTCACCGCGATGGGCAGCGACGTCGTGACGGTGCGCGCGAGTGCCCGCCGCGCCGCGGCATTGCTGCGCGACGGCCGCGAGGAGGACGCGTGAGCACGGGACCTCTCGTTGGCATCGTGATGGGCAGTGACTCGGACTGGCCGACGATGGAGCCGGCCGCCGCCGTACTGGAAGAGTTCGGAGTGTCCGGTGAGGTACGAGTCGTGTCCGCGCATCGCACCCCGCGCGACATGCTCGACTACGGCGCGACCGCGGCGGAGCGCGGGCTGCGGGTCATCATCGCCGGTGCCGGCGGCGCCGCGCACCTGCCCGGGATGCTCGCGTCGGTGACGCCGCTGCCGGTGATCGGCGTACCGGTACCGCTCAAGCATCTCGACGGCATGGACTCGCTGTTGTCGATCGTGCAGATGCCGGCCGGCGTACCGGTTGCGACCGTCTCGGTGGCGGGCGCGCGCAACGCCGGGCTGCTCGCCGTACGGATCCTCGGGGTCAGCGATCCCGCGTTGCAGGACGCGATGGCGACGTTCCAGCAACGGCTCGGCGACCTCGCCCGGAGCAAGGACGCGGCGCTGCGTGCGTCGCTCGGCGGTGAGCCGTCGTGACCGCCGCCGTGGAGATTGACGCACCGGCCGGCCTGGTCGCGTGGAGCGTCGAGGTCGACGACCCGGGCGACCTGCTGTCGTGGTTGCCGGCCGGGCAGGCGTTCGGATTCCTCCGCGGTGGCGACGGTCTCGTCGGCTGGGGCGAGGCCGCGCGCCTGGTCACCCGTTCGGCCCGCGACGGCGACAGCCTCGCCGCCGACGTCCGCGCGCTGCTCGCGTCGATGACGGTGCGCGACGACGTCGGCCTGCCCGGCAGCGGGCCGGTCGCGATGGCGAGCCTGGTCTTCGATCCGGCCGACGCCGGGTCGGTCGTAGTCGTGCCGAAGGTCGTGCTCGGCCGGCGCGCGGGCCGCAGTTGGTTGACCCTGGTGACCCCGCCGGGCGCCGTACAGATCCCGGCATTGCGACGGCGCCCGACCGCCGCGCTGGCGCCGGTGCGGGCCCGGATCGCGTCCGAACTGCCGTCCGAGCAGGGGTACGCCGACGCGGTCGCGGCCGCGGTCGTGGCGATGCGGGCCGGCCAGCTGGACAAGGTCGTGCTCGCCCGCGCGGTCGATGTCGTCGCGGACGAACCGCTGGACGCGCGCGCGGTGGCGGCCCGGTTGGCCGAGCGGTTCCCGAGTTGCTACACGTATGTCTGTGACGGGCTGGTCGGCGCGTCGCCCGAGTTGCTCATCCGCCGGTTCGGCCGGCACGCGGAGTCGCTGGTGCTGGCCGGCACGGTCGCGCGCGGCGAGACGCCGGCGGAGGACGAGGCGCTCGCGAACGAGATGATGACGTCGACGAAGTACGCGCACGAGCACCGGTTCGCGGTCGAGTCGGTCCGGTCGGTGCTCGGGTCGCTGGCGGCCGAGGTCGACGGCGACGCGACGCCGCAACTGCTCCGGCTGGCCAACGTCAGCCACCTCGCCAGCCGGGTGGACGCGTGGCTGCCGGCCCCCGCGCCGGACGCGCTCAGCCTGGTCACCGCCCTGCACCCGACCGCGGCGGTCGGCGGCACGCCGCGGGAGGCGGCGCTGGCCTCGATCCGGTCGCTGGAGGCGGCGCCGCGCGGCCGGTACGCCGGGCCCGTCGGTTGGGTCGACGCGCACGGTGACGGTGAGTTCGCGCTGGCGCTGCGCTGCGCCCAGCTCGACGGGGCGACCGCGCGGCTGTGGGCGGGCGCCGGCATCGTCGAGGAGTCGCAGCCCGACGCCGAGGTGGCGGAGACGACCGCCAAGCTCGACGCAGTCCTGACCGCAATGCTGGGTTAGCAGGAGACCCTCGCCGTACGGCGAAGCCCGCGGGTACCTGTCGTCGAGCCTGCGGAGGCGTAATGCGCCTGTCCTCGACCAAGCCCGTCGTGCTCGCCGCGATCGCGGCCCTCGCCGCCGTCTTCGCGCCGGCCGGGTCCGCCGACGCACCCCGCCACCTCGGCGCGGCAGTCGTGGTCGACCCGGGGCCGGGCGGCTTCACCTCCTCGAACGTCTCCTACGTCGCGTCGATCCCGACCGGCGCCGGCGTCAGTTCGCGGGTCGTGACGGTCGGTGGGCAGCGCCGGCTCTACGTCAGCAGCGCGCACAGTCTCACCATCTACGACATCACCGACCCGGGCCTCCCGCTGCCGCTCGGCGTACTGCCGATCTACAACTGGGAGAACGAAGACATCGCGGTGTCCAAGGACGGCGCGACGACGATCCTCACCGAGTTCGAGAGCGAGTTCTACCTGCACGTCGTCGACACCTCGAACCCGCGGCTCCCGATCCTCAAGGGCTCGCATGTGCTCGACGGAGCGCACACCGCCGAATGTGCCGACGTGCACTGCCACTACCTGTTCGCCAGCACCGGCGAGACGTGGGACATCCGCGACCAGAGCAACCCGACGCCGCTGTCGCAGTCACAGTCGTGGGGACCGCAGGTCGGCGTCCAGGACTCGCACAACATCCACCAGGACGCGGCTGGCTACTGGATCGCCGACACCAGGCCGATGGTCATGTTCCGGGCCGACAATCCCTTGCATCCGCGCCGAATTACGCGCGGTTACGCCTCGATCGACAACCAGTACCAGCACAACAACGTCCGGCCCGCGGCGGCGTCGTACCACCCGCGCAAGAAGGGTGACACCAGCAAGACGTTGCGGCCGGGTGAGCTGCTCATGGCGGAGACCGAGACGAACTTCTCGCCGCAGTGTGACGGCCAGAACGGCAGCTTCACGACCTGGTCGATGGTCGGCTGGGATCACGCGCAGCCGATGCGCCAGTTGCACGTGCTGCATCCGGTCACCGGTAGTCCGCTCGACGGCAACGCCGAGGTCAACGCACTCGGTTGCTCCGGCCACTGGTTCACCGTCCGGGAGAACAACCTCGGCCGGTACAAGGGCAAGTACCTCGTCGCCGGCGGCTGGTACGAGCACGGCACTCGCTTCCTCGCGGTCGACCCGAAGACGGGCACGATCAGCCAGGTCGGCTACTTCCAGCCGGTCCGCGGCTCCGCCTCGGCCGCTTACTGGATCCAGGGCACCGACTACGTCTACGTCGTCGACTACCAGCGCGGCATCGACATCCTCAAGTTCGACGTGAACGCCGCGCCGCCGACGGTCGCGCAGACCAACGCGTCGTGGCTGGCGAAGCTCAACGTGATCGACGCCGTGGGCTCGACCGAGCAGTTCCTCTGCCAGCAGGTGATGAAGCGGGAGAGCGCCCGGCCGTAGCTGCCGCCGCGCAGATATGCCCCTTGACCGCCAGTCATTCAGCCGCTACCTTCCATTCAAGAACTTCTGAATGTTCGTAGTGCGTCGAATGGAGGCCGGTCATGTGGCACCTCTCCTACGGCCAGATCGCTGCCGAGCAACTGGCGGCGGCGCACGCTGCGGCGGCGCACGACGCGCTGATCGCGCAGCTGCCAGGTACGGCGAGCCGCCGGCACCCGGTCCGCCAGGCGATCGGGCAGCTGCTCATCCGGGTCGGCGCCCGGCTGGTCATGCCGTCCGCGCCGACGACGACGTCCGCCGCGCGATGAGCCAGCCGCAACCGTTCGAGCCGCGCAAGGTCCGGGTGATCAATGACCCGGAGGCGCTGAAGGCGCTCGGTGACCCGCTGCGGCTACGCATCCTGCACACCGTGATGCGCGAGCCGCGGCGAGCGTGGAGTGTCAAGGAGATCGCGGCCCTGCTCGAGCAGCCGGTGACGAAGCTCTACCACCACGTGAAGCTGCTGGAGCAGGTCGGGCTGATCGTCGACGTCGAGACCCGGGTCGTGTCCGGCATCGTCGAGCACCGCTACCAGAGCGGCCAGCTGAGCCTGCAGTTCGACGACGCGTTGTTCGGCTCGCCGGTCACCCGCGACGCGTCGATCCAGCAGGCCGCGACCCTGGTCGAGGAGAGCCGCGACGAGCTGGTGACCTACCTGTCCCGGCCGGACGCCGACATCGACGCCGTCCACCTGTCGCGGGCGTACGTACGGCTCACCGAGGATGAGGCGCGCGCAGTCATGGCCGAGCTCGAACGGCTGGTCGACGGCTTCGCGGCGCACAAGGACGACGCGACCCGTGAGGGCCTACCGCGGACCGCGATGCTGTTCCTGGTGCACCCGCAGGCCGGTTAGCTAGCTTGCGACGACGGTGACCGACCAATCGGCCTGGTCGCCGGTGCAGCGCAACGCCTCGCCGCAGGTATCGCGGTGCGCCCGCAGCATCGTCGTGCCGACGTGACCGACGTTGAAGGACGCGGTCACCGTGCCGCAGCCGCTGCCGACCGGTTGCCCGCACCCGGTGGACGGAGCGGTCTGCGCCGGCGCGAACGGTTGCAACGCCAGGCCGCCCGTAGGCAGGAACGACCAGTAGGTGCTGTGCAACGTCACCGTCACCGTGTCCCCGAAGTGCACGTGCACGGTCGTGCCGTTGGCCTTCTCGTCGAGGCTGACCGTGCCGTTCTGCCCCGACGGGTTCCCCGGCCCGCTGGTGCTGGTCGCGCCACCGCATCCGGCGGCAAGCAACAAGGTGGCGGCAGTCGCCAGGACCACCGCCACCTTGCGCATCATGTTGTGCAGCTTACGAAACGTTCACCGCGGTGTCGTCAACCACGAAGGACGTCTGCAACGACGAGTCCTCGGTTGCACTGAACTTCAGCGTCACGGTCTGACCCGCGAAACCAGCGAGATTGAAGGACTTCTGCGCATATCCGGTGTTCTTGTTCAGGTTGGAGTACGTCGCCAGCGTCGTCGTACCGACCGTGACGGTCAGCTTGTCGTACGCCGTCGTCGTTGTCGTCTCGGCCGTGTCGATGTGCAACCAGAACGAGAACGTGTACGACGAGCATCCGGTCGGGATGGTCACCGACTGCGAAAGCGTGTCGGTGTGCGCGCTGCCGTAGCCGTCCATCCACGCCTTCCAGGAACCGCTGTGCGCCGGCTCCGACGTGCTGCTGTCGATGACGCCGGTCGACGCGGTCCACGGCGATGCCGTACCCGTCTCGAAGCCCGGGTTGCCGAGCAGCTGCCGGGCGGTGCAGGTGCCGCCACCCGACGGGTTGACCGTCCACGTGAAGCTGGCCGAACCGCTGGCGTTGGTGGTGTCCTTCGCCGTGACCGTGACGCTCGACGTGCCCGCCGTGGTTGGGGTGCCGGAGATGAGACCCGACGCAGAGTTGATCGACAGCCCGGCCGGCAGGCCGGTCGCGGAGTAGGTCAACGTCTGGCCCGAGGCCGAGTCACTCGCGGTGATCTGCAGGCTGACCGCGGTGCCGACCGTGCTGGTCTGCGCGCCCGGGTTGGTGACGGTGACGGTGTTCGTCGTACCGCCGCCGCTGCCGACGATCGCGTGCGAGATCTGGCAGCCGGTCACGTCGTTCGAGTACGTCGCCTGCATCGCGAACGAGCCGGTCGCGAAAGACACGTTCTGCGCGCCGCCGGTGCCACCGACACCGTTCCAGGCGCACTTGTCGGCGTTCTCGGCGCCCGAGGTGTCGAGCCAACCGCCGGCCGGGTTCTGGTCGGTGTTGGTCTCGGCGTACTCGTGGACTTCGACGATCGTGGCGCCGTAGAGCGTGCCGGCCGTGCCCGCGTTGACGTAGCTCTGGCCGCAGCTCGAGCCCATGTCGGTGAGGTACGGCATGTTCGTGAACGCGACATCGCCGTACGACGAGGCGGCCGCGCCACCGGCGAGGCCGGTGTCACCGTTCCAGTCGTGCCACGCGCACCAGTTCGCGGTCAGCGTGTTGAA
>JAVEEG010000341.1 GCA_030840585.1 Frankiaceae bacterium | reverse complement strand
CTGCGGGCGCTGGGGATCGCGTGACCGAGCTCGACGAGCTGCGGACCGAGCGGCTGCGCCTGCGCCGCTGGCGCCCGGAGGATGCAGCGCCGATGGCGGCGATCAACCGCGATCCGGACGTCACCCGCTACCTCAACAGGCCGACCGACCCGCCCGTGGTCGACGCGTTCCACGCCCTCGCACTGGAGCACTGGGCCGTCCACGGCTACGGCTGGTGGGCCGTCGAGCTGCGCCGCGGCGGGTTCATCGGCTTCGCGGGGGTCAGCCATCCGGTGTTCCTCCCGGCGGTCGCCGACCGGCCCGAGCTCGGCTGGCGGCTGGCACGCGCCGCCTGGGGACTGGGCTACGCCACCGAGGCCGCGGCGGCGGCCCGCGACGACGCGCTCGGGCGCCTCGGGCTCGGCGAGCTCATCTCGATCATCCACCCGGAGAACGCGCGGTCCCAGAGCGTCGCGCGCAAGCTCGGGATGGCCGTCGAGACGCACGTCCGCCACCCCGTGCTCGACATCGACGTCGAGATCTGGCGGACCTAGCGGACACGTCCACTAGCCCGTGACCGCGCCGCCCGCGATGAGCTGCTTGAGGTAGGGGCCGAGCAGCGCCGCGACCGACGCGCCGGCGATCTCGGCGGACGCGGCCGGCAGCAGCGCGTGGCTGATCGCCAGGCGGACGACGCATTCGGCCGAAACGCGCGCCTCGCGGTCCTGCAGCTGCGGCCAGGTCGCGACGAAGAAGGCGGCCAGGCGCTCGGATGCCGCGCCGAGCACGAGGGCGCCGCGGGTGGTGACGAGCGCGACGAGTCCGCTGCCGGGGTCGCCCGCGACCATCGCCCGGACGAGCGGGTTGTCGGCGGCGGCCGTGAGGACCCCGCTGAACGCCGCGGCCAGGGCGGCTTCGGGATCGTGGCGATGGTCGGCGATCGCGTGCTCGGCGCTGCGCAGGAAGCGGTCCGCCTCGCGCAGCACGTAGGCCTGGGCGAACTCCTGGCGCGAACCGAACTCGTTGTACAGCGTCTGGCGGCTGACGCCCGCCCCGCGGGCGACGGCGGCCATCGTGATCGCCGCCCAGTCGGACTGCACCAGCAGCTCGTCGGCGGCGTCGAGCAGACGCTCGCGCAGCAGGCCACGCGTCGCGTCGGCGTAGCTCGGGCGGCTCAAGCGAGCGCCTCGAAGTCGACCTTCTCGCGCACCGCGCAGTCCGGGCAGCACCAGTCGTCGGGGACCTCGCTCCACGGCGTCCCCGGCGGGAAGCCCTCGCGCGGGGCCCCCGCGGCCTCGTCGTAGACGTACTCGCAGACCGGGCAGCGGTAGCGGCTCACGGAGCCGATGCCGTCAGCGTGCGATGGCATCGCCGTCCGGGCCGTAGCGGGCGAGGACGCGCCTGCGCGCCCGGGGATGGATGTTCGCGCGCGTGACGTCGCCGTCGTAATGGGCGAGCAGGCGCGGATCCATCACGCGGCGCCACAGCGGCGTCACGTACGCGAGGGCGATCATCGTGGCGTAGCCCGACGGCAGCTCGGGCGCCTCGTCGTGGTGGCGCAGCGCCTGGTAGCGGCGCACCGGGTTGGCGTGGTGGTCGCTGTGACGCTGGAGGTGGAAGAGCAGCACGTTGGAGGAGATGTTGTTGCTGTTCCAGCTGTGCTCCGGACGGCAGCGCTCGTAGCGCCCGTCCGCCTGCTTCTGGCGCGCCAGGCCGTAGTGCTCGAGGTAGTTGACGACCTCCAGCAGCGAGAAGCCGAACACCGCCTGCACGAGCAGCCACGGCAGCACGCCGAACCCGAAGACGGCGATCAGCACGACGAACAGCGCGAGCGTCATCGCCCAGGCGCTGAGGATGTCGTTGCGCAGCGTCCAGGTGCGCGCGCCGGAGCGGGCGAGGCGCACGCGCTCCAGGTGCCAGGCCGACCGCACGCTGCCGACGACGGTGCGCGGCAGGAACTCCCAGAAGCTCTCGCCCAGCCGCGAGCTGGCCGGCTCCTCGTGCGTGGCCACGCGCACGTGGTGGCCGCGGTGGTGCTCGATGTAGAAATGTCCGTAGCCGGTCTGCGCGAGCGCGATCTTCGACAGCCGGCGCTCGGCCTGCTTGCGCTTGTGCCCGAGCTCGTGCGCCGTGTTGATCGCGATGCCGGCGACCGCGCCGACGGTCAACGCCAGGCCGAGGCTCTCGACGATCCCGAGGCCGCCGCGCGTCCACTGCCAGCAGGCGAACACGAGCGATCCGTACTGCAGCGGCAGGAAGAGGTACGTGCACCAGCGGTAGTAGCGATCCTGCTCCAGCCACGCGATCGCGCTGTCAGGCGGGTTCTCCGCGTCCTTGCCGATCAGCGTGTCGATCACCGGCAGGATGGCGAAGATGAAGATCGGCCCGTACCACCACAGCAGGCCTGAACCGGTCGCCTCGACCAGGCCCCAGGCGATCAGCGGCAGCAGCGGCACGACCAGTCCCAGCAGCCACAGGTACCGCTTGCCGTCGCGCCAGCTCACCTGCGTGAGCCCCGCGGGGCCCTCCGACACCGTGCTCGTCGCCATCGTGCCCTCCGCCATGTACAGATGCCACCCGTATGTCGCGACGTTAGACAGCAGGGGCGTCGGTGTCAAGCAGAGGCCGCAGCGGGCGTCGGCTGCTGCTCGGGCACCGGCGCGGCCGGGGGACCCTGGCCGAGGAAGTCGCTCGCGCGCACGAGCGCGAAGGCGAGCAGGCCGCCGGCGATGGCGACGACCGCGCCGACGAGCAGGATGTCGTTGAGCGCCGCGGTGAAGGCGACGTGG
>JAVEEG010000063.1 GCA_030840585.1 Frankiaceae bacterium | reverse complement strand
GTGCGTACCGGGGGCGGGCCGAGATCACCCACGTTCTCGACGTACGGCGCTACGTCCGGGCCAAGCAGGCGGCGCTCGCGGCGCACGCGTCCCAGGCGACCGGCGGGCAAAACGTACGTACGGTTTGGTTGCTGGCGCGGCTGCCGTGGCCGCTCTCGCGCCTGGTCCTGGGGCGGGAATGGTTCGTCGAGGTGGGCGCACCGGTCCCAGCGAATCCGCGAAATGAGCTCTTTCCGGCGGGGCCGGCCGGGTAGGCTGATCAAGTGCGCCGGATCGGGCAAGTTGTTGCTGCCCTGCTCTCATTGGCGCTAGCGGCCTACCTGCTCGCGGTCGTCCTTCCGGGCGTGCTGGGCATCAGTTGGCACGACACGTCCAGCGAGCTCGCGAGCATTCCGTTCTGGGACATCGTCTGCCTCGTCGGCGTATGGGCGGCCGGGCTATGGACTCACACGATCCTGCTGCGCCGCGCCCTGCCCGGCCTGACCCGGCGCCGGGCGTTCGCGCTGAACCTCGGCGGCAGCAGCGTGGCGAACGTGCTGCCGTTCGGCGGCGCCGCCGGCATCGGCCTCAACTACGCGATGCTGCGGTCCTGGGGTTACAACCGGGTGCAGATCAGCGCGTTCGCGACGGTCAGCAATCTCGTCGTCGCGCTGGTCAAGTTCGCGATCGCGATCACCGGTGTCGTCGCGCTGACGTTCATGCCCGACGTAGCCAGCCAGCTGTCCCGGCCGACATCTCCCGGCGGCATCGCGATGATGGCCGTCGTCGGACTGCTCGTCATCAGCGGCGCGGTCGTCGGTGCGCGGTGGCGGCACGGCGAGCGGACGAACCGGCTGGCCGAAGGCTTCCGGCAGATGTGGGTGCAGTGCGTCGACGTACTACGCCGTGGCTGGCGCGGGCTCGCGGTCGGCGGTATCGGCTACCCGCTGCTGCAGATGGTGTTGCTCTGGTCGTGCCTGGTCGCGTTGCAGGTTCACGTGTCGCTCGGCGCGGTGGTCGCGGCGTACGCGATCGAGCGGCTGCTCACGCTGGTGCCGCTGACGCCCGGCGGTGTCGGTGTGGTGGAGACCTCGGCGACCGCGGTACTCGTCGGCTTCGGGGCCGACGCGACCGGCGCATTCGCCGGCGTCGTGCTGTTCCGGGTGTTCAGCTACCTGATCGAGATCCCGCTCGGCGCATTGGTGACCGCGGCGTGGTTCGCCCGGCGCCACCGCAGCGCCGCGGTCGCCTGAGCCAAGCCTTACTGGCAGCGCGCCGCCGTAGTGATGGTGCGCGCGGCGGTCGGACTCGATGTCGGACTGGTCCATGCGGTTGTCCCTACGACGGCCGCGACCTCGTACCAGTAGGTGCCCTTCTTCAGCGTGCCGGTGGTCCAGGTGGTAGCGGTGACGCCGGTCGCGACGGCGGTGTAGCCGTTGGTCGCGGACGTCGTCGACTCGTAGACGACGTACGACGACGCGAAGCTGACGGCTGACCAGGTGATGGTCACGGTGCGCGCGGTCGGGTCCGTGCACGTTGCCGTCACGCTGCTCGGTGGCTGCGGGGTGAGCGCGTGCGCGACGCCGGTGGCGTTGGGTGTCGCGGAGATCGTCCAGCTGCTCGCGTGCGCGTGCGGGCTGTCGACGATGCCGGCGATCCCGAGCATTAGCAACGAGATGGCGGCCACCCAGGTCCGTCGGGGGGTGGCCGCCATCGCTCTTGGATTCCGGGTTGGTCGGGTCAGCTGGTCCAGGAGTCGGTTGCCGGGCCGGTCGTCGCGGTGGCCGCGCCGCCGGTGGCGCTGACGCCGGTCAATGAAGGCATCGAGAAGAACGTGCTCGCACAGGCCGCGGGCGCCGAGGTGGACATGCTCGCGGCGTTGGTCATGGTCACGGTGAGGGTGCCGTTGCCGGCAACCGAGAGCGGGCTGGTCAGGCTGTGCGACGAACCGCTCGTCGCGGTGGCGAAGTTCCACGAGACGCCGCTGTTGCCGGCGGTGCAACCGGCGTTGGCGGTCGCGAGTGCGGCGTCGGAGTAACCGGTCGCGAACGTCGTATTCGCGGGCAGCTGCACTGCGGTCAGGGTGACCGGAAACGCGTTGGGGTTGGTGATCTTCAGGACGACATCGCCGTTTGCGCCGGGGTAGAGCAGGTTGGTCGCCGACGGAGTGGCGACCGCGGAGATGCTGAGGTTCGTGATCGCTGCCGACTGCGCTTCGGCGGACGAGCTGGTGTTGAGTCCGACGATCCAGTTGGTGGCTGCGTATGCCGTCGCGCCGGCCATGACCGCGCCCATCGTTGCGGACACTACTTTCGTTCGTAGCGGCCAGCGGGATTTCGCGACCCGGTGTGCGCGAGGCATGTAGTTCTCCTTGGTGCCGGTGCGGGGCAGGACTATGTACAAGCAGTTCGTCTGGAAGCGCGCTGCCTTGAGGAGATGGGCACTAAGTCGCAGGAAGATAGTTCGATGTGACTAGATGAATCGCGTGCTTGGACCGGACATGTCAGTAGTTGTTCGGGATTAGCCGCGCTTGGTTTGGTCGTCGAGGATCGTCACGAGACGCGCGGGTGCCACGTGCCGGTACGCGTCTTCAAGCAACTCGGCCACTTCGTCCCATTGCACGTCGCCGTCGAGATGGATGCCGACCCAGCCGCGATGACCGACGTACGGCGGCCGGAAGTACCTAGTCGAGGAGGTGGCGATCAGTGCTTCCTGTACGCCGGGTTCAGCCGCGCACCACACGTGCGGGAACTGGTTGTCGTGGTGACCGAGCGGCCAGAGCATGGCGAACTGCTTGCGCACGAAGAAACCCGGCGCGCCGTGCGTCGTCTTCTCCATGACTTCGGGGAAGCCGAGGCAGATGGCACGTACGCGGTCCTCGATGTGCACGTCAGTCCGCTCCGATGTGTTCGTGCACCCACGCGGCGATGTCAGGAACGTCGATCTCACCTGCGGCCGCGGCGAGCACGAACGTTTCGGCATCGTCGACGGTGTAGGTGAGGTCGCGGCGGTTAAGGATGCAGAAGGCGCGGAGCGCGGACCATGCGAGCCTCTTGTTGCCGTCGACGAGTGGGTGGTTGCGAACCAGAGAATGCATCAGCGCCGCGGCCTTTTCAGCGAAGGTCGGGTAGGCATCGTTGCCGAGCACCGTCGTTCGGGGCCGCGCGGCGGCGGAGGCGAGCAGACCGGCGTCGCGCAGTTGCACCTCGTCGAGAACGCCCGCTGCAATCTCGAGCAGGTCCTCGACGGACAGGTAGTCGGGTGTGGCCGGCTCGGTCACCTCGACAAGCGGTCGAGCAGTTCGGCGTCTTCGGAGCGGATGCGCTCAATGGCGGAGCGCAGTCGTTCGTTGCGGCCGCTTGTGTATTGGCGAATCGCCTCGCGGGCGACCTCCTGCATCGACCGACCTTCCTGGTCGGCCTGCCGACGCAGCGCCTCGGCTTCTTCGTCCGACAATCGCAAGTTCATCGCCACCAGCTGATGGTACCGCAGCGGTACCACTTCGCCAGTTCACACTGTGTCGATGCGCAAGCAGTATCACTGCCGGCCGAGCGGCTCCGGGCTTGATGCGTGGGACGTGGACCGATTGGTCGCGTTGGTCGCGAGCGAGCCGGTGGAGGAGGTGGCGCTCGCGGACATCGCGGACATCGACCGGGAGTACTGGTACGACCACGGGTACGCGCCGACGGTGCGAAGTGTGGTCGAGCATTGCCGGCTGATCGCCGAGGTCGACCTGGACTATCCGCTCGTGCTCGACCCTGATGGTCGCGTGATGGATGGGATGCACCGCGTCGCGCGGGCGCTGCTGGAGGGCCGGAGTGTCATCGCGGCGAAGCGGCTGAAAACGTTGCCGCCGCCTGATTTTCGCGGCTGCAGTCTGGAGGAGTTGCCGTACTGAGGTCTTAGGCCGCGGCGTAGTGGGGGGCGGTCAGGCACCCGCCGTCCTCGAACAGGATGAGGCCGTTGCAGAGTCGGTACCAGCCTTGCTCGCAGTGGTCGGCGACGATCACAGCGGCGGTCGCGTCGGCGTCGCTCTGGTCCGGGCAAACCGGGGAGTGTTGGCAGGTCATTTGGGTTACCTCCCTGACGCTGTTGCGTACAGCCTTTACAACGAGCGAAAAGGCGCGCCGTCACGCGATTTCTTGGCCGGCGGCGGAAGATAGCGTTATGCCCGATATGACTGCGGCGCGTTTGTCGCTGGCAGCTACCGGGTTTCGGTCGCACCGATGACGTTCGCGACGCGGCGGTCGGGGACGAGCCAGAGCAGCGCGACGAAGACGTAGAGCGCGACCGCGAACCAGCGATTGACATAGGCCAAGCCGACGCCGGCGACGTAGAACAACGGCGACGTCTTGCCCTTGAGGTCGCGACCGATAGCGGTCTTGAGGATCGGGTCGTCGCGCTGGTCGGCGACGATCGCGGATTGCAGGCCGTAGTAGGCGAGCGCGGCCGCGAGCAGCACGATCCCGTACGCCGCCGTGGGTGTGGTTGCGAAGTGGTGCTGTCCCATCCAGCTGGTGGTGAAGGGGACGAGGGACAGCCAGAACAGCAGATGCATGTTCGCCCAGAGGACGAGTCCGTTCACTCGCCTCGTCGCCTTGAGCATGTGGTGATGGTTGTTCCAGTAGATCGCGAGGTAGACGAAGCTGAGCACGTAAGTGAGCAGCACGGGCAGCTCGTCGTGCAAGTCCGCCCAGTTCGTGCCGCTCGGCGTTCGCAACTCGAGCACCATCACGGTGATCAGGATCGCGATTACGCCGTCACTGAAGGCTTCCATCCGGCTCGGAGTCACGGCGTCACCGTACGAAATCTTCGCGGGTGCGCGTAAGTGATGGCCGCTCGCGGCGGTATGAGCAGTAGCGGCTCGCCGAGCCGGCGGGTTTCGCAGGTGAGGAGATAGCGACGATGCAGGTGATCTCGTTCCCCAGGGCGATGGGTTCGTTCGTTCGATTGCTCATGCTCGCGGTCGTCGTGTGCGCCGTTGCGCTGGTGCCGATGACGAAGGCTGCAGCGGCGAGCGCCGGGGTGGAGAACTTCACCTTGAACGGCTCGTGGTCGTGCACGTCGAACTGCACGTTGCGTGGCACGTGGGGCATCCAGGGCCATGCGACTGTCTGCCTGGAAACCGAGGTCGAGCTTGAGGGGGCGCTCGACGTGCAGCCGGCGCTGCCGTGTTCCGGCGCGTACTTCACCGGCAACGTCAACAGCACCTGTGTGTTGAACACGTGTGTCGAGCAAGGCGAGGTCGACTTCTACGTGCCCGACGCCAGCGACCCCGGTACGACGGTCGGCCCGATCCGCGTTGGTCTCGTAGGCACGGCTCAGCTGGCGTCGGTTTCTCTGGGGGCGACGCACGAGCAAGGGTTCGTCCTCGCCGCCGCGTTCGAGTCGCTCAACCAGTCGGCCGGGCCGGCGGTCGCGACGACGGCGGCCGGCGTGCTGGCCGGTGCCGGCTGCGGCGGATACCCGTTCGGCTGCGAATTGCCGCAGACCTTCGACGCCGCGCTGACCGGAGTCGAGGTCAACGGGTAGCCGAGGTTCGCTTACGGCCAGGGCGGCAGGCTGCGGGTCCGTCGCCGCCGCCACGTAACGGCGGCGGTGCCTACGACGACGACGCCGGCCACGGATGCCGCCGTGATCGTCGTGACGGGCGCACCGCCGCTGCCGTGTGTCGCGGGCGAGGCGGGCGTGCTCGCCGTCGCGGCAGTTGAGCTATGTCCCGGGTAGCCGTGCATGTTGAAGCTGACTTCGCCGTGGCCTAGCCGACCCTCGAGGCGAACTCGGACTCTCCAGTCCGCGGGATACGGATTGGCGAGCGTGTAGAAGACGACGTTCGCGTAGACATCGGCGGTGGTGGTGACATTCGGCGCACCAGGCTTGGAGGCGGTGATCGCCACATGCGCGTCGTCGGCGGGTTCGTTGGTCTGGGCGTCGAGCAAGACGAGCCGGTACTGCAACTTGTCGTTCGGCAGCGTGTAGCCGTCGTACGCGTACACGGTGTACGGGCCGGCTCGGCCCTTGAACGCGGCGCCGACACCGTTGTGGGCGAGCGCCGTCGGCGTTGAGTCGAGAATCGCGAACAAGAGCAGCGCCGTGCTGAGCGCACGTCCCGGCCCACTCGATCGCATCCGCTCACTATGCCGACATCGCGCAGGTGGCTCAGCGTGCGTCGACCTTCCCCAGGCGCTTGAGGCGCTAGCCGGTCCAGTACGGCGGCGGGATCTTCGGTCCCCAATGCGTCTGCGGGCACAAGGCGATGATCTCGCGGCCGTCGTCGTAAGCGAGGCCCAAGAAGTTCTGCCGGTCGTCCACTGCCTGTGCTGGCACATAGAACACAAGGTCATCGGCGTTCGCCTCAAACCGAATGGTGTGCGCCACACCGTCGGGGTCCACGTAGGTGAGCTTTCGTGGATTCGAGCCGACCGCCATTGACGTCGCGCCCGGTTGCAGGAAGTGATGTTTCCAGTGCGTCGCGAAGGTCACGTCATTTCGGTCGACATATTCATACACGCCATCCAGGTTGGCCGAAATAGCCCAATAGTCGCGACCGAGGTATTTCACCCGGCGCGGTGGTGCCGGAGCACCGCCGGCCGGCGGCGACCACCTCTTTGGGTCGAGGGTCCTCCACAAGAGAAAGAAGTGCGACCGGGAGATGTCCAGAGGTACGGTCCCGGTGTTCTTTACGCTTACCTTGAGCTTGAACATGTACTGGCCGCGCACGGTCGTTGGCGCGCACCAGATGACGACGCGTAGCTGGGCAGACTCGGGCCCGTGGTGGTCTCTGGGTGTGCCGCAGCCAGCATCAGCCGTGACCGCCAGCGGCCCGCGAGTCGCCGACGCCGCGGGTGCGGGCGGGCAGTTGATCGTGCCACCGCTGACTTTGGAGCCTGCAACGCAACTGCCGGAGTTGGCGTGTCCTGACGAGATGATGGAGTTGTCGTGATGGCCTCCGTCACTACTTGCTTTGCCGAACGCTCCCGTGACGACGGCGCTGGTGACTCCGCCAGCGGCCAGAATGACCGCTCCGACGACGGTCACCGACCGGCGCTTGGACCTGCTGGGTTTCGGCGGCATATCACGATCATCCCCCCTGAAGCCGTATACACGCCATCATGTATCAAGTCCTGTATAGGAGGCGACCGTGATCGAACCGGGAGGGCCCAGCTTGGAAGTGTCGATTCCGGTTCCTGATGGCCGACCGCTGCGCGATTGCGCAGCTGGTCACTGCGTGTGGACTCCTTCGTGGGGGGTGTTCGTGTCCCGGAGTGTGCGCGAGATGGGCCAAGCGTGAACACACGTCCCTGGCGTGTTGGGGACGCTCACGGGGCGTTGGCGGCGACATAGGGGGCGTTCGAGGGGACGCTGAGCGAGCTCCCGGCACGTTGGCTTCCACTGACCCGACCAGGGGTCACACTGGTCGTCATACGCGGGCTGCTCCACGGACGAAAAATATTTGCTCGAAACGTCAGGGGCGGGGCGCGCGCGCGGATATACGAGGGATCGACCGCTGCAGGTCAGGGGTCAATGCCGCGACGCACGGAGATCAGATGGGCGAGCAGGCGCGAAGGGTGCCGGGAGGGCCCGGCCGCAGTGGTTCGCGCCTACAACCTGCGAAGCGTGCAGACTTCGAAGAAGAGGATCTCCCTGCCGATGAGGCGCTGGATCGCCGGCTCGGCGACGCGGAGATGCTGTTCCGGCTGCAGTTGTCGGGATATGCCGATGAAGAGTGGTTGCCGGTCGCTTCGGAGTTCGCGCGGTACGGCTACAACGTGCTAACCGGCTGGATGTATACCGGCGAAATCTTCGAAGAGGTACGCGAGGCGACGGGGCGGTCACTGCAACGCCCAGACGTCGCGTTCGTCGAAGCAGATGTCGTGACGCTCGTTAGCGACACGGTCGTCGCCGCACTCGCTGCATTCCTCCAGCGCGTGCTCAAGAAGAACAAGTGGGACCCCACCCGAGGCGCGTCGCTCAAGACGTTCTTCATCGGGCAATGCAAGTTCCAGTTTCCTAACGCCCTTCGCTCGTGGGAGCGAGCCAGGCAGCGGGACCGCAACATTCTGCTGTTTGAGGACCCAGGCCAAGTCTCCCGACTGTTTGGAACAACCGCGCCGGCGGACGGAGCGCTACTTCGTCATGAGGAGTCTCTGGAACTGCTCGAACGGCTGTCTACCGATAAGGCGCGGCTTGCGGCCGCTATGTACGCCGTCGGCTACAGCCACGCAGAGATCGCGGCGAATCTCGGGCTGCGGAATGACAAATCGGTGCAGAACATGCTGGGCCACCAGCGACGACGGATCGCCAACGAAGGGGAAGTCGGATGACTGCGCCGAAGCAGGTGTCAATACGCACCCTTATCGAGAGGTCATCGCTGGGTACGGCCCGCGCAAAGCAAGCCCGAGCCTCGGTTCCGATTGCGACCGGCCGTGCACTCGCACGAGCCGCCGCGACCCGTTCGTCGGATGCTCGCCGCCGATCAAAATCTTCGTGAATCCGTAAGGGGTAGGCATTCGCTGTGGACCTATTACCGATCAGACGACTCACCAGGAGTTGTCATGACGATTGGAGCGAGAAATGGCTAAGAGTTCGGCCGGTCGCGCGCGCAGCGCGATCAGCGGGCGCTACGTGTCGCGAGCGACTGCGGCACGTCATCCGCGAACCACCGTCGTAGAGCGGGGCGGCAACCTAGGTTCCGGTACTCGGAGTCGCAGCGCCATCACAGGTCGGTACGTGACGCCTGCGACGGCGAGGCGTCACCCGAACACGACGGTGACGGAGAACGGCTGATTGCAGTGGGCGTGGGCGGCGCGAAAGGCGCCGCCCACAGGTCAGAAGGAATCATGCGCTACCTGAACGAGCAGCAACGAGGGCCCCGCCTAGTTCGCGTTACCGGCCGGGATGACCTCGGCGAAGTTGTTGATGAAGGCAAGAACATCGGCTCTGTGAAGAATCTGTACTGCGTCGGGGTGCACTTCCCCGCCACCGGTGAGGTCATCTACTACGAGTCGTCCCGTGTCGACACCGTGCCACCCCAATAGCGAAGACGAAACGGATCGCTCGTCAGAGAGCGCTCGGCGGCTTGGCAATACACGTTTGCCGCATGCCTAGCCGCAATGAGCCTGCGACGCATTCGTTGGCGCGTCCTGGTGCACGGTTGCGTTGCGGCAGTGTGACATGACATAGCGAGTGCAGACGGTCGGGACATCAGAACCGCGTTGACCTGCTTCCAGCTTCGAGCGGGCGACCGGGATCGAACCGGCATGGCCAGCTTGGAAGCGTCGAATCGGGTTTCTTGTGGTCGACCGCTGCGCGTGCGCGCAGCTAGTCACGGTGCTTTGTCTCCTTCGGTTGGCCGCTTGTGGCCTTGAGTATGCGCGAGATGGGGCACGAAGTGAACACGCGATTTCGGGGCCTGGGGACGCTCGCGGGGACGTTGGCGGGGACACGAAGGCCCGCGGCAAGGTTCGCGTCGATCGCTGGTTAGACGAGGCCGGACAGACGTCCGACACCGCTGGGACAAGGTAGTCAGCGCGACGCTCCGACGCGTCTGCGCGCGTCGATGTACAAGACGTCAAGGAAGTGATCTTCGAGACTCGATCGTAGTTTCTCGGCGCTATTCAGCGCGGCTTCGAAACGTGCCTTGTCGTCCTGGTGGAACCCAGTGATTACGACGACGGAAGCCTCGGCACCTTGGGCTCTTCCGTACTCGGGTACTTGGCGCTCAATCCCGTGCGTGAGCGTCTTGTTCGTTGCGAGCTTGAACTCGATTTGGATGCGTGCGGTTGTGCCGTTTAGGAACGTGAAATCGACTGGACCACGACCCGTTTCGGGCTCGCGGATGATCAATCCTTCGATCGCCGGCGCCGCTCCATGGCTGTACGTCGAGAAGAGATTCTGCACCGAGCGTTCGTCTCGTGGGTTGCCGTCATCCCATAACAATTCCCAGCCTCGGCCGTCTTCGACGTGAGTCCTAAATCGATCCAAAAGCCACAAGATCGTTTGCCATGCCGCCCAGCGCGACGCAGGCGCCGCGGCGGGAACTGCGGGTAACCCTTCGCGACTAGCGTGTCCCGCTGAAGTGACGGTCCACCGTACGTAGTCGTCTCGTCGCCACGCGAACGGCTCGTCCAGTCCGCTTGAGTGGCGGTTTGAGAGTTGATGCCGGAAGGCAAGGAACATCGGGTCATAGTCGGTGACGGCAAGGCGGACGCTACACGCACGCAACAAGGTGTCGCCGTGATCGAGGGGGTTGTGGTCGCTCGTCATGCGTTCGACATGTAAGTAACCCAACACTTGCGCCTGTGTCGAAGGCGAGAGGCCAGTCCAAAGGGTCATCAGACCCCAAAGGTCGCGCGCATCGGTTGAATTCTTCGCCAGGAGCAGGTTCGCAAGGATTTCAGCTAGGTCCGGCCGCTCGCGACAGATATCTGCGCCAGTCTCTAGCGCGATCGCCGCTGCCTCCCACGGCACCGCGGTGTCAGAGCGTTGAGGCAGAGCCGATACTTTAATCGAAGATCCACTGGCGCGCGCGTCCGAGACGCGTCTGCAGCTGTCCGATCCATGCTTCGGAGCCTTCACGGCGGGCAGAGAACAGCAGCGCAGCATCTTGGTGTCGGGATCCACTCAGGCATCGGCGGAGTAGATCTAATACATACGCTGTAGACCAAACGTCCGCGGAGCCTTCGGGGAACTGTGGGAAGGCGCCATCTGGCCTTTGTTGCGCGAGAACCCAGTCGAAGACGGGTTTGTCCTCGCCACGCAGGCTCTCGAAGAGTAAGCCGATGTCGAGACCTTTCGCGCAATGCCGAACGTTTCGAACCCATGAGGGAACAACCCGGCCTGGCCCGCCGGGACTCGCGCCACCGGCCGCGTTTCGCCAGAAGCCGTGGTCGTCACGAAGCTTCGCGGCCCACGTCAGGTAGCGAGCGATGTTCTCTTCGCCTTCGCCGGCGGCGATCAATGAGTAGGCCGCTTCAGTGCTCGTGAACAGGTTGGGTTTCGCGAGGGACGCAGCCTCAGAATCTCCCCCGCGGGCGGTGTGCTCTGAGTGCCCCCACTCACCCCAAGGGAACTGATCTTCAATCAGACCCGCACACCTCAGATCGAGCACTCTCTCACCACCAACGTTGGCCATCTGTGGCTAGTTGTTGCCAAGCAGCGACAAAGCCAAAGCACGCAGACGCCTGTCGGGTTCCCCTATGTGTCCGGGGATCTCGTCGCCCTGATCGGCCGCACTCATCAGCGACGCGACTCTCGCAGTAGATATTGGTTGGATACGGCGGGATGCACGTCCTTCCTGTCCGATGCACGTCACGGCGACGGTTTCGTCTGGCCCGAGGTGGGCTCTGACGTTGTTGGCATCCCCATCTCGGAGATGACTTCGCGGACGAGAGTCTCGACATTCTGTGTTCCGTCGAGGCGCACCGCGCCGACGCGGCGGAGAGGTCCGTCTATCTGAACCTCGGTGGGGTCGCTTAGGGTGCGGTCTGCGCTTGTACGCGTCGCTCCATCAGCCATGAGTCGCTCGATGATGAGCGTTCGGGGTGTATCGAGATAGACGAGGTAGAGCGGACAGGGCGCCAGTGCGTTCCGTAAGGCGTCCGCCACCTGTACGTGCCTGATGCCATCGATGATCAGGAAAGTGCGGTCTCGTTGGTCGGCGATCGTCTTCTGGACAAGATCCATTGAGTCCCTATCGACCCAATCTTGCCCGATCGCCATCAGGACGTTTCGGTCGTCGGGGTCTAGACCGCGTCGTCGGGCCTCGGCGCGAATGACGCGACTGAAGCTGACCTGACCTACATCGTGAAGCCTCGCGGCGAGTGCCCTCGCGAGGGTCGTCTTCCCCGAGCGAGCGTGCCCGATGAGCCCGATTGCCGCCGATTCCACCACGTAGCAAGTATCCATTCACGGTACGCTCGGCGTGTCGCGCCCCCTCAGATGCGTGACAATCTGCTGACACAACGATATTGTTGTGTTCGTGATACCGCCCTGGGAAACCAGCGGGCTGCTGCCACCCGGTGAGCACTCGGCCACATGGGACGAGGTCGAGGCGACGCTGGGCTGGACAGCCCATCGGCAGCGCCTGCTTTCTGGCTTCCGCGATGCTTGTCTTGCGGTCGCGCGTGCCGGGAGCACCGCGATGTGGCTGGACGGCAGTTTCGTCACCGACAAGGAGACGCCGGGCGACTACGACGCCTGTTGGGATCCCGCTGGGGTGGATCCGCGTTTGCTTGACCCGCTCCTGCTCGATGCCACGCCGGCTGGGCGGGCTGCACGGAAGGCCAAGTATCTCGGCGACGTGTTTATCGCCGGCGTGGAACGTGGCTCGGGCCTGACTTTCGTCCAATTCTTTCAACGCACCCGCGACGGTGGCACCAAAGGCATCGTCCGACTCAACCCGAAGGAGGTCTCGTGATCCGCAACGAGCGCCAATACCGGGTGACGCAAGCCGAGCGTGATCGCCTCGCCTCCAGCATCACCACCGAAGAAGCTGCCGACGGGACGCCGCAGTGGGCGATCGACGCGGCGAATGCCGAGATCAACGCGCAGATCATGGAAATGGACGAGGAGCTCGCCGAATACGAGGCGCTGCGTGCGGGGGTGGTCGCCTTGACGACCAACGTCAGCGATCTTGCCGGACTACCCCGGGCGTTGATCCGTGCACGCATCGCTAGCCACATGACGCAGAAGGAACTCGCGAGCCGCCTCGGCATGCGGGAGCAGCAGATTCAGCGCTACGAAGCCACGGATTACGCCGGGGCAAGCATCTCTCGGCTCCAAGAAGTTGCACAGGCGCTCGGCGTCACATTCGAAGGTGAACTGAGCCTTCCAGACGATGCCAACACGAGCACCAAGGTGCAACACACATTGCGGACACTCGGCCTTACAAAGTCGGTGATCAGCCGTCGCTTCTTTGGCGATGACACAACAGAGGCCGGGTGGCGCAATGCGCTGACCCGAGCCGCACGCGTCTTCGCCACGAACTACGACGAGTTGCTCGAGGGTTCGGTTACTCAACTCGCCAACGCTGGCGCATTCAGGGCCCGCATTACAGCGAATGCCGAACAGCTAAACGCATACGCGTGGTACGCCGAATATCTTGCGGGTTGCCTGGCGCGTGCGTGCACGGTGGATTACCGGCCGTTGCCGGACGCGTCGACGCTTCGGAAAGAACTGGGCCGTGTCCTAACGGATGAGCCGCTAGAGACATTGGTGCGGACCTGCTGGGAGCACGGAGTGCCGGTCTTGCCCTTAGCGGATGCAGGAACGTTCTTCGGCGCTTGCTGGCATCTAGGCGACCGCCCGGTGATCGCGCTAAAGCACACCATGCGGAGCCGAGATCGCTGGGCGTTCCTTCTGGGTCACGAGATGGATCACTGTCGAAATCCAGACGCGCAGACGGTCCTCGAACAAGACCTCGACGTGCGCGAATGGCGAGAGCAGCCTGCTGAACGCGCCGCGGACGATTACGCGACGCAGTTGCTACTTGGGGACGCTGCGGAAGCAATGGTTCACGTTGCGGTCGAGCAAGCTAACGGTGATGTCGCACAGCTGAAGAAGGTTGTGCCAGCCGTCGCGCTTGCGGGCGAGGTGTCCCCGGGATTGCTTGCTGACCACGTTGCATTCCGACTCAGTCAGCAGGACATCAACTGGTGGCCAACAGCGAACAGACTGCATCCAACGGACGTTGATGCTTGGCGTACCACGCGCAGCGTCTTGTTCGATTACGTCGACCTCACGCGACTCGATCAAGTCGACCGGGATCTCCTCGTCGATGGGATCAGCCAATGACACGCTCGGCGGTCGACCCTGAATGGATCGAGGAGCTCAGGCGCCAGATCGATGTGAAGCGGGAGGAACTAGCCGCGCAACCTGCCGCGCCAGGCATGCTTCCTCTGAAGATCGCGTGTCGAATGAGCTCGTGCAAGCACGGCCGGCACTGCCTCGACTATCTGCGCCGCCCACATCGCGGTTTTGACGCCACCGGTGTCGGTGACTGCCGAGACTGCGGCGTGCACATTGTCGACTTGCCCGAGTCCGGTGGACGCCGCTACGGCGAAGCGTCGGAGTTGCTAGAGACATGCGTGGATCAGCAAGGTGAGCTGATCCGCGCCCACTACTGGCATGCGCCGATCGACCTGTGGGCTTACAACCAAGCCCTCCGACTCGGACGGCAGGAATTGAACCGTCGAGTCGCTGACAGCATCCGCAAAGCGCTATCGCGGGACGACGCCTTTGTTGGACGGCAAACGCCTTATTTTCAGAACATCGTCGCGTATGCGCAGCATGCCGTCGCTGGCTGCTGCCGTCGCTGCGCTGCGTATTGGCATGGCCTGCCCGAGCGGGACATGCCAACCGCGAAGCAACTCGACCATGTAATCGCCGCGGCGCAGGCGTACTTGCATTTGCGGCTTCCTGATTTGTCAGACGATCCGAAACGAGGCGTTCCGTCGATCCAGCCGCGTTCACTGCCGACGTCCGAACAGACCGCAGAGCTCGACGAATGGCTGCAGCGGCACATCGCAGCGCGGGGTGACCCAACGGGTCTGCTGCGACCGGTACTGTCGCGCATTCGATTGCACGACCACTTGGATAGAGCAGGAGGCGGTTATCTAACCGCCACGCTTGCTACTACCTCTGCGAGCAAGTCGTGATCGATACCGACGCGCTTAGCGCACAACTTCGTCGTGAGAGCGTCGACGTATCGAACCAACGCCTGCTTGTCTCCCGCCTTGCTGGCTCGGACCAAGAGCCTGATCTAAGCGAGCCTGTCAACTGTGACGGCCTCGGTCGAATCCGCCACTTCCATGCCACCACACCGGCGCCTTGGCCCGCGAACCCGCTGCCGTGGCTGCCCGCACGCCGGCACCTCGGCGCTGATGCTGTCCCAGACGAGGGCGCTCAAGCTCAGGTGTTCCAGAACGCCGCCTGCAACTGGCGCTGCTGGTATTGCTTCGTCCCGTTCAACTTGCTGCGGGCCGACCCGGGGCGATCGGAGTGGGTCAGCGCGGAGGATCTGGTTGAGAAGTACCTCGCACTGCCGAAACGGCCGGCAATTCTCGATCTCTCCGGGGGCCAGCCTGACCTGGTGCCCGAGTGGGCTGTGTGGACATTGCGCGCGCTCATCGACCGTGGCGTCGACACCACGACGTTCCTGTGGAGTGATGACAATCTCTCCAACGATTACCTATTCCGATATCTGTCGAATGACGACATCGAGCTGCTCGCGCACCACCCTGCATATGGCCGCGTCGGCTGCCTTAAGGGGTTTGACCGGGACTCGTTCGCATTCAACACCGCGGCCGCGCCCGTCTTGTTCGAGCGGCAACTCGAACTAGTGAATCGTCTTGTCGAACGTTTCCCGAACCTGTACTTGTACGTCACGCTGACAGCGCCCGAGATACCGCGAGACGCAGACGCAACGTTGATTCGGCTGCTCTCGACGCTCGCCGACATCAACGCAGGGTTACCGGCTCGGACTGTTCCGCTGCAGGTGACGACCTTCACGCCGACACTCCCGCGAATGCGGCCGGAGCACCGGGCCGCGTTGAAGGTTCAAACGGAAATGGTCTACAGATGGAACAGCCTTCTCCCTCAGTTCGCCGATGTACCCACCCAGGGCAGCGCATGACGTCTACGGAGTGCGCCGGGCATCCATCGCCCGACTGGATGGGCGACGACAATTGGAACCCTGCCGACGAAACCTTTCGGGTGCGGCTCCGCGCTGAAGCGATGCGCCGCCTCTCTGGCCTCTGCATCGAAAGCGGAGATCTGCCAGACGTGGAAACAGCGTTGGCGAGCATGGCCGGCCTGGATCCGTTGTTCTTGCTCCCGGCATTGCTTGACCTCGAAGCCCATGCGGAATCAGCGACGACCCGTGATACCGCGCATGTCCTGCTCGGTGCGTACAACAACCATCTACCTAGATCAGCAGGGACATCCGAGTCAGTGGCTGGTAGTTCGCTGCCAGACGAGCATCCCCTCGACTACGACTGGCGGTTCGCAGACGACACAAGAGGTGAGCTCGCCGACTTGCTTCTTCGGCCGGACGCTACGCCCGTCTTGCTGCTCGGTTGCCCGACGCTCGCGTTCGACGAGCGGGTTGCGAACGTTAGCCGAATCCTCGTTGATGACAACCCCGGGATCCCTAGCATCACCGACCGACCGCAGCTGACGCATCTACGTCGCGACCTGATCGAGGACCCGAGTTGCACGGCCGGGTACGGCGCAAAGACCGTCGTCGGGGATCCGCCCTTTTACCCTGACGCGATGACCGCCTACGCCTACGCGGCGGCAGTGGGACTACGGGTAGACGGGCAAGCTCATCTCGTCGCACCCAGCAGTTGGGCTCGCCCGACTGCTGCCGCCGACACCGCGCAGTTCATTATCGAAGCCGCGAGTTACGGCCTAGAGCTTACGTCCCATGCCCGCGATCGAGCGCGGTATCGCACTCCGAAGTTCGAGCACATGGCGTATGCGCGAGCCGGTTACCTCGGTATTCCAGAAACGTGGCGAACCGCAGACGTTCTTACGTTCACGCTAATCACGCCGTGCTCAGTGCCCGCGCCGTCGTTGGAGAGCGATCGGGCCCAATGGCATGAGGTTGTCGCAGCCGGAGTCAGGTGGCGCATCAATCCGACAAGGGCCGCGGTTAGCTCGGCCGTGGACGCTCTCGGTGAGGAACGGCAGTTGACCACGGTGAGTCGCCGTGACCCTCGTCGTGTGGGCGTTAACGTGTTTACCGATGACAACCGTGCCTACCGGAGCTCGAACCCGTCGCTCCTCACGCATGTGTTGCACGTCACAGACGACCCCGACCCACTCGCTGCACTTGCCCGCCGTCTCGGCGCACCACTTACGACGCAACAAATGCGCGTCGCGCGCGCTACGGTTCATCGCATTCGAGCGTCTGCGGGCGCGTAACGGGCGGTTGGGCTGTGCCTAGCGCAGCCGCGTTGGTAGACGCTCATCGGCTACGCGAGGCGGTCGGTGGCATGACTGACCCGCGCGTTCAATCAGGATGCCGTGATGGGCATTATGTCGGTGCCCTTCACCTAGCGATCATGACGGGCCCGTTCCTGAACTTGATCATTTCTGGGATCAAGACGGTCGAGTCGCGGTTCCATCGACAACGGCGCGCACCACTCCACGTTGCCAAGCCGGGCCATGTCATTGTCTTTCGGCAGTCCGGTCGACCCGCAAGTGTCGCCGCCGTCGTGAGCGACGCGATCTATCTCGACTTGGAGCAAGTGCCGATCCGTCAGGTGCGCGAGCGTTGGGCTGCGGCGATTGCCTGCGACGACGATGAATTTTGGGTTCAGCGAGCCGACTGCCGGTGGGCGAGCTTGCTGTCACTCGACGGCGTGTGTCAACTACCGGCTCAACCTTTGACCAAACGTGATCGACACGCGTGGGTGTACTACCCGGCGGGTTTCGGATGCAGTGGTTCGCTTCTAGACCTTCGTGACCGCTAGCAGCCGTTTCCACAGCCGCGACGATTCTGTCCACGAACCTATCGAGCCGCGTATCGCAATGACTTGAGGGCCGTCAGGCTGGAGGAGATAGCGGAGCCCGCCCCCGTTGGAGCGGGGATGGGCTCCTTGACGGCAAGCTCACTAAGGGAGCCACCGCCCATGTCAGGCTATTCACTGTCCCCTAACGACCCCTCGACCCCGGCGGGTCTGACTGACGATGCCGCTGCTGACTTGGCAGCAGTCGCCGTCTCGCTACTGCGGATCAACCGCCTCGCTCAGATCATCGACGGCTTGGCGCGCGGCATGACCGACGAGGCCATCGCGCGCAGCCTCGGCATCAGTTCGCGGACGATCAACCGACGGATGACTTTGCTCATGGAAGCCGTCGGCGCCCACTCGCGCTTTCACTTGGGATTCCGTCTCACGCCCGAGCTGCGCGCAGCGGTCGATGCGATCGCCGACATCACGACCGATTCGGACGAGTCGGCTTCGCCTGACAGGGGGACCACCCGGTCGCTCCGCCTCGCCGATCGGCTGCGGCGGCAGCTTGAGCGGCGTGGTCGACCCATCCAGGCCGTGATGTGGCTGTGGGTGGAGGGGGATGAGCCTGGCGAGCGCCCTCGCGGCGAGCAATCGGGCTGCGCGCCCTCCCGGGGGGCAGGAGCTGGGGGTCCGCGACTCGAATAGTTCACGGCTGGAGAGAGTCGGGGCAAGTCGACGTGGATGCTTTCGGCTTACTGACAACATTCGAGTCGGGGTCGCGAACATTCAAGAACAGTCAGAGCGATACACACTTGTCTCTCTTCGAGACTCACGACAACGCGCGTTGTCGGGCGCGCTCGTGACGCCGTATCGACGCCTGTCGTGCGCCTTGTCGGCTGAGTCCGAGAGCGGCCGCGATCGCCGGCCAGCCGATTCCGGTCGCGGCCAATCGCTCGGTCTCTTGTTCTATCTGTCGCTCGAGTTCGTTGCGCCGTTCGACGAGTTCGCGTAACCAATCCGTCGGTGTCGCCGGTCGAGCGGCGACACCGACAACGACCACCGCGCGAGCGCGCTGGCGTCGACGCGCTCGTTTACCCATCGCTCACCGATCGCAGACCGGGCAGCTGCCGAGGCTTCACCAACTCGCTCATCGCCTCCGCGATCGCGAGGTCGCGATCCTCGGTCGCGTGCTGGTAGATCAGCGCGGCCCGCCGGCTCGAATGGCCCATCCGTCGCATCAGCTCGCGCGTCGTCGCGCCGCTGACCGCCGCCATCGTCGCGGCCAGGTGCCGGAGGTCGTGGAAGTGATAGTCCGGCACGCCGGCCGCACGCGTCGCGCGGCGCCACATCGTGTGGAAGTTCGCCCGATCGAGCAGCGCACCGTTCGCCTTCGTGAACACCAGCGCGTTCGGCTCCGGACTGACGTACATCGCCAGATGCGCCTCCACCAGCGGCCATAGGTGCGGTGGCAGCGCGACCGTCCGTACACCCGCCGCCGACTTCGGTGGGCCGAGCCATCGGCACCCGCCGTTCACCTGGATCAGCGACTCGACCACGTGCACGACACCATGCAGCTGATCGATTCGCTCGCGGGTCAGCGCGGCCAACTCGCCCCAACGTAAGCCTGACCACGCGCCGAGCACGACGAGCAACTCGTAGCGCGGCTCGATACAGGAAGCAATAGCGTCGACCTCGGCCAGCGACGGCGGCTTGCGCTCCGGCGACCGCTCGACTCCCGCTGCCCTCAAGCGACAAGGGTTGCGCGGGAGCAGATCGTCTTCGACCGCCGTGTTAAGGATCGCCTTCAGTAGCCGGTACGCCTTGGCGGTCGACACCTGCCCGACCCCGTTTTGACGCATCCCCGCGTGCCACGTTCGCACCGACGCCGACGTGATCCGGCACAGCGGCACCGGGCCGAACGTCGGATACACCAGCCGGGCGAGCAGCTTCTCGTACAGCTCGACGGTTCGCGGCGCCAACTCGACCGGCCGCTCGACCAGCCACCGCGGCGTATAGACATCGAGCCGGATGTCACCCGCGTTCGGGTCGAACCACGTCCCGCGCCGTACCTCCGCCTCGACCGTCGCGAGGAACTGATCTGCCTCGGCGGCACTAGCGAACGTCGTCGGCGCGCGATGTACCTGCCCGCCTTCGAGCGTGTAGCGCGCCTGGAACCGGCCCGACGGCAGTCGCCGTACCCGGCCGAACTGGCGCCGTCGACCACCCATGGCCGTAAAGCTGGTCATGCGGTGTCCCCGCCAACGTCCCCGCGAGCGTCCCCGCGCCGTCCAGGGCGCCGGCGGGGACGTTCGCGGGGCACCGAAACCCACGCCGAGAAGAGGCACGCGAGGGGCACGAGGACTCGAACTGCGCTTGCGGTCGGCGACACAGAACACCGGCTGACCTGCGCTTCAAGCGTGGAGCGGGCGACCGGGATCGAACCGGCATGGCCAGCTTGGAAGGCTGGGGCTCTGCCATTGAGCTACGCCCGCGGGTAGCGGCACCAGACTATCCGCGCGGGCGGGACAACCAGCTCACTTGCTGTCGACCGCGACCGTCGCCGGGTCGATCTTCAGCGACGCGAGCGCAGCTTCCAGGACAGGCCGGTCCGACTGCCACCGCGACGTCGGCGACTCGAGCACGATGAGGCACGCCGTACCACGGGCGAGGGAGACCGCGATGACACGCCGCGTCTCGTTCACCCCACCGACCGGCTGGGTCCATTCGGTCGTCGTAGCGGGGTGGCCATCGATCGTCGTCTGGCCGACGACTGGAGCGGCCGCATAGGGGGAGCGGTTGATGCCGAGCAACAGCGTCTCTGCCCGCGGGGTGGCACTGGGCACGGCCTGGGCCGAGATGCGTGCCGCGCTCGGGGCCTCGGCGGTGAAATCGGTCGACTTCACCGCGAGGATGACGCCCGGCGGCGATACGAACGTGTCCGACGCCCAACCGGCCGGCGCCTCGATGGTGAAACCGGCGTTCGCGACACGGTGCGCCGCATGCAAAGTGCTGGGTGAGCCGTGGCCGCTCCCGCCACAGCCGGCGGCGGCCGCCACGACCAGGGCAGCCAGCGTCGAGGCCCGGGTCCGGCTCATGAGTTCGCCGCTGCGTTCGCCGCTGCGGTGAAGTCGAAGCGCAGTGTCAGCCTCAGCAACCGTTCCCCCGCGACGATGAAGTCCTTGGCCGCGGCAGGGTCGGTCTTCCCGACCGCCAGCCCCTGCAGAACCATCGATCCCAGCACCGGTAGCAGTCCGTTGACAGCGGGGAGGAGCGGCGTTCCGTCTTCGCGCCGGCAGGCCCCCATGAGGCTCGCCTGGACGAGCAGCAAACGGGCTTTCTGGTCCGTCTCCGTGCCACCGCTGGGAACGGTCGCGTCGAGCTGCGCCATGAGTGAGTGGGCGAACTCGCGCGCCTCGAATTCGTTAGCGGAATTGTTGACTATCGTTTCGATGATCTCGTCCAGCGGCCGTCCCTCAGCCAACGCCTTGAGAAGTTCCGCCTCGGCATCCGCATCGGCCGACGCGCTGGCCGACGGGTTCGCCGACGCCGAAGGTGTCGAAGCACTGCCGTTGTTCAGACATTCGCCACCGGTGCAGGTGCCGTCGAACGGTCCGGCGATGTCGCCGTGGGTGTCCTTGTTCTCGCCGCTGTAGGTGCCCGAGAACGTCGTGCCGTGCAAGGCCAGCGTGAAGCTGCCGCGGTAGTGCGCCTCGTTGAACGTGCCGTCGAATGTCGATCCGTGCACGGTTCCGCCGACAGTGCCGCCCGGCGAGTTCCACGTGTAGTGACCGGTGACCGTGTTGCCCTTTTGCGTGAGGATGAGCTCGCCGTCGACGCCGTTCTCCGCGCGATGCCAGGTGCCGCTCCACGTGCCTTCGGCAGCCCCGGCAGGAGGCGCGAGCGGGATCCCGACGAGGGTCGACACCATCGCCGCGGCCATGAGCGCCCGTCCCGCGAGTCGCACAGGGTTCGGTTTACCACTCGGGAAGCCGGCGTGTACGCCGGATCGGCAGGCCGGCAGGACGACGCCCACGCGCGGCCCGCCACTAGAATCGACCGACGCCGCGGGGCGTAGCGTAGTGGCTAGCGCGCCTGCTTTGGGAGCAGGAGATCGGGAGTTCGAGTCTCCCCGCCCCGACGAACATCCGATCCAATAGAGAAAGAGTCCGATGAAAAGCGCCGTCGAGACCCTGAGCCCGACCCGCGTCAAGCTCACCGTCGAGGTTCCCTTCGACGATCTGAAGCCCAGCCTCGACGTCGCCTACCGCAAGATCGGGCAGCAGATCAGGATCAAGGGCTTCCGCCCGGGCAAGGTGCCGCCGCGCATCCTCGACCAGTACGTCGGTCGCGCCGCCGTACTCGAAGAAGCCGTCAACGACGCGCTGCCCAAGCTCTACGGCGCGGCGGTGCGAGAGAACAACGTCGAGATCCTCGGCCACCCCGAGATCGAGGTCACCCAGTTCGCCGACGGCGACCAACTCGTCTTCACCGCCGAGGTCGACGTACGTCCCGAGTTCGAACTGCCGGACTACTCCAACCTCCCGGTCACCGTCGAGGACGCCGAGGCCAGCGAACAGTTCGTCGAAGAGCAGATCAACGCGCTGCGCGAGCGCTTCGCCACCCTCAAGACCGCCGACCGCCCGGCCCAGACCGGCGACTACGTCTCCCTCGACCTCGCCGCCACCATCGACGGCGAGACGATCGAAGACGCCGCCGCCAGCAACCTTTCGTACGAAGTTGGCAGCGACTCGTTGGTTCGCGGCCTCGATGACGCGATCGTCGGTCTGGCCGCCGGCGAGAGCAAGGACTTCGAGACCCAGCTGCGGGCCGGCAACCGCGGCGGCGAGGCCGCGCAAGCGACCGTCACCGTGCGCAGCGTCAAGCAAAAGGACCTGCCGGACCTCGACGACGACTTCGCCCAGACCGCGAGCGAGTTCGACACCATCGACGAACTCCGTGCCGACCTCAAGACCAGGATCGAACGCATCGGCAAGATGCAGCAGGGTGTGCAGGCTCGCGACCGCGTCCTCGAGGTACTCCTCGACCGCGCCGACGTGCCGTTGCCGCAACACGTCCTCGCCGACGAGGTCAATTACCGCAAGCAGTCGATGGATCAGCAGCTCACCGCCGCCGGCATGACAAAGGATCAGTACGCCGAGATGGAGGGCCGCTCGGTCGAGGAGATCGACGCCGAGATCGAGTCCAACGCGCAGCAGGCCATCAAAGCCCAGTTCATCCTCGACGCGATCGCTCGCAAGGAAGAACTCAGCGTCTCCGAGCCCGAGCTCACCGACCAGATCGTCCGCCGGGCCCGCCAGAACGGGATGCGCGCCGACCAGTACGCGCAGGAGGTCGTCAACTCCAACCAGCTCGGCTCGCTGATGAGCGAGCTGCTGCGCGGCAAGGCGCTGGCGCTACTGCTCGAGAACGCGACTATCACCGACGCGTCCGGCCGGCCGGTCGACCTCGACGAGCTCACCGAGCAGTTCCAGCCGCCCGCGGCCGACACCCCAGCCGAGACCGGAGCCGAGGCAGAGACCCCGGACGAGACCGACGAAGCCGCCGAGTAACGCCGTCAGCGAACACCTGCGGATCTACGTCGTACGACGGCGCGTCCAGGGCTAGGGTCGTGACCATGAGCGACCAGATCTGGACACCACCGGTGGCGCGCGCGGCCAGCAGCGGCATGAACCTCAACGACTCCGTCTACGAGCGGCTGCTCCGCGAGCGCATTGTCTTCCTCGGCAGCCAGGTCGACGACCCGATCGCCAACATCATCTGCGCGCAGCTGCTGCTGCTCGCCGCCGAGGACCCCGACCGCGACATCTTCCTCTACATCAACAGTCCCGGCGGCAGCGTCTCGGCCGGCATGGCCATCTACGACACGATGCAGTACGTCGAGAACGACGTCGCCACGGTCGCGATGGGTCTCGCCGCCAGCATGGGCCAGTTCCTGCTCTGCGCCGGCGCGCAGGGCAAGCGCTACGCCACCCCGCACGCGCGGGTGATGATGCACCAGCCGTCCGGCGGCCTCGGCGGCAGCGCGAGCGACATCGCCATCCAGGCCGAGCAGATGCTCTACACCAAGAAGATCCTGCAGGAGCGCATCGCGTTCCACACCGGTCAGACCGTCGAGCAGATCGAGAAGGACTCCGACCGCGACCGCTGGTTCACCGCCGACGAAGCCAAGGACTACGGCTTTGTCGACCACGTCGTCACCCGAGCCAACCAGGTGCCCTCCGAGGGCGCGGTCTCCTGACCGCAGAGACATAGGAGACCAACGTGACCACGAGGCCCGAAGCGCGATACATCCTCCCGACGTTCACCGAGCGGACGTCGTACGGGTTCAAGGAGCTCTCGCCGTACACGAAGCTGTTCGAGGAGCGGATCATCTTCCTCGGCGCGCCGATCGATGACACGAGTGCCAACGACGTCATGGCCCAGCTGTTGTGCCTCGAGTCGATGGATCCCGACCGCGACATCTACGTCTACATCAACTCACCCGGCGGCTCGTTCACCGCGCTGACCGCGATCTACGACACCATGCAGTTCATCCGGCCCGACATCCAGACCGTCTGCATGGGCCAGGCCGCGTCCGCCGCCGCGGTGCTGCTTGCGGCCGGCACCCACGGCAAGCGGTTCGCGCTGCCCAACAGCCGCATCCTCATCCACCAGCCCTACAGCGAGGGCGGCGGCCAGGGCAGCGACATCGAGATCCAGGCCCGCGAGATCCTGCGAATGCGCGCGCTGCTCGAGACACTGCTCGCCCGCCACTCCGGTCGGACCGAGGACCAGGTGCGCAGCGACATCGAGCGCGACAAGATCCTCACCGCCGAGGAGGCGGTCGAGTACGGCCTGATCGACGAGGTCATCCAGAGCCGCAAGCTGACCCCCGCCGGCGCCTCCTGAGGCGGCTGCCGGATGCGCCGTGAGCGCGGGATAAAGGTCGCGCTGACGGCGATGATCATGGGGCCGGGCGGGGGCCTCCAGGCCCCACGTCGCGCCTGGACAGGCGCCCGCTGCGCCGATCGGGTGACTCGACACGCCCATTTCCGGCGTGCACCGGGCAAAGAGGGGTTCCTGAATCCACGGAAGGCGGTACCGTCGTACCTGAGCCGCCGGACATGGCCGGCCGGTCGGGTGCTTGTGCGCTCGGCGACGTCCTTCGCGATGTCGTCCGGGCCGGGGGTGTCCGTGGAGCGAAGGAGACCGAGTGGCACGCATCGGTGACGGTGGCGACCTGCTCAAGTGCTCCTTCTGCGGAAAGAGCCAGAAGCAGGTCAAGAAGCTCATCGCCGGCCCCGGCGTGTACATCTGCGACGAGTGCATCGACCTCTGCAACGAGATCATCGA
>JAVEEG010000295.1 GCA_030840585.1 Frankiaceae bacterium | reverse complement strand
CGCCGTACGAACCATCGATACCGAGGGCCTTCGTGAGTCGCGCGGGGCCACGCGCCAGGTCGCGGTCCCGGGACCGCGGTCTGCGCGACCGGGCGACCTCCACTCCTTCGACGACCTCGCCGGCGCGGAGCAGGACAGCGGATGCGACGCCATCAGGTCCGGTCACGACGTTCATGCACCAGTGCATGCCGTACGTGAAGTAGACGTAGGCGCGACCCGGCGGACCGAACATGACCTCGGTGCGCGGAGTCCGGCCGCGGAAGGCGTGCGAACCTGGATCGGACTGGCCGGCGTAGGCCTCGACCTCGGTGAGCCGGACGGCGACGCCGTTCGCGGTGAGCACGCATCCGAGCAGGGTCGGCGCGACCTCGGTGACCGGTCCGTCGAGCCTCACCGGTCGCGCGCGTCCGCCCACGCGCGGTGCGCCTGCACCTCTGCGCGCAGGATCGTGAGCTGCTCGACGACCCGCTCCGGTGCGGTGCCACCGTGTCCCTTGCGGGCCGCGATCGCGCCACGGACGTCCAGCACGTCACGCACGTCCGGTGTGAGGTGCGGCGACACATGCGCGAGCTCGTCGTCGCTGACTTCGTGAAGCTCACGTCCGTTGACCGTGCACCACACCACGAGATGCCCGACGGCCTCATGTGCTTCGCGAAACGGGACGCCGTTGGTGACGAGCCGTTCGGCGACGTCGGTCGCGAGGGCGAAGCCCTTGGGCGCCGAGGCTTCGAGGACATCGGCATGCACGGTCATCGTCTGGGTCATGCCGGCAAGCGCGGGCAGGACGAGCAGCAAGGTCTCGACCGCGTCGAAGGAGGGTTCCTGCGCCTCCTGCATGTCGCGGTCATAGGTGAGCGGCAGGCCCTTGAGCATGGCGAGCTGACCTGCGACGTGACCGATGAGCCGCCCGGCCTTGCCGCGGGCGAGCTCTGCGATGTCGGGATTCTTCTTCTGCGGCATGATCGACGAACCGGTGGAGAAAGCGTCGTCGAGTGTCACCCAGCCGAACTCCGAGCTGTTCCAGAGGACGACCTCCTCGCCATACCTGGACAGGTGCACCCCGAGCAGCGCCGCAACGAACAGGAACTCCGCGACGAAGTCGCGGTCGGAGACCGCATCCATGGAGTTCGGTGCCGCAGAGCCGAAACCCAGCTCCTCGGCGGTGCTGATCGGGTCGATGGGCAGGCTCGAGCCGGCGAGCGCCCCGGCACCCAGCGGGGAGACGGAGGCGCGCAGGTCCCAGTCCCGGATCCGGTGCACGTCGCGTGCAAAGGCCTGCACATGCGCCAGCAGCTGATGGGCAAAGAGGACCGGCTGGGCGTGCTGAAGGTGCGTCATACCCGGGGCCGGGGTGTCGAGGTGCTGCTCGGCCTGTCCGAGCAAGGCCTCCTCGAGGGAGGCCAGCCGGCGCACGACCTCGCGTGCGTGGTCGCGCAGGTAGAGGCGCAGGTCGGTGGCCACCTGGTCGTTGCGGGAGCGGCCGGCGCGCAGCTTTCCGCCCAGCGCACCGAGCTTCTCGAGCAGCCCGCGCTCCAGCGCCGTGTGCACGTCCTCGTCCTCGACGCGCGGCCGGAACGCTCCGCTGACGACCTCCGCCGCGAGCTCGTCGAGCGCGCCGAGCATCTTGTCGAGCTCGGTGTCGTCGAGCAGCCTGGCGCGGTGCAGCACGCGGGCATGCGCTTTCGACGCGAGGAGGTCGTACGGCGCGAGGCGCCAGTCGAAGTGCACGCTGACGCTCAACCTGGCGAGCGCCTCGTCGGGCCCGCCTTCGAAGCGCCCGCCCCAAAGACTCGTGCGCTCTTGCGTCACAGGTTCAGATCGCCGAGGCGCTGGTCGCGCTTCGCCGCGATCTTGCTCGGCATCCCCCACAGCTCGACGAAGCCCTTGGCGAGCGACTGGTCGAAGGTGTCGCCCTCGTCGTACGTCGCGAGCGAGAAGTCGTAGAGCGACGCGTCACTGCGGCGACCGCTGACCGTGCAGCTGCCGGCGTGCAGGGTCAGCCGGATGTCTCCCGAGACGTTGCGCGAGGCGCTCTCGATGAACGTGTCCAGCGCGCGCTTCAACGGCGAGAACCACAGGCCGTCATAGACGAGCTCGGCCCAGCGCTGGTCGACGGTCCGCTTGAACCGGGCGAGGTCGCGCTCGACAGTGAGGTTCTCCAGCTCCTGGTGCGCGGTGATGAGCACCTGCGCACCCGGCACCTCGTAGACCTCGCGGCTCTTGATGCCGACGAGCCGGTCCTCGACCATGTCGAGGCGACCGACGCCCTGCGCGCCGGCCCGCGCGTTGAGTTCGGTGATGGCCTCGAGAACCGTCACCTTCTTGCCGTCGATCGCGATCGGCACACCGTGCTCGAAGGACAGCACCAGCTCATCTGGACCGGCGCTCTTCGTCGGGTCCGACGTGTAGTCGTAGACGTCCTCGATCGGCCCGTTCCACGGGTCCTCCAGGAACCCGGTCTCGACCGCGCGACCCCAGACGTTCTGGTCGATGGAGTACGGCGACTTCTTGTTGACGTCGATCGGGAGGTTCTTGGACTCGGCAAAGGCGATCGCCTTGTCGCGGGTCATGCCCGAGTCGCGCACCGGTGCAGAGACCTTGAGGTCAGGCGCGAGCGCACCGATGCCGACCTCGAAGCGCACCTGGTCGTTGCCCTTGCCGGTGCAGCCGTGCGCGATGGTGCTCGCGCCGTGGTCGCGGGCCGCCTTCACCATGTGCTTGACGATCAACGGCCGCGACAGGGCGGAGACGAGCGGATAGCGGCCCATGTAGAGCGCATTCGCCTTGAGGGCCGGCAGGCAGTACTCGTCGGCGTTCTCATCGCGTGCGTCGACGACGACCGCCTCGTCGGCACCGCAGTCGAGAGCACGCGGCCGGATGACCTCGAGGTCCTCACCGCCCTGCCCGACGTCGGCGGCTACGGCCACGACCTCCTTGCCGGTCT
>JAVEEG010000342.1 GCA_030840585.1 Frankiaceae bacterium | reverse complement strand
AGCCGTCCATCACGACGTTCCCGACGCGCATCACGAGGCCGCCGAGCACGTCCGGATCGACCTTCGTAGTCAGTTCGACCTTGCGGCCGGTGTTCTCCTCGATCTTGCGACCGATCTCCTTCACGGTTTTCTTGTCGAGCTCGATGGCGCTCGTCACGGTCACTGGAAGCAGCTTCCGCTCCTCGGAGTAGAGGCCGTCGAACTCGCGCCGGATACGGAAGATCGCCGGCATCCGGTGCCGCTCCGCGAGCAGCTCGAGGAAGCGCACGAAGTTCTCGTCGGCGCCGCTGATCAGCTTGCCGATGCCGTCCTTCTTCTCCTGCGACGAGAAGTACGGCGAGAAGAAGAACAGCTGCAGGTCGCGGTTCTGGTCGAGCGCGTCCGCGAACTGCCCGAGCTGGTCGTGCACCTCGTCGAGGATGTCGTGCTCCTTCGCGACGTCGAAGAGCGCGCGCGAATAGACCTCGGCGATCTCCTCCACTAGCTCCGGTCTCCGTTCCCGCCGCCGGACGACTCCGAGCCGCCCGGGAGGGCCGCGAAGTCGAACTCCGACAGCGCCTCCTCGATCAGCCTGCGGTGGTCCTCGTCGTCGAGCGACTTGCGCGTCACCTTCTCGGTGGCGATCACCGTGAGATCGGCCACCTCGCGGCGGATCTGCTCGATGGCGCGACGCGTCTCCTGCTCGATGTCGCGGCGCGTCTGCTCCATCAGCTCTTCGCGCTTCTGGTTGGCCTCGACCTTGGCGTCCTCCTGCACCCGATCCGACGCCTTGCGCGCGCGACCGATGATGTCGTCGGCCTGCTCCCGTGCCTCACGCAGCCGCTCGCGGTACTCCTGCAGGAGCCGGTCGGCCTCGACGCGCGTGCGCTCTGCGGAGTCGATCGACTCGGCGATCGCGCGGCGGCGCTTGTCGAGCGCCTCGGCAATGCGCGGGAACGCGAGCTTGCGCAGGATCAGCAGGCTCACGCCGAACGCGATCAGGGTCCAGATCATCACGCCGATGCCCGGCTGGACGAGGAAATTGCCGCTGCCCGCGGCGGTCACCGGTGCCAGGTTGTGCAGGCCGACCATCCGCTTATCCGAGGAAGAAGGCGATCAGGCCGAAGATGAACGCGTAGAACACGATCGCCTCGGTGAGGGCGAAGCCAAGCCACTGGATCGACGTGATCTCGTCGCGCATCTCGGGCTGGCGGGTGACCGACTCGATCACCTTGCCGAAGATGTAGCCGACGCCGATGCCCGGCCCGATCGTGCCGAGACCGGCGCCCACGCCGAGCGCGATCGACTTGATCGCCTTGGCGGTGTCCTGACTGCCGCCCGCCTGGGCGAGGACATTGGTAATGACCGACATTGGTCCTCCTTAGTGGCCTTCGGCGGCTGTCGCGCCACCGAGGTAGATGGATGTAAGCGTTGCGAAGATGAAGGCCTGCAGGGTCGCGATAAGCACGATCTCGAACAGGAAGAAGAGAATCGCGACGGGCAAGGTGATCGCACCCAGCGCCGCGAGCCCGAGCAGCACGACCATGCCGCCTGCCATGAACAGGATCAGAAGATGTCCCGCGAGCAGGTTCGCGAACAGTCGCACCGAGAGCGAGATGATGCGGACGAAGTGCGAGATCACCTCGATGCCGAACAGCACGGGCTTGAGCGCGCCGGGCGTGCCGGCGGGCACGAACGTCGCAAGGTAGCCCCGGAAGCCGTGCTCCCTGATGCCCTCGACGTGGTAGCTGAACCACACCACGAGGGTGAGCGCGAGCGGCACGGAGATGTTCGCCGTCGCGGCGTATAGGGCGAACGACGGGATCTTCAGCCCGAAGACGTTGAAGGTCTCCTGACTGTTCGTCGGCAGTGGGAGGTACCCGATCATGTTCGAGAACCAGATGAAGAAGAAGAGCGTGGCCACGAACGGGAACCATTTGGCGGCCATCCCGGTGTCCATGTTGCCGCGTGTGATGTTGTTGTTCGTGAGGTCGTAGGCGGCCTCGATGGCGGTCTGGACGTTGTTCGGCTTCTGCTGCATGCGCTTCGCGATCCAGACCATCGTGATCGTCGTGGCCGCCGCCGCGAGGAACAGGTATAGGACCGCCTTGTTGATGCTGAGATCGAGCCCGCCGATCTTGATCGAGACCCAAGGATCGAGCTTGAACTCGTCCTGGGGCTGGTAGACGTCGTTCTTGCCGGCGCTGCCGAAGGCGGCACCGAGGATCGCAGCGATCAGGATCAGCGTGAAGGCGCCGAGCGCGACCTTCTTGCCGGTGCTCAGGTTCCTCAGCCACGTCATGGCCGCGGCCCCTTCGTCTCGTACGGACGCATCGCGAGCGTCATCGTGAATTGGGCCGTGAAGACGGCGAGGAAGAGGACCGCGGCGCAGAGGCCGGCCTTGTTGTTACCGAGTCCGACCGCGATGATGATCCCGGCGACGAGCCAGCCGCGGCCGATCATGCTGCCGGCCAGCAGGCCGACCTTGGCGCGAGGATCCGTCGCCTTCTCGGCCCTGCGTACGACGAACTCACTGATGCCGCGCTGAATCGCCCACGCGCCCGCGCCGGTGACCCATCCGAGGATCGGCAGCCCGGCCACGAGGAAGACGACGAGCGCGAGCGCCAGCACCGGCACGTCGATGTTGCGCAGGACGCGCACCGACGTGGGCGTATCGGAGGGCATTAGGGCGTGTGCTGACAAGGCTCGATCCGGAGGGACGATTCACGACTACCCGCGGCGTCGCGTTCGGGAACGTCGCTGTCCAAGCGGCCTCCCCGGCCCCGGCCGCCTCCCTTGATACGGGCGGAGCGCCCGGGATCATGCCAGGGGTCGAGGAATCGCGCGTGGGGGCGTGTGAAGGTACTCATCGAAGATGCTGCCCTCAGCCGGCTTGGACGGGTCTGTCCGGTGCGGCGACCCGGCGAGAGCGGATGGCGGACTATACCGGTCCTAAGGACTTTGTAACAACTTTGTGACAGTTGTACGCGGGAATATCCCTTTCATGCAAGGTTAAAGGGGTAGACTCCGACGATCCATGCCGATCATCCTCGACCCCATCGAGCCAGAGAAG
>JAVEEG010000045.1 GCA_030840585.1 Frankiaceae bacterium | reverse complement strand
CGATGTCATCGGCTCGGCGCCCGGCGTCGACAACGGCGACTACGACATCCGCTCTGCGGACATCGCCACGGACAGCCGCAAGCTCACCGCCGTCATCCGGCTCTCGTCCCTCGCGGCCGAGAGCCCCACGTCGCCGGCCGCCCGCGACTACGAGTTCGACTTCAACGCCAACGGGCACACGTTCGGCCTGATGGCGGACCTGCTCATCGGCGGCGCGAGCTTCGAGGCGGTCGTCTACGACACAACGGCGGCCGGCGGCCGCAACGGCACCGACCTCGGCGCGATCTCCGGCGTCGTCGACTCGGCTCGGCACGAGATCTGGATGACCGCGCCGCTCTCGCTGTTCAGGCCGTACGCGTCGTTCAAGCAGACCTACATCGACCAGCTCACCGTGGGCAGCGCCCGGGCGGTGGGCCACGACGCTACGACGACCCCCGACGGTCGGGGCTCGATCGGCGCGCAGTCGGTCGCGATCGTCGTGGACGACGCCACGTCGAGCACGCGCTACACGCCGGGCCGGGCGAGCTGCGTCCGCGTCGGCAAGTAGCCGCTGTCAGGCCGGCGAGCAGTCGTTGAGCTGCCCGTTCAGGCCGAGCAGCAGCGGATCCGGGATCCCGTTGATGAAGACGTCGCCCTGGGCATCGATGGTGATCGGTCCATAGGTGCCGGCGTGCGCCGCGAGGATCGGGCAGGCGTACGGATTGACGTCCCACGCGACGATGTCATTGACCACGCCGACGACGAAGTTGATGGCGTCGATCCATTGCTGCGGCGGGAACGGCAGCTCGGCGCCGCCCTGGCAGGCCCAGCCGGTGTCCGTACCGTCGGCGTAGACGGTGCGCTGGCAGAGCTTGACCGGGTCGACGTCGGGCACCTCGAACGAGATCGGGTCGGCGCCGGCTTGCACGCCGTATCCGGAGTAGCTGAACGTCGTGCCGGGGGCATCCACGCCGTTGACCTGGATCTTGCAACTGACCGTCGCGCCGATCGGAAGCCCGAACGTGTCGCGGGTCACCGAGATGTCGTAGATCACGCCCGCGTACGTCGTGCCAGAGTCGCGCGTCGGGTCGCTGTTGTAGCCGCAGCCGCCGCTCGTGCTGCCGGCGGTCGCCGCGCCGGCGGGAAGCGCAACGGCACCGATGCTGCCGAACGCGACGATCATCAGAACACCCTTGGCAACCAACGCTTTCATGTGGACTCCCCCCTCGTGGCGCCGCCGGGCTCGGCCGCGCCCGTCGCAGGTAATACCGCCCGGCCGGTCATCTGCTTACGCGGCAGTTAAAGTCATCAACCGCTGATCGAGTCGGAGGTACTCGTGGGATTGGTAGCGCGTGTTCTGGCCGCAATCGTCGGGTTGCTCGACGTCGAGACCGGCAGTTGGGCTTTGATCGACCCGCGCGGCTGGTTCGCGTCGTATCCCGGATTCGGGCACCACTGGGTGGCGGGAGAGGGCTCGTACAACGAGCATTTGGTGACCGACGCCGGCGCCGGCTTCCTGGCGATCGGCATCGTGTTGGTGTTCGCCGCGGTCAGCGGCCGGGCGCTCGCGTTGCGGCTGGCTGCCGCCGGGCTGCTCGCGCATGCCCTGCCGCATTTCCTTTTCCATGTCACCAATCCTCACCGGGGTCTGCACGGCTTCGATGTCGCCGCCGGCGTGTGGGGACTGTTGCTCGAGTCGGTGGTGGCGATCGCCATCCTTGTCACGGTCCGCACCGAGCGAGTGCGATGAGGCCAGTGCGGTGAGAATCGCCGTCGCCGGGGCGACCGGCGCGCTGGCCGGGGCGCTGATCCCGAAGCTGGTCGCCGCCGGGCACGACGTCACCGGCCTGAGCCGCTCACCGGCCGCGGCCGAGCGGATCGGCCGGCTCGGTGCGCAGCTCGGGGTGGCCAACCTGCTCGACCCGGACGGTCTGCGCGAGGCATTGGGTACGGCGAAGCCGGACGTGGTCGTGCACGCGGCGAAGGCGATCCCCAAACGCGGCCCGATGACCTTCCGCGACATGCGGGCGACGAACCGGCTGCACGACGAGGGCACCCGCAACCTCGTTGCCGCCGCCCTCAGCGCCGGCGCCTCGCGGTTCATCGCCGAGTCGATCGTGTTCGCGTACGGGTACGGCGACTTCGGCGCGGACGTGTTGACCGAGGACCGGGCGCCGCGAGCGGATCTTCCGCGCCGTGAGTTGCTCGCGGAGGTCGACGGCGTGCTCGCGATGGAACGGCACACCCGCGACGCGTGCAGTGATCTCGACGGGATCATTCTGCGGTTCGGCCTGTTCTACGGACCGAATGCCGGCACCGAGTTGATGGCGTCGCTGTTGCGCCGGCGGCTGCTGCCGTTGCCCGGCGGCGGCACCGGCGTCTGGCCGGTGATCTACGTCGAAGACGCCGCCGACGCCATCGTCTGTGCGCTGACGAACGGCCAGCCCGGCGAGGCGTACAACATCGTCGACGACGAACCGGTGCGGCTGCGGGATCTCGTTGCCGAGGTGGCCGCGGCGGCGGGCACGCCCGGTCCGTGGTCGGTGCCGAAGAGCGTCGCTCGACTGGGCGCGGGTTATTTCGCCGAGGTCGCCAGCACGACGATGCGCGTGTCGAACGCCAAGGCGAAACGAGAACTCGGCTGGACCCCGGCTCACCCGACGTATCGAGACGGCCTCGCGGCTTGGTCTGCGGAGCGGGTGGCATGAAGCGGCGGCTGAGTGTCATCTTCTGGCGCATCGTCAACCCGCCTACTCGATTGCTCGCGGGTTCCGTCCCCTGGTGGGTGCTGCTCGAGACGACCGGGCGGCGGACCGGAGCGGTTCGGCGCACCCCGCTCGCCGCCGGGCTCCGAACTCCGGACGGCATGTGGGTCAATGCGGTGCACGGGCGGCACTCCGCGTGGGTGTTGAACATCGACGCCGATCCGACGGTGCGGCTCAAAGTGCGCGGTCGCTGGGTCGACGCGGCCGCGAGCGTGCATCCGTTCGACGCCGACATCGTGGCGAAGATGAACCGGTACGCGCGCGGCGGACCGTCGATGATGGGCCTGGATCCGCTGCTGGTGTTCATCCGGTTCGACGGCTGAGGGGCGCGGGATAGCGTCGAAGCCATGGCCAACCGGCTCGCTGACGCGACCAGCCCGTATTTGTTGCAACACAAGGACAATCCGGTCGACTGGTGGCCGTGGTGCGACGAGGCGTTCACCGAAGCGCGCGAGCGCGGGGTGCCGGTGCTGCTCTCTGTCGGCTACGCCGCATGTCACTGGTGCCATGTCATGGCGCACGAGTCGTTCGAGGACGAGGCCGCCGCCAATTACGTGAACAAGCACTTCGTCGCGATCAAGGTCGACCGCGAGGAACGACCTGACGTCGACGCGGTCTACATGGAAGCCACGCAGGCCATGACCGGCCACGGCGGCTGGCCGATGACGTGTTTCCTCACGCCGGCCGGCGAACCATTTTTCTGCGGCACTTACTTCCCGCCGGCCGATCGGCCGGGCATGCCGAGCTTCCGCACCGTCTGCCAGTCCGTCGTCAAAGCGTGGACCGAGCGGCGGGACGAGATCGAAGCCGCCGGGGCGGACGTCGTACGGCAACTGGCGGAACACTCCGCGACGCCGCCAACCACGCAGGAGGGCGTCACCGCCGCGGATCTCGATGCCGCCGCCGGCCGGTTGCTGCACGAGTACGACGACGAGCGCGGCGGGTTTGGCGGCGCGCCGAAGTTCCCGCCGTCGATGGCACTGGAGTTCCTGCTCCGCCATCACGCCCGAACCGGCGACAAAGCAGCGCTCGACGCCGTCGCGACGACCTGCGAACGCATGGCCCGCGGCGGCATCTACGACCAGCTTGCCGGCGGCTTCGCCCGCTACAGCACCGACGACTCGTGGGTCGTGCCGCACTTCGAAAAGATGTTGTACGACAACGCATTGCTCGCTCGCGTCTACACCCATTGGTGGCGGGCCACCGGATCACCCCTCGCGAAGCGGATCGCGATCGAGACCTGTGACTGGATGCTCGCCGAGCTGCGGACCGGCGAAGGCGGCTTCGCGTCGTCGCTCGACGCCGACAGTGAAGGCGAGGAGGGCCGCTTCTACGTCTGGACACCGGACGAGGTCGGCCCGGCCGCGGCGCGCATCTTCAACGTGACGGACGACGGCACGTTCGAGCACGGCCGGTCAGTGTTGCAGTTGCTCGACGATCCGAACGACGAAAAGCAGTGGCGGGACGAACGCGCCCGCTTGCTCGACCTGCGCGCCCAACGAGTCCGGCCAAGCCGGGACGACAAAGTGGTCGCCGCGTGGAACGGCCTGGCCACGGCCGCACTGGCGGAAGCGGGCGTGCTGTTCGACCGTCCGGACTTCGTCGATGCGGCAACCCAGGCCGGTCAACTAATCGCCGGCGTGCACATCGACAACGGCCGGTTACGGCGGGTCTCCCGCGACGGCGCCGCCGGTGCGCCGGCCGGAGTGCTGGAGGATTACGGCGACGTCGCCGAAGGCTTCCTCACCCTGCACCAAGTCACCGGCGAGCGTCGCTGGCTCGACCTCGCGACCGCGCTGCTCGACGGTGCGATCGCGCATTTCGCCGATGGCAACGGTGGGTTTTTCGACACCGCTGACGACGCCGAGCGGCTGGTTCGCCGGCCGCAGGATCCGACCGACAACGCGACGCCGTCGGGGCTCGCCGCCACCGCGCAGGCGCTGGTCACCGCGGCCGCGCTGACCGCCGACGCCCGCTACCGGGCCGCCGCCGACCGGGCGCTCGCGACCGTCGTACCGCTGCTGCAACGGTTCCCGCGCTACGCCGGGTGGGCCGCGGCGGCCGGGGAGGCGGTGGTCGCCGGCCCGCTGGAGGTCGCGGTCGTCGGCGCGCGCGAGCTGGCCGCGATCGCTCGCCGGAC
>JAVEEG010000034.1 GCA_030840585.1 Frankiaceae bacterium | reverse complement strand
GAAAGGCAGCGATGTATCTGATCAGTCGTAAGGCCGCCGCCGTCGCGACCGCCACCGTGCTCGGCGTCACCGCCGGTGGCATCGCCTGGGCCGAGTCGAGCTCGCCACCCGGCACCACGATCGCGGCACCCGCCACCGCCGCGTTCCCGCGCCCGCACCACCATCAGCACGCCCACGGCGAGCTGGGTGGCCGGTTGCACGGCCTCGGCCGGCACCTCCTGCACGGTGAAGCCGTCGTGCAGACCGGCAAGGGCTACGTCACGGTGGTGTTCGCCCGCGGCACCGTGACCGCGATCGACGCCAACTCGATCAGCGTGAAGAGCGCCGACGGGGTGACGACGACGTTCGCGATCGACGCCAAGACCAAAGCGCGTTCCGCCGGTCAGGCCGTCGCGATCAGCACTGTGCACACCGGCGAAAAGATCGGCGTATTCGGTACGAAGACCGGTGGTGCTACGGCGACAGCCCGAATGATCCGGACGGGCGCGCACTAGCGATCGACGGTACGTCGTTGCGGGCCGACTGCTGCGGCGGCAACTCGGTGCGTAGTTGCCGGAACGGGTCGGAGCGGGCCGGTGCTCGTAATTCGGCTCGCGGGCAGCTCTCCAGTGTGAGGCCGCCGTAGCTGAAAGCGTCGTCGCAGAGCCGGGCGACGGACCACCCCGCCGCCATGCCCGCGGCCGTGATGGTCACCCGGTAGACGGTGATGCTGAACCGGGTCGGTGTGTCGTACGCGACACAGATGGTGCCGAGAAGTTGCGCGTCGCCGCGCAAGCCGGTCAATGCGTCCCAGGGTTGGTCGTAGCGCTGCCAAAGCGCGGACGTGGCGTTCCACGTCCCGCCGCAGCTCACGTCCTCCGCCCGCAACGCGTCGAGGATCCGGATGGCGGCCTCTTCCGGCAGCACGGCGGCGGGGCGGATGATCTGGTTCTGTTCCATTGTCGGGTTTATCGCCCGTGGGGCAGCGCCATCGGTCGCCCGTCCGGGTATCCCGGGTTAGCCCGAACGGCGCAATGCAAACCGGCGCGGAGCAGTAGATTCCGGCACATGGCGTACGACATCGAGCTGGCCGCGCGCATTCGCGAACTGGTCGCCGGCGAGCCGGTGCAGGAGAAAAAGATGTTCGGCGGCTTGGCGTTCCTGGTCAACGGAAACATGAGTGTCGCCGCCAGCCGCCAGGGCGGGCTCATGGTTCGGGTCGACCCGAGCGAGACCGAAGCGTTGCTGGCCGAGCCCGGCGCGGCCGAGTTCGACATGCGCGGTCGCGGCCCGATGAAGGGCTGGCTACGAGTGAGTGCCGACGTCCTCGACGACGACGAGACGTTGGGCGCGTGGGTCAGCCGCGGCGTCGCCTACGCCCGAACCCTGCCGCCGAAGTAACATCACAATTACCGCGAAACAGGGAGAAACCGATGAGAAGACTGCTGCTCGCCGCGCTCGCCTTGACGCTGGGTTCGGGCATTGGTGTCGCGACCGCCGCATCGGCCGCGCCGCAGCCGGCGGCCCAGCAGTTCACCTGCATGCACTTCCAGGACCCGACCGTCGAGCTGGTCTGGTCGAAGGTCTGCCACTTCTGACGATCGCGACCATCGGTGCGAGGTGCCGGTCGATCAGGAAGAAATAGTCCACGTGTCACCGCTGGCCAGCAGTGCGGCCAGATCGCCCGGGCCCGCGGTGGCGATCGCATCGTCAATCTGCCGCCGTACCTGGTCGTCGTACGTCGGCCGTTGCACCGACCGGAGTACGCCGATCGGGGTGACGCCATCGTCGACGTTGCCGAGCCGGGACAGCATGAACGCGATCGCCGGCTCCGGCGCCGTCGCGTCGTGGATGAGCAGCCCGTCGGAGCCGACCGATGCGACATCGACGACTTCGAGCCCACCCTGCGGCGACAGCCGGACCCCCTTCTGCCCGTCGACGCCGAACCGCACCGGCTGGCCGTGTTCGAGCCGGACCACCGCGGTGTCACGAGTCTCCGGCTTTTTCAACAAGTCGAACGCGCCGTCGTTGAAGATGTCGCAGTTCTGCAGGATCTCGACGAACGCTGCGCCGCGATGCTCGGCCGCGGCCCGCAACACTGCGGTGAGGTGCTTGCGATCCGAGTCGATCGTGCGGGCGACGAACGTCGCCTCCGCACCCAGCGCAAGCGACACCGGATTGAACGGGAAGTCGATCGATCCGTACGGCGTCGACTTGGTCAGCTTGCCGACTTCGGATGTCGGCGAGTACTGCCCCTTGGTCAAACCGTAGATGCGGTTGTTGAACATGAGGATCTTGACGCCGACGTTCCGCCGCAGCGTGTGGATCAGGTGGTTGCCGCCGATCGACATGAAGTCGCCGTCGCCGCCGACCACCCACACCGACAGGTCCGGCCGCGACGTCGCGAGCCCGGTCGCGATCGCCGGCGCGCGACCGTGGATCGAGTGCATGCCGTACGTGTCGAGGTAGTACGGGAACCGCGCGGCACAACCGATGCCGGAAATGCAGACGACGTTCTCCCGGCGCAGTCCGAGCTCGGGCAGGAACGACTGCATCGCGGCGAGGATCGCGTAGTCGCCGCAGCCCGGGCACCAGCGCACCTCCTGGTCGGAGGTGAAGTCCTTCTTCGTCGCCTTGGCATCCGCCGCTGGGACCAGCGACATGCCGTTGCGCGGCTCGGGAATCGTCATGTGTCGATCACGTCCCTCAGCGCATCGACGAGCTCGTCGCTCTTGAAGGGCATGCCGCGCACCTGGGTGTAGGAGATCGCGTCGACAAGGAAGCGCGCGCGCAGCAGGAGCGAAAGCTGGCCGAGGTTCATCTCCGGCACCAGAACGCGGCGGTAAGACCGCAGCACCTCGCCGGTGTTGGTCGGCAACGGGTTGAGGTGGCGCAGGTGCGCCTGCGCGACCTTGGCGCCCGACTCGCGCACGATCCGCACCGCGGCCCCGATCGGTCCGTACGTCGAACCCCAGCCGAGCACGAGTACCTCGGCGTCACCGCTCGGGTCGTCGACCTCGAGCCGCGGGATGTCGCGGGCGATGCCGTCAACCTTCGCCTGCCGCAGCCGGACCATCGTGTCGTGGTTGCTCGGGTCGTAGGAGATGTTGCCGGTGCCGTCCGCCTTCTCGATCCCGCCGATGCGGTGTTCGAGGCCAGGGGTGCCGGGCACGGCCCACGGCCGGGCGAGAGTTTCGGGATCCCGCAGATACGGCCAGAAGTCGCCGTCATGGTTGGGCTGAGTGGCGAAGTCGACATGCAGATCGGGCAGCGTCGATACGTCCGGCAGCAGCCACGGCTCGGAGCCGTTGGCGAGGTAGGCGTCGGAGAGCAGGAAGACCGGGGTCCGGTACTTCAGCGCGATCCGGACCGCTTCCAGTGCGGCGTCGAAGCAGTCCGACGGAGACATCGGCGCGACGATCGGCACCGGCGCCTCGCCATGCCGGCCGAACATCGCCAGCAAGAGGTCGGACTGCTCGGCCTTCGTCGGCATCCCGGTCGATGGCCCGGCCCGCTGGATGTCGCAGATCAACAGCGGCAGTTCCAACGTCACCGCGAGCCCGATCGTCTCCGACTTGAGGTCTACGCCCGGACCGCTCGTCGTCGTAACCCCGATGGCGCCGCCGAACGCCGCGCCGAGTGCGGCGCCGACACCGGCGATCTCATCCTCGGCCTGGAACGTCCGGACGCCGAACCGCTTGTGCTTCGACAGTTCGTGCAGGATGTCCGACGCCGGGGTGATGGGGTACGAGCCGAGGAACAGCTGCAGCCCGGATCGTTGCGACGCCGCGATCAGCCCGTACGCCAGCGCGATGTTGCCGGTGATGTTGCGGTAGAGCCCGGGCGGCATCACCGCCGGCTTGACCTCGTACCGGACCGTGAACGCCTCGGTGGTCTCGCCGAAATTCCACCCGGCGTTGAACGCGGTGACATTCGCCCGCGCGAGCTCCGGCGTATTCGCGAACTTGCGTTCCAGGAACGCGAGCGTCGACTCGACCGGCCGGTGGTAGAGCCACGACAGCAGCCCGAGCGCGAACATGTTCTTCGCCCGCTCGGCGTCCTTGCGCGAGATCTCGAACGTCTCCAGCGCCTTCACCGTCAGCGACGTGAGCGGGATCGAATGCACTTGGTACGCCGAGAGCGAGTCGTCTTCGAGCGGGTTCGCGGCGTAGCCGACCTTGGCGAGCGCGCGCGGGGTGAACTCGTCGGTGTTGACGATGACGTCGGCGCCGGCGGGGAGGTCGGCAATGTTGGCCTTGAGCGCGGCCGGGTTCATCGCGACCAGCACGTCAGGGCGGTCGCCAGGCGTCATGACGTCGTGGTCGGCGAAGTGCAGCTGGAAGGCGGAGACGCCGGGCAGGGTGCCGGCCGGCGCGCGAATCTCGGCCGGGAAATCGGGCAAGGTGGACAAGTCGTTGCCCAGCTCGGCGGTCTCGGACGTGAACCGGTCGCCGGTGAGCTGCATGCCGTCACCGGAATCGCCGGCGAACCGGATGATCACGCGGTCGCGCTGTCGGACCTGCTTGGACACGTTTCTGCCTCCGACTCGATCGTACGTTCGCATCGGCGGTTGCGGTCGGGTCGTTCGTCACATTCGCGCCTTACTAGGCTTCCTTCGTGCACGGCTATTTCGGCGGGTACGCGCTGGTCGGCCTGCTCGGCCTGGTCGGCGTGGGTTTCGTCGCCGTCGGCCTCGGTGCGAACCGGCTGCTCCGGCCGTGGCGGACCACCGAGGCCAAGCTGCTCACCTACGAGTCAGGCGTCGACCCGGTTGGCGACGACTGGTCGCAGACCCACGTGCGCTACTACGTCTACGCCTTCCTCTACGTCGTCTTCGCGGTCGACGCGGTGTTCCTGTTCCCGTGGGCGACGGTGTTCGCGCTCGCGGGGTTCGGCGCGATCTCGCTCGGCGAGATGTTCGTGTTCCTCGGCTTCCTCGCCGTCGGTCTCGTCTACGCGTGGAAGAAGGGTGTGCTCACGTGGGTGTGACCGACGTGCGCATCCAAGGATTGGGTGTCGGCGCGCAGCTCGCGCCGAAACCGCTGCGGTTCGTGCTCAACTGGGGTCGCCGCTACAGCCTCTGGGTGTTCAACTTCGGACTCGCCTGCTGCGCGATCGAGTTCATCGCGACCTCGATGTCGCGGCACGACTTCATCCGGCTCGGCGTGATCCCGTTCGCGCCCGGTCCGCGCCAGGCCGACTTGATGGTCGTCTCCGGCACGGTCACCGACAAGATGGCGCCGGCGATCCGGCGGCTCTACGAGCAGATGCCGGAGCCGAAGTACGTGATCTCGTTCGGCTCGTGCTCCAACTCCGGTGGCCCGTACTGGGACTCGTACTGCGTGACCAAAGGCGTCGACCAGCTGATCCCGGTCGACGTGTACGTGCCCGGTTGCCCGCCACGACCGGAGGCATTGCTGCACGGCATCTTGCGATTGCAGGAAAAGATCGGCGCGGAGTCGCTGGACGACCGCTACCACTGGGCCCCGCAGCGGCACATCCGCCGGGTCGCGGCCGCCGCCGAGTTGCAGGCGCCGCTCGTCGTACCGCCGGGCACGTGATGAGTCCGGAAGAACTCGGCGCGCACGTTACGGCGGCTCTTGCCGGTGCCGTCGCGGAGGTGTCGTTCGGCCAGCTCACCGTCGATGTCGAGGCGGATGCGTGGCACGACGCCGCCGCGTTCGCCCGGGACGACCCGAGCGTCGGCTGCGGCTTCTTCGACTGGCTGTCCGCGTACGACGACCGCGACGCGGGGCTCGCCGTCGTACTGCATGTCTGGTCGGTGCGCGCCCGGCATCACGTGTTCCTGCGCACTCGGGTGCCGCGCGACGGCGGCCGGCTGCCGACGCTGACCGACCTGTGGCGCGGCGCAGCGTGGCACGAGCGCGAGACGTACGAGATGTTCGGCATCGTCTTCGACGGCCACCCGAACCTCGTGCCGCTGCTGCTGCCGGACGGCTTCGAGGGCAACCCGCTGCGCAAGGAATTCGTCCTCGCGTCCCGGGTCGCGAAGGCTTGGCCAGGCGCCAAGGAACCCGGTGAGTCAGACCACGAAGCCGCCTCGCCCGGCCGCCGTCGGATGCTCCCGCCCGGCGTCCCCGCCCCCGGCGAATGGGGACCACCACCGGACCCGCCCGCGGCCGAGCCGTCTCTACCGTCTCCACCGCGACTTCGGAGACCTGGTGACCACGACACGCCGACAGATGTCGACAAAGTTGGTCACCAGCCCTCCGAAGTGGGGGAGGGGGAGCAGTGATCGCCCTCGAGGTCATCGCCAAGCTGCTCGGTTGCCTGCTGGTGTTTCTCACCGTGCCGTTGCTGGTCGGGCAGATGGAGCACAAGGCGATGGCGCACATGCAGTCGCGGTTGGGGCCGATGTATGCCGGTGGCTTCCACGGCTGGGCGCAGCTGGTCGCGGACGGGGTCAAGTTCGCGCAGAAGGAATCGGTCGTACCGGCCCGCGCGGACAAGCGGGTGTTCGAGCTCGCCCCCGCGGTGGCGCTGTTGC
>JAVEEG010000028.1 GCA_030840585.1 Frankiaceae bacterium | reverse complement strand
TGCTGTTCGGCGCCGAATGGTTCAACCGCGGCGAAGTCTTCACGGTGCTGTTCGACACCTGGGGCCGGCTCGGCTACTTCCGGTTCGGCGCACCCGGACGGCGTGGTTTCGCCGGCGGGCTCGAGGTGCCGTTCGCGCCGACGGTGTCGCGAATCGCGTTCGTGCTGTTGCTGCTGTTCAGTGTCAACTTCGACGGCCTGCTGTCGACGCCGCAGTGGGCCGACGTCGAGCGTGGCCTGCCCGGCGGTGACATCACGTTCCACCCGGGCTCACAGCACCTGTTCCGGGTCGGCAGTTTCGTCGTACTGGCGCTGACGTTGGCGGTCGTGTTCGGCGCGTTCGCGGTCGCGGCCGCGCGGGCCGGCCGGCATCCCGGCGGCGTGCGCCCGGCGTTCGCCGAGCTGCTGCCGAGCCTGCTGCCGATCGCGTTCGGCTACCTGCTCGCGCACAACCTGCAGTACATCCTCGTCAACGGCCAGCTGATGTTCCCGCTGATCGGCAACCCGCCCGGCACCGAGAGCTGGCCGATCCACTTGCCGTATCCGTTCAACGACGACTTCGATCCGAATACGACGGTGCTGCCGAACTCCGTGTTCTGGTACATCGCACTCGTCGTGATCGTCGCCGTGCATGTCATCGCGGTCGTGATCGCGCACCGGCACCTGCGGGCCGCGGGTGCGGACGAGCGAGCGGCCAAGCGCAGCGAATATCCCTGGCTCGTCGCGATGGTCGGCTACACGATGCTCAGCCTGTGGCTGCTCGCCCAGCCGTTGACCGAAGAGACGAGCTCGACGTCGAGCGCGCCGCAGCCCCTGCCGGCGGTGAGTCAGTTCAGGACGTGACGATGTAACTGTCGAGCCGGCGCAGCGCCACCTCGACGGTGCGGGCGTGCCAGCGCTGGCCCTGCGGACTGCGGTAGTCCTCCCGGTTGAGCGCGGCCGCGATGCTCGCCGGTGACGCGCCGCTCTGATGCAGCGCGACGATCCGCAACAGGCCGTGCTCCGCGGTGATCTCGTCGACATCAGTGGCGCCGCCGACCCACGTCGGCCCGCCGAAGCGCGAACCCTGCAGCCCGCGAGCGACCTGCGGCAACGGGATGGGCTCGCTCCACAGATAACCCTGTCCGGAGTCGCAGCCGAGGTGGCGCAACATGGTCGCTTGGCGCTCGGTCTCGACGCCCATCGCGACCGCGCCGGCACCGAGGCCGCGGGCGAGTTCGATGCCGGAGGCGACGACCGTCAACGCGTCCGCGCTCTCGCTCATCGCCTGTACGAACGACCGGTCGATCTTCAATGTCGCGAACGCGAACGAGCGCAGATCGGCGAGCGTTGCACCGCCGGCACCGAACGCGTCGAGCGAGACACCCACGCCGAGCCGTTGCAGGACCTCGACCGCCTCGAACACGCCATCGGTCGAGAGCAGCCCGGCTTCCTTGACTTCGACAAGCAGGTTGCGCGCAGCCAGCGCGGACGTCGCCAGCGCGGAGGTCAGCAGCTGCCTGACCTCACCAGCGGCCAACGTGTGTGGGGACAGGTTGACCGAGACATAGCCTTCGCCGCCGAGGATGCCGCGATCGCGGAGCCGAGCTGCGTCGGTACAGGCCCGCCGCAACACCCACGCGTCGAGGTCGACGGCCAAGCCGGTCTGTTCGGCGAGTTCGACGAATTGGCCCGGCGCGATCGGGCCGCGCTCGGGGTGATCCCAGCGCAGCAACGCTTCGAGCCCGACCAACGCACCGGATGCGAGGTCGACAATCGGTTGGTAATGCAGGGAAATCTCGTCGTCGTCTAGCGCGCGACCGAGGTCGTTGGCGAACTCGACGCGGGTGCGCGCGGTCTGGGTCATGACGGGGTCGAACAACACCACCCGGGCGCCGCCGGCCCGCTTGCCGTGCACCCGAGCCGCCGCGGCGGACGCGAGCAGTTGGTCGGCGTTGCACGGCACGGCCGCGGCGAGCGCGCCGACGGTCGCGGTTACGTGGATGCGGTGCGTGCCCACGTCGACCGGTGTCGCGACGACCGCGAGCAGTGCCCGGGCGGCCTCGGCGACCCGCCCCGGCTCGACCCCGAACCGCACCACGACGAACTCGTCGCCGCAGACTCGCGCGACGTAGTCGGCATCCCCGGCCCACGCGGCCAGCCGGGCGGCGACCGCCACCAGCAGGCGATCGGCAACGTCTCCGCCGTACGCGGTGTTCACGTCGGCGAACCGGTCCAGGTCGACGGTGAAGACAGCGAAGCCACGGCCGCCGACGGCGACGTCGGCGATGGCCGCGCGCAACCGGCTCAGCAGGGCCGATCGGCCGGGCAAGCCGGTCAGTGAGTCCCGGTCACGGTTACGGGGGCGCGATTCGGTCAACTGGCGGGGCAACTCGGCCCGGCCGGCGGTAGGTACGGCGTCGGCGATGCTCATCGTTACTCATGTCGTCGGACCCGACATGGCCGTTCTAAATGACCCGAGCAGACCTCCTACCCGTAGTCACTTAAAACCAGCAGGGCCGCCGTACCAGTTGGTACGACGGCCCTGACTGAGAACGTTCGAGCGTTACGGCGAGCAGACCACGAATGCGGTGATCGCACCGGTCGGGCTTGCCACGGTGACCTGCCAGCCCGTTGGGTTGGTGATGCCGCCCGCGGGCGCGGAGAGCGTCACCGTCTGGCTGTTCGGGTTGGAGAAGCCGCCGCCGGTCGCCACACTGCCAGCCGGGCAGGACGCCGTTGCCGTCCCGACGCCCGCCTGGAAAGCGACCCGCGTCGAGGTAGCGGCGGCGTTGCCCTGCGGACCCTGGGTGCCCTGCGGACCCTGGGTGCCGTTGGCGCCCTGCGGACCCTGGCTGCCCTGCGGACCAACCGCGCCCTGCGGACCCTGGGTGCCGGTCGCGCCCTGCGCACCCTGGGAGCCCTGCGTGCCAGCGCCAGTCGCGCCCTGGGTCCCGTTGGCGCCCTGCGCGCCCTGAGTGCCCTGCGGGCCGGCTGAGCCCTGCGGGCCCTGCGCTCCGGTCGCGCCCTGGGCGCCGTTGGCACCCTGCGCGCCGGTGGCGCCCTGCGAGCCCTGCGGGCCGGCGACACCCTGGGCACCTTGCGAGCCCTGGGTGCCCTGCGGACCCTGCGTGCCGGTGGCACCCTGCGAACCCTGGGTACCAGTGGTACCCGTGGCGCCCTGCGAACCCTGAGCACCGGTGGCACCCTGGGCGCCCTGGGCACCGTTCGCGCCCTGGAAGCCCTGGAACGTGGCCGCACCGCTCGCGCCCTGGGCACCTTGCGCACCCTGCGAACCGGTCGCGCCCTGCGGACCAGCGGCGCCCTGCGGACCAGTGGCGCCCTGGGAACCCTGGCTGCCGGTCGCACCCTGGGAACCCTGCGTGCCGGTCGCACCCTGAGCGCCATCGGCGCCCTGCGAACCCTGCGTGCCGGTGGCACCCTGAGCGCCGGTCGCACCCTGGCTGCCCTGTGCACCGTCGGCGCCCTGCGAGCCCTGGCTGCCCTGAGCGCCGTCGGCGCCCTGAGCACCCTGCGCACCCTGGAACGTCGCCGCGCCGCTGGCACCTTGGGCACCCTGCGCACCCTGGGTACCGTCGGCACCTTGCGAACCCTGGCTGCCGGTCGCGCCCTGCGAGCCCTGAGCGCCGGTCGCGCCCTGCGAGCCCTGAACACCGTTCGCGCCCTGCGAGCCCTGGACACCGGTGGCGCCCTGCGAGCCCTGAGCACCGGTGGCGCCCTGCGAGCCCTGGAGACCGTTCACGCCCTGCGGACCCTGAGAACCGGTCGCACCCTGGGCACCGGTCGCGCCCTGCGTCCCCTGCGCGCCGTTCGCGCCCTGCGGGCCCTGGGCGCCGGTCGCACCCTGGCTGCCCTGCGGCCCGGTCGAGCCCTGCGGCCCGGTCGAGCCCTGCGCACCCTGAGCGCCGCGGGCGCCCTGAGCACCCTGCGGGCCGTGGGCGAACCAGTTGAGGTGGCGCTCGCCGCGAACACAGTTCTGTGTCGGGTAGTCGATGACCCGAAGCACGCCGTTGGTGTTGTAACAGGCGTAGATCTTGCCGTCCGCGTTCGGGATCGAGGCGCTTGCGACGCCGATCCAACCTGCGGCAGCACCGGAAACAGCGACTGCGGCCGCTCCGATGGTGCCGGCCTTGATCGCAACTTGGCGCTTACGCGAACGTGACATGCAGGGTCTCCTCGTGCCGCACCGGGGCCTGCCCCCGTGGCGGCAAGGCCGTACTCTAACCACACCGGTGCCCGGAAGGGAAGGAAAACCCTTGAAGTGCTCGATCGTGCCCACCTGTCCGTTTCACCAGCTACGGCTTACCGTGGGCGCTGGCGTAGTCGCGCTTCTCGCCCTGCTGACCGCCTGTGGCGGGAGCAGTGACGCCAGCAAGCCGGCCGACGCGAACACGCTGCTGGCGGCCGGGATCAAGGCCCAGCAGCAGGGCAACGCGAACGCGGCGCGGCAACTGTTCGAGCAGGTGTTGGCCAAGCAGCCGAACAACTTCTACGCGCACTACAACCTCGGCGTGCTCGACCAGCAGGCCAAGGACGACGCCGCCGCGCTGCGGGAGTACGGCGCCGCGCTCACCATCAACCCGAGGTACGTCCCGGCGATGTTCAACGAGGCCACGATCTTCGCGACCACCGACCCGAACCTCGCGATCACGACGTACCGGCGGGTAGTGGCGCTGCAGCCGAAGGCGCCCACCGCCTACTTGAACCTCGGCCTGCTCGAGGCCGCGCACGGTGAGTTGGCGCAGGGCATCAAGGACCTGAACATCGCACTGCACCAGGACCCCACGCTTGGCAATCAGGTTCCGCCGGGCCTGCTCAAGAAGGTCGGCGCGTACGCGAACGCCACCCCGAGCCCCAGCCCCTCGCACACCTGACATGCGGGTCTCGGTCTTCACCCCGACCCACAATCCCCGCTGGCTGGACGACTGCTACCGCTCGCTCGTCGCCCAGACCATGCCGGACTGGGAATGGGTGGTGCTGCTCAACGGCAAGGCCACCACGTGGGCGCCGCCGCAACCGGATCCGCGGGTCCGCGTGCAGCGGGCCGGAGTAAAAGGTGTCGGCGCGGCGAAGCGGGCCGCCTGCGAGATCGCGACCGGTGACCTGCTGGTCGAACTCGACCACGACGACGTACTCGTCTCCGACTGCCTCGAATCGCTCGTCGTCGCAGCCGACGCCAACCCGGACGCATCGTTGATCTACAGCGACTTCGCCCAGATCAACGAGGACGGCTCACCCAACTCGACCACGTTCAACCTCGAAAACGGCTGGGTCTACACGCCGTGCGTCGTCGACGGAGTCGAGCAACTGCGCTGCCATGCAATGGCGCCGAGCCCGCACAACGTCGGCTACATCTGGTACGCGCCGAATCACGTGCGCGCCTTCCGCCGTACCGCGTACGAAGCGGTCGGCGGTTACGACGCGTCGCACGCGATCCTCGACGACCAGGACTTGATGACACGCCTGTACCAGCACGGCGAGTTCGTGCACGTCGACAAGCTGCTCTACCTGCAGCGCTGGTACCCCGGCAACACGCAGGTCGATCCCAAGATCAATGCGGAGATCCAGGAACGCACGGTTGAGTTCTACCGGGACAACATCGAGGCGCTGTCGCTCGCGTGGGCCAGTCGCGCCGGGCTGGCAGCGATCTCACTCGACACCCCGACGTCGGTCGGCTCCCCTGACATCGACGCGCGGTTCGCTCGCGTGCGGATCGATCCGAGCGCGCCGTCATTGCCGTACTTCGACAGCTCGGTCGGCGTGATCAAGGCACTCGACGTGTTGCAGCGCGCGGCGGATCGGGCCGCGTTCTTCAACGAGTGTTACCGCGTGCTCGCGCACGGCGGCATGTTGCTGACCGACACCCCGAGCACCGACGGCCGCGGCGCCTTCCAGGATCCGAGCCACGTCGCCTTCTACAACGAGAACTCGTTCATCTATTTGACTCAGCTGGGGCTGCGGCCCACCATCCCGGCGTTGACCGCGCGGCTGCAGTTGAGCCACGTGCTGACGTACTGGCCGTCAGACGTGCACGAGCAGATGCACATCCCGTACGTGAAGGGCAATCTGATCGCGGTCAAGGACGGCCCGCGCCAAGGCGGTCCGCTGCACGTCTAGGGCTGTACTTGGGTGTTGCGCTGGTAGATGAACTCGTCCTTCGCCTTGTCCAGGTAGCCGTCCGGGTACGACGACTGCAGGTGCTGGACGAGGTGGTAGTTCTTCGCGAACCAGTTGAGCAGGTCTTGGTTGAACGGGACGAAATCGCTGTATGGAATTCGCAGGATCACATAGTCGGTCCGCTCCAGCCAGACCCGCCACTGCGCGACGAACTCGAGGTTGAACGGCGGCGGCTCGAGATGCGGCGTCCGCCCGTCGTCCTTCGCGAGGAAGAGGCCGAACGGATCGACGATCTGCGGGCAGCCGAGGTTGCCGGCCGGATAGCGGTCGGCGAGGAGCAGGTCGGTCGGGAAGTCGTCGAATACACATGCGCCCTTGGGCACGATCGCCGCGATCTGGGCGCCGGGATCCGAGGTCTCGTTGAGATAGCGGTGCGCGAACCGCACCTGCTCGACGAACAGCACCGCGGCGACGACGGCAGTTACGGCCACGACGGCAGGTGTCAGGTGCCGTCGCGGGGTCGGCCGGGCCCGGCGGACGCCGGCGACGAGGACGCCGATCAACGCGGCCATGAAGACGGCCGGGAAGTAGGCGTAGTGGTCGAAGAAGCCGGCGGAGACGAACATGCCGCCGGCGACGACGACCCAGAGCACGAGCGCGAGTACGTCGACCGTCGCCGGCCGCTGCGAGCCGAGCACGAAGACGGACACGACAGCGGCGACGATCAACACGAGTACGGCGACGGCGAGCGCCGTGCTGGTGCCGGCGCCAGGCAGCCCGCTGATGCCGGTCAGCAAGCGGAGCCGCTCGCCGAGGGTGGTGGTCACACCGGTGTCGTGCCGGCCGAGTTGATCGGCGATGACGTCGTGCCAGAACGCCCGCGGCGCGAGCGCGAAGAACGGCCCGCAGACGACCACGACCGCTCCGGTGACTCCGGCGAGGAATCGCGCGACCGCGCGCGGCCGGTGCAGCACGAGAACGGCCGCGACGATCGGCAGCACGGCCCACACCTTGAGGTCGAACGCGACCCCGAACCAGATGCCGGCCCAGACGAGCCGGCGCCCGGCACTCAGCCGGCCCGCGTCATCGATCAGCAGGTTCGCGCCGATCAGGGTGAACAGCACGAGGTAGGGCTCGAGCTCGACGGTGCGGTCGATCGCGACGGTGAGCGGCCAGGCAGCGAGGGCTAGCGACGCGATCCCCGCCGCGACCCGGCCGCGGCTGCGGACCAGATGACCGACGAGCAAGACGTTCGTTGCGGTCACGAGCACGGTGAAGATGCGGGCGAGTTCGAGGGCGTGCCGGCTGCCGATCAGCTCGGCCAACAGAGCGAACGGGCTGAGCAGGTAGACGATGCCGGGCGGGTGCACGATCGTGAAGTCGCGGTACGCCGCGGCGCCATGGACGAAGCGCATCGCGGCGCCGAAGTACACGCCGTCGTCGTAACCGAGGTTGTAGCCCAGCTCGCCGTCGAACACGTGCGGGTGGGCGAGCTGGAACGCGCCGATGGCAAGCGCGAGCAACGCCGCGAACGTGGTCAGATGCCAGGTCGAGAGATTGCGCAGGCGGTCCACGATGGGCGCGAATTTCGGCTCAGATATTGAGGAATCCACCTTGGCGGGGGCCGTCCTTGATGGCGATGAGATTGGCGTTGACGTAACTGATGTTGTACTGCTCGTGCCACTCGCTGGGGAAGTACGTCTGCATCCGGCTGACCTGGAACCGGCATTGGATCTGCGGCACGAAGGTCGAGTAGTTGGCGTCGGTGAAGTACCAGAAACTGTTCTCGTTGTAGAAGGCGACGTGAGTGGGGTCCTGGTAGGCGCCCCGGCCGTCGGTGCTTGGGGTGAGCGAGAGCAACATCCCGCCGTGCGCCAGTAGCCGGTAGAGCTCGTTGAAGATTGCGATCTTGTCCGGGATGTGTTCGAGGAAGTCGACCGCGCGGATGACGCCCACGGAACTGTCGGGCAGGTCGATGCCCTTGGTGACGTCACCGACGATGTCGACGGACTCGCCGGGGTACTGATCGACCCCGAGGTAGCCAGGCGGGCTGTTGTGGGCGGCGCCGAGGTCGAGCGCGAGCAGGCCGCGGCGCTTGGCCCAGGCGAGCGCGTTGGCCTGCGCGTACTGGTCGTAGAGCTGCACCGTCTCGACCTGGATGCGGTTGTTGAGCTCCGGCTGGCGCTGGGTGTTCGCGCTGTGAACGCGTTGCAGGTAAAGGCATTCGTCGATGAGGACGAACTCGCCCTGCTGGTAGAGCCGGCACATCAGATCCTGGTCGTCGCAGACGACGCGGTTCTCGTCGTAGCCGCCGACGGCGTCGTACGTTTCGCGCCGGAAGGCGCGGACGTGATTGGGGGCGTACCAGATGTAGCTGACGTTGTGCGGCGAGGGGACGAGCGAGTCGATCTGCATGACACTCTTGCCGTCGACCTCGGCGTCGCGGAACGTCCAGCCGTATCGCTCGTCGAACTTGCTGTCGTCGCGCGAGCCGTCTTCGAGAATCTGGGCACAGTGGCTGTAGACGAGGCTTGCGTCGGGGTTGGCGTCGAAGGCGTCGACGATCTTCTCGATGGCGGTGCTGGCGAGGATGTCGTCGTGGTCGAGCTCGACGAGAATGTCTCCGCGAGCGAGCAGGCAGGCGCGCCGCTTGACCGCGCCGACACCGGTCAGCTCGTCGGCGACAATCAGGCGTAGGCGCGGGTCGTCCTTGACCGGCCGCCAGCGGTTGCCGCCGTTGAGCAGGACGATCCATTCCCAGTCGGCATAGGTCTGGCGGAGCAGGGATTCGAGGCACTCGTCGAGGTGCGCGCCGCGGTGGCTCGGGGTGAAAACGGTGACCCTGGGCGCCGGCTGGTGGTCCTCCACAACGGACATCTTTCCCCATACGGGGTGGCAAGCTACGTTCTCGGCGGGTGAACTACATCGAGTACATTGTATTGGTGACCTCACCAACCTCCATCCGCTTCGACGACGCCGTGTCTGCTCGGCTGTCCTCGTACGTGGCGCGACACCCGGGCACCACCCGATCCTCGGTGGCGGCGCGGTATGTGGATGAAGGTTTGCGGATGGAAGAGCATCCGGGCATCGTGTTCCGCTCCGGGCCGACAGGTCGCAGAGCGGTACTCCTCGGCGGTCCCGACGTCTGGGAGGTCGTTCGCGCCGTCGGCGCAACTCGGCTCGCCGAACCGAAGCTAAAGGAGAATCACTTGCTGGCGTTGGTCGTGGAAAACACAGGCGTCAGTCGCGCGCACATCGACGCGGCCCTCGCCTACTGGGCCGCCTACCCAGACGAGATCGACGCGATGATCACGCACGCGGACGAGATCGAGCGTGCGCTCTCGGCCGCCGACCGCCGGATGGACGACTTGCTCAACCGGTGAGGCTCCTGCTCGACGAGATGATCAGCCCTCGCGTCGCCGAGGCATTGCGTACGGCGGGCCACGATGTCGTTGCGGTGGCTGAGGATCCTGCGCTTAGAGCGAGTCCGGATGATGCCCTCCTGGAGCAAGCCGCCGCCGACAATCGGACACTCGTGACCTGCAACGTCGCCGACTTCGCCCGCCTGCACGCAGAGTGGCACACGCAGGGCCGGCGCCATCACGGGTTGGTCATGGTCACCCTGCGGGCATTCCCGCAGAACCGGTCGTTCGTCGGGGCGCTCGTCGCGGCGTTGCTTGGCAACCCGGAAGTCCTAGAGCTCGCACGTCAAGGCGCATGCGTGTTCTTGCACCCTTCGACACAGGAGCAGTGACAGCGCTCAGAACTGCCGGGCCGATGTAGAGGGGGTAACCGCGTAGTCGAATGACGTCGTGTTGCCGTCCTGCACCGTCGCCGGCGGCGTCCAGGTGATGGCGCTGCTGGTGACCTGCGTGGTCGAGCCGCCGGCCCGACAACGTGCCGAGTGTGATCGTGACCGTCTTCGCCGAGCCTGACCAAACGATGCTCGAGTTCGTGAAGACCAGCGTGCCGTTGCCGGTGCTGTCCTGCAGGTAGGAGCGGCTGGCGCCAGAGCCGTGTCGGGCGAGCGACACGGCTCATCGAGGTGCGCGAGGCAGCACTGCTCCCGGTGAGCGACGGCCGTCACCACTATCCACAGGGAGCCATGGATCGATCTGCTAGATCAAGAAATCGTGATCGTCGTACTCGCGGTAGCCGTGTTGCCGGCAAGGTCAGAAACGGAAACGGTAATCGCGAACGACCCGGTCGTGTAGGTGAACAACTTGTTCCACGCCGTAGCACTCGCGGTGTCGACAGCGATGGTGCTCGGGCAGGCCTGGTTGAAGTGACTCGGTTGGCCGGCTTGCTGGCAAGCGGTGGCGCCGCCGTCCTTCTGGATGTTCGTGGTCGTCTTCGTCGTGTCAATTCCGCTCAGCGCGTCGCTGTTGGTTCCGCAGATGTCACCGGTGCTGCTTGTGCTGCACCCGGCATTCCAGTTCGTAGAGCCACTCACGTTGCCGGTCGGGAACGCGATGGCCACGGTCGGAGCAGTGATGTCGCGGTTGATCGTGGCGGCGTTCGAGACACCGGCCGAACTGTTCAACGCCGCATCCGTGGCAGTCGCGGTCGCCGTCACGACACCCTCACCGAGAGTGCCGGCAGTCGTGTCAACCGTGACAACCGTCGGCGACGATGCACCACGAACCGCGGTGCCCGACACCGTGCCGCCCCCGGACGTCGTTAGCGTGACCTTGATGACGTCGCTTGCGCTGTTGGCGGACGAAGCGCCCCACGCGACGTTGAATTGCGTAGCGGATTGATTGCTGATGTTGATGTAGCTGGAACCCGAGCCGCCACCGTTCTTCAGGCCGACTGAGGTCGGGACTGTCGGGGCCGTCGTGTCACGGGTCACGGTGTTGTCCGTCGACGAAGACGCGGCGCTGTTGTTGCCGGCCGTGTCGGTCGTTGCACCAGCGGCAAGGATTGCGGTCACCGTGCCATCAGTCGTGAGACCGCCGACTGCGATGTCGTACGTCGTCGAGTTCGTCGAGCTGATCGTGACCGTGGCGTTCGCGTGCCCTGCAGTTCCGCCGACCGTCACCGAGTTTGCCGACGGAGCGCCCACGTTCTCACTGAAGACCGCAGTGAAGTGGACCGGCAAGGTGTTGGCCGGGTCGGACTGACCGGACGCCTGGTTGACCGTCACCGTCGGCGCGCTGGTGTCGATCTGGACAACCAAGCCGTTCGACACGGCGGACGTCAGCGAACTGACCGTCTGCTTCACCGTGATCGTGTGCTGGCCGGACGTGAGTGTGCTGACCTGGATCGAGTACGCCCCGGAGCCGTTCGCGCTGCCCGTGCCCACCTGGGCGCCATCGGAGAACACCGCCACCGTCGCGTTGGCAGTTACCGTGCCGGTGAAGTGCGGCGTCGTGACCTTGGTGATGTTGTCGCTGTTGCTCGTGCCGCTGTCGTCCGAGGCGAGCAGAGCCGGTGTACCCGGCGTGGCCGGAACCACCGTGATGGTCAGCTGCTTGCTGCCCGTCACGCTGTTGGTGTCCGTTGCGGTCACGGTGAACGTCGAGGAGCCCGCAGCCGTCGGCGTACCCGAGATCGCACCGTTGTTGGGATTGATGCTCAGGCCGGCTGGCAACGAGCCGGAAGTGATCGAGAAGGTGTAAGTGCCGCTGCCGCCAGTGGCCGACACTGACTGGTTGTACGCCGAGTTCGCGGTGCCGTTCGCTAGCGACGTCGTGGAGATGGACGGCGCACTTGCCTCGATGACCACGGTGTATGCCTGGCTGACAGCGACAGCGTTGGCGTCGGTTGCCTTGATCGTGAAGCTGTAGGAGCCGATGGCAGTCGCGGTGCCCGAGAACGAGCCGTTGCTGAACGAAACCCCGGTCGGCAGCGTGCCCGACTGCAGCGCCCAAGTGATCGGCGTCGTGCCACCCGTCACCGAGAGCGTCTGGCTGTACGCCGTGTTCACCACACCGCCCGGCAGGGACGTCTGCGTTATCGCCGGCGGCGTATTGACCGTGGTCGAAAGGGACTGCGTCGACGTCACGCCGTTGGCGTCCGACAGCCTCACCTGGAAGCTCGTGCTCGTCGCGTTCGCGGCCAGCGTCCCCGAGATGACGCCGGTGGAGGAGCCGAGGCTGAGGCCGGTCGGGAGCGAGCCCTGACCCGCGACGACCGACCACGTGAACGGCGAGGTACCGCCGGTGGAGGTGATCTGCTGGTTGTACGCCGCGGTCTGCGTTCCCGCGGGCAGCGTCGTAGTGGTGATCGAGGGAGCCGCATTCAACTTGATCGACAGGTTCGCGGTCGCCGTGCTCCCACCGTTCTCCTGCACCTGAACGGTGAACGAGTACGTCGCCGGCGCGCCCGTCACGCTCGTGGCGGAGAGCAGCCCTCCCGGGCTGAGGCTCACGCCGGTCGGCAGGGACCCGCTTGTCTTGGTCCAGGTGTACGGCGTAGTGCCGCCGCTCGCGGCGAGCTGCTGCGAGTAGGCGCCGTTCACCGTGGCGTCCGACAGCGCCGTGGTCGTCACGGACACTGACGCCGGCACGCTCGCCGTCGTAGTCGCGGGCGTCAAGCCCTCCCAACCGGCACCCGCCAGCTTCGGGTACACCGAGTAGCTGTTCACCTGTCCGGGTGTGGGCGACGGGTCGTTGCAACTGCCGGTCGAGCCGATGATGTTGCAGACCGCGGAGGCGACGTTGCCCGCCGGACCGGTGCGCGCGACGCGGTAGCCGCTAGGCGTCGGACCGGTGCCCGCCGCAGTCACGGTGATGGTCACGTTGGCCGGCGAGATCGCGGACGGAGTCCCCAGCGTCGGCGCGCCGAGCGTGCTCGCGGCCGCAGTCACCGAAACGCCGGACGACGACGTCGACCAGAACGCCATCGCGATACCAGCGCTGAGCGCTACCGCGAGGAACGCGGCGAGCGAGGCGACGAGGTGCCGAGAGCGAAGCATCAGACCTGTCCTGTCAACGTGACGGGGATCGTGAACGTCGCACCCTGGCAGCCGTTGTCGGCGCTGACCATCGTGACTGCGCCGGTGACCGGCTGGGTCGACGTAGCACCAGCTGCAACCGTGAAGCCCGCCCAGTTACTCGGCGGGGCGACCGTGAACGAGAAGCTCGTGCATGTGCCGAGGGCGTTGCTCGCCGTGATGGTGCGGTTGCTGTCCAGAGCGACGCCCGCGATCTTGATGGCCTGCGTGCCCGCGCTGTTGTCCACCGTCACGTTGAGCGTCGCTGCCGGCGCTCCCGGGTAGAGCGGCGTGCCGGCCGTGATGGTCGCGGTCGCGTGGAGGGTCACGGCGGACGCGGTCGCCCCGGTACTGCTGTTCGAGCCAGTCCCCGTCGTTTGCTGATAGGCGTACGCCGTACCGGCGCCGGCAACGGCCACAGCCGCGAGACCGAGCGCGACAAGGGCAGCCGCCGGTCGGCGACTCGCCGGTGCGCCGTCGAAGTTGATCGAGCGATGCGGCAGCAGCGTCTTGGTGGCGACGACCCACGGCCGCACCGTCGTGTTCCAACCCAGCGCGGCCATGTCAGCCACCCTGCCCGGCGCCGGTGAAGGCGAGTACGACGTTGGCACCGCGGCAGCCGTCCTGGTTGGCCGTGCTGCTGTTCAGCATTCCGATCGTCGGCAGGTGCGCCGCGATGTTGTCCAGCGCGGACAGCTTCACCGAGTTCGCGCCCGGCCCGACCGTCAGCGGGTACGTCCCGCCGTACTGCGTCACGACGTAGTCCGCGGTCGTGCACTTCAGGCTCGGGTCGATGCCCGCCGCCTTGGTCACCGACTGCACGGTCACCGTGAGGTTGGTGACGTTCAGCGCCTGGGTGTTCGGGTTGCTGATCGCGAGGTCGAGCGGGATGTTCACGCCCGGCGCGATGTTCGAGAAGGACGGCCCGGTGATCGTGAACGACCGGCCGGTCGCGTTGAGGTTGAGGCCCACCGTCGTTGTCTGCTGCTGCTGACCGGCCGAGTTGCCCGCGACCGTCAACGTGTAGTTGCCACTGGTCGTGTTGTTCTTCGTCGTCACGGTCAATGTGGACGTGTGGCCCGAGGTCACGGCCGCGGGCGAGAACGATGCCACCATGCCCGCCGGCAGCGCGCCGACGGTCGACAGTGCCACCGAGCCGGAGAAGCCGTTGGTGCCGGCAACACTGACCTGGTACGTCGCGGTGTCACCGGGGAGCATCGTGCTCGACCCGGGTGTCGCGGAAAGCGAGAAGGCCGGGGCGACGTGCGGCGTCACGGTCAGCGAAACCGTCGTACCGTGAACCAGCGAGCCGCTGGTTCCCGTCACCGTGATCGTCGAGGTGCCGGTGGGCGTGTCGTTCGCCGTCGTCACTGACATCGACGACGTGCCGGAACCCTTGGTCAACTGCACCGGGCTGAACGACGCGGTCGCGCCGGTCGGGAGCCCGGAAGCGGTGAGTTGTACGGGCGACGCGAAGCCGTTGTTTGCGCTCAACGTCACGGTGAACAGCGCCGACTGACCCTGCGCGGCGCTCTGGCTGGCGGGCGAGGCGGCGACACTGAAGTCGGCCTTCGCCGCGCCGGTGAGGAACAGCCCGCCGGTCGCGGTGATCGCGGCCACCGTTACGACGATGAGCCCGCCGACCGGCGTCAGGGCCCAAGCCCCTAGACCTTTCGACAGGCTCACGATTTGCTCCTCAACGTTGGTTCGGGAATCGAGTGCGGTGGGGCGTGGCGTCCGTCACGCCTCGCCCCACCGGCGTACTACTTGCTGAACCTCAGTTGCTGAGCGAGATGGTTACGGTCTGGCCCTGGCAAAGGTTCTGGTTGTCAGTCGTCGAGTCGTCGAACGAGAGCGTCGCGCTGCCGAGCGAGACGCTGCCGTCACCGGCGGCGGTGTGAGCCGGCACCTGGCCGCCAGTGGGCTGCGCGCTCAACGACAGGTACTGGGCGCAGCTGTTCGACTTGTTCGCCGCCATCGCGAGACCATCGACGGTCTTGTTCGAGCTGAACGTGGCAGTCGGCGCCGCGACCTGAAGGATGGTGGGGCTGGCGTTGCTGGCGCTGTAGGCGACGCTCACCGACGTGCCCGGCGCGAGGGTGGCCGCGTCAAACGACGCGTGGTAGGTCACCGAGGCCGGCGTGGCGCTGCTCGTGCTGTTGCCGCTACCACTGCCCGTGGTGGTCCAGTACGCGTAGGCGACCCCGCTACCCGCGACCACGACCGCGCCTGCGGCCAAACCCGCTGCGACCTTCTTGTTGAGCTTCATGTTCGGCTCCCCTTCCAGGAGACTTATCTGGAAGAGCGCCGGTTTCGCCTCTGCTCCCCGCCGGGCCGTTCAGGCGACCAGTTCGCCCGGCGGATCATCGCTCGCTCTGGCCGACCCCCTGCGGTTCGGCCTGACATCAGTCACCTTGCCGGTGCGCGGGGCCCGGCAACATCGGACGACTCGTCACTCTGCGCGCGCATCCGGACGATGAGCGGTCAGCCGTACGCCGAACGCCCATGACCAGTCGTGACTATGTCGGCGTAGTCCGATGCCCGGCTATGCCCCGATATGGGCGTTGAGATCGGTCTCAACATCGGCGGATACGACGGGCGCGTTGAGAGGTGTTGAGTGACGGATAGTGACTGTCACGGCAGACTGCATCGACGCATCACCACCAGCGGACGCATGGGAGCTGTCGTGACCGGAGCAGGCCAGCAGTTGGATCCGAAGATCCAGTTCTTCTTCTACGCGTTCGCGTGCCTGGCTTTCCTTGGTGCCGCAGTGATCCCGGCCGAGGGCGCGCTACGGGTCCTGACCAAGCACAACCTGCTCGCGGTCGGCCTCGCACTCGCGATCGCGCCGAGCGCGTACATCTTCTTCAAGCTGGGTTTCCACCCGAGCCCGTTCTTCCACTAAGCCGCAAAAGCGCAGACGTGGCCCCGGCAGCGGCGGGGGTTTGCTGCCAGGGCCACGTCTGCCAGGTCCGGCGGCGGCACGATGCGCAGGGGGCCGCCGCCGGACGAGACTGGAAGCTCAGTGACCCGTCGGGTGCGTACTGTGCTTCGGGTGCGCCGGGTGCGACGGCAGCGCCGTCGGCTTGCCACCCTCAGCGGGCTCGTTGTCGGTGTCGGTGTCGGTGTCCGCGTCGGTCGAATCCGTGCCCGTCGAGGAGTCGGTGGCCGACTTGCCGCAGGACGACTTCGCGGCGGCGCTCACTGCCTTGCCGTGGCCCGGACCGGGGGGCGTGCCCTTCGCGACCGAAGAGACATAGGCGCCATGGTTCTTGGCGTTGTCGCAGGTCACCGGGGACGCAGTGGAGGTCGGCGTCGCGTCCGGCGCGGTGGTCACCGAGTCGGTGGCGTCCGTGCTCGTGCTCGCCGACGCTTGCGACGCGGCCGTCGCGGTGGCCAGGCCAGGAGCCGCGTGCGAGTTGGCGACCGTGGCCGCGACCGCAAGGCCGCCGCCGGTGGCCGCGCTGACGGCAAGAACGGCCGCCGCGGTCTTGGCGTGGGCAGCGGCGATAGTGGCAAGTGTCGACAAGCTCATGCCAGTACATCGACCGGAATCACCGGGCCATTACAAACGGACTAGTTCAGTTTCCGCGAGTGTGCGCGTGCAGGTGCAACGTCGGCAGCGGAGCGGGCCGCGTCGACGCCGGGTGCGCTGCCGCGTGCGTGGAGTGCGGGGTCGGTGACGGGTGCACCGGGTGGGCCGGGTGGGCGGGGTGCGCCGGCTTGCTCGGGTGCACCGGGTGCGCCGGCTTGCCGGTGGACCCCGACGGCCGCGGCGTCGGGTGCGCGCCGGTCTGACCGGGCGCGGTGTCCGACGTGCCGTTGCCGTTCGACCCGCTCGCTCCGTCGTCGCTCTTCGGGACATGTACGCCGATGACGCCGAGCACGTCGTGTGCCGCGCCCTGGGCCGGCCCGGGCAGCGTTCCGGTGGCGGCCGCGGCGACACCGCCGCTGAGAACCAGCAGGCTGGCACCAGCCGCTACGGCGATCCGGGTGCGGGTCTCGGTGACCCATTGCGCCGGCGACCGGCGGACCCGGCGAACCGGGACCATCTCCGCGAACGCCGCCAGCGCCGCCGACTCACCGGGCTGCGCGCCCGGCTCGGCCGGCGCGGATGCGGACCGGAGTACGGCGTAGAGCGACGCGAACTCGGGGGCCGGCTCGTCGCCGGTGGAAACCGCCGCGAGCAGGCGCTCGAGGGCATCAGCGGACATGCCGCCGAGGCCGTCGGGCTGCTCTGGGAGCTTCACATCTCGTCCATCGTCGTAACCAGCGCTGGCATTACTGGAGTTACCGGGGCAGTCGGCATCAGCTGGGCGAGACGCCGTAATCCGCGGTGGCAGAGCACCCGAACGTGGTTCGCGGTCTTGCCGGTGATCTCGGCCACCTCGGCCACCTCCAACTGCGCGACCACGCGCAGGGTCACGATCTCCGCCTGCTCCTCGGGCAACTGCGCAATCATCGCGATCGCCTCGTCGGACGCGGCCCGCTCGACGACGAGACTGGCCACGTCGTCCGGTGCCCGCTGTTCCGGCGGCGCGTCGGTGAGCTCCTCCGGCCGGCGGGTCAGTGCGCGGACCATGTCGACCCAGCGGGCCCGCGCGATCGTGATCAGCCAGCCGCGCAAATCGCTTTCGTTTCCACGGAATTTCACCAGTCCGCGCAACGCGGCCACCCATGTCTCGGCGGCGAGATCCTCCGCCGCCGCCGGCCCGGCCAGGACGGTGAGGTAGCGCAGCAACATCGGCTGCATCGTCCGGTAAAGGTCCGTGAACGCGACCTCGTCACCGTGCTGGGCCCGCACCAGCACGTCCGGGAAGTCGTCCACCATGCCACTGTGCCCGTTCCGGGCCGCTAGCGCGACCCAGAGTTCGCGAAACTAGCGCTGGCGCAACGCCACGACCCGCGCGTCGTACGGCCCGCGCTGCGCGGCGACCCGCGCGACCGGCGGTTCGCTCGCGAGAATCCGCGACCGGAAGACGTCCGCCGGCATCGGGCGGCCGAGGTGGAAGCCCTGCGCGATGTCACAACCGAGCGCGTGCAACGCGGCGAACGTCTCCGCGTCCTCGACACCTTCGGCGACCACGCGCAGGCCGAGACCGTGTGCCAGCTCGATCGTCGCCCGGACGATCGCCGCGTCGCTCTCGGACACCGTCATCCGTGAGACGAAGTCGCGGTCGACCTTGAGCTCGTTGACGGCGGCGCGGGTGAGGAACGTCATCGACGAGTAGCCGGTGCCGAAGTCGTCGACCGACAGCTGTACGCCGAGCTGCCGCAGCTCGCCGAGAACGCGCTCGACGACCTCCAGCTCGCTCATCATCGTGCGTTCGGTGATCTCGAGGACAAGCACGCTGGGCGGCAGGTTGTGCCGCTGCAACGCCGTCTCGACCGCCTGTGGCAACGCGGGGTCGAGCAGGTTACGGGCGGACAGGTTGACCGACACGTGCAGGTCAGCGCCGAGGTCGCGCCACGTCGCCGCTTCGCGGATCGCCTTGCTCAGCACGTAGTTGGTGAAGTCGTGCGCGAGGCCGGAGTCCTCGGCGAGGCTGATGAACTCCGACGGCGGCAACAGACCACGCTGCGGGTGGTGCCAGCGAACGAGCGCCTCGGCCGCGACCAGCCGGCCGTCGGCCACCGAGTGCTGGGACTGGAAGTGCAGCACCAGTTCGTCGCGCGCCAACGCCGACCGCAGCTCGGCCGCGAGGGTGAGCCGGGACACCGAGCTGTCGTCGTGGTCGCGGCTGTACGTCCGGGACGAGCCACGCGCGGTCTTCGCCTGGTACAGCGCGATATCGGCGTGCGCGAGCAGTTCGTCGACGTTCAGCGAGTCGGCCGGGTAGTGCGCGATGCCGACACTGCCCTCGACCGACAGCCGCAGCCCGTCCACGAGAACCGGGGTCGCGAGCGCGGCGAGCACGGCCTTCGCGACTCGCTCGGAATCTTCGGCCGACTGCGTGTCCGGCAGCAGGATCGCGAACTCGTCGCCACCGAGCCGCGCGATCGTGTCGGTGGTCCGAAGCACGGCTTGGAGTCGTTGCGCGGCGGCCTGCAGCAAGCGGTCGCCGGTCGGGTGGCCGAGCGTGTCGTTGATGCTCTTGAAGTGGTCGAGGTCGACCAGCAGCAGGCTGACCGCTGCGTCGGGGACGGCCAGGTACTCGGCGGCCCGGCGGACCAGCAGTGCCCGGTTCGGCAGGCCGGTCAGCGAGTCGTGCGTCGCCTCGTGCTCATGCCGGCGCGAAGCCTCGCGCGTCTGCTCGTACAGCTGTGCGTTGTAGACGCTCGCGGCCACCGAACGACCGAACGTCACGAGCACCTGGCGCTCGCGGTCGGTGAGCCGTACGCCCGACCGGAACTGCAGTCGCAGCGCACCGAGCGCCTGGTCGTTCTCCGGACTGTCGAGTCGCAGCACCAGCGCGTGCGACGACGTCGCCGTACCGGAGGTGATCGACTCGGACACCGAGCTGACGAGCGCGCCGCTCTGCAGGTCGAGCAGGTCGAGCACGCCGGCGTCGGTCTGGGTCACCGACACCTCGCCCGCCGGGCCGAGGTGGTAGCGCTGCAGGCCGCCAAAATCATCGGCGCGCAACAGGATCTCGACCTCGTCCGCGCGGGCGAGCCGCAACGAACGTTCGACCGCGACCCTTGCCACCTGGTCGACGTCGAGGCTGGCGAGGTCCTTGCTCGCGGCCTCCAGTTCACGCCAGGTGTCCCGGTCTTCGCGGGCCGAGAGGTTGCCGCGGTACGTCGTGTAGAGCAGACCCAGCAGCACCGGCAGCATCGCGACCGTGGCGGCGTTCCAACGGATCTGCAACAGCAGCGCGGCGACGAGAGTGTTGCCGGCCAGCACGCCGAGGGTTGCCGGCAGGTGCCGCCGGAGGACGGAACCCATCGGCACGCCTTGCGACGCGCTGACCGCGGCGGTCGTCGTCGCCGAGTTGGCGATGGAGTAGACACCTGCGGCGCAGGCCAACCCGACCCAGTACCGCCAGCCGGCACTGGAGGTCACCATGCCGTGCCCACTCACGACCACCATCGTCAAGCGGGCGACGGTGACCGCGATCGCCGCGGACGCGGCGTTGTAGTAGACCTTCATCGGCTGCCGGCCGCTGAGGCTGTGCGTTAGCGCAACCGCCAGCGGCGCGACGAGCACGAGATGCGGATACGGAATGAGCACGATGCCGAGGACGACCGCGGCCTCGCTCCAGGTGTACGTGTACCGCTCGCCACCGAATCGCAGGTGCATCACCGCGAGTTCGCTGGCCGCAACGAGGAACGCGGCCAGCAGGACATGTGTCCCGCTGACCTTCGCGTTCCCCTCACGGGCGTAGACACCCGCGACCGCCATGCAGGCGAAACCGAGCACGTACACCGTGAGGACAAGGTTCCGCAGGCGGCGTGGGCTACCGCTCAGCGAAGCGAACACTTCTGTCTCCTCAGACCAAACCGGTCAGTACTGCAGCTAGTCGTTACGGCGTTTGGGCAAGGCCCGGGCGGGGCTCACTGACCTCGCCCGCGATGTGCTTCCACCACGGTGCCCGGTTGCCCCAGAACGCCGTCAGGAAGTCGTCGTACACCGCACCGGTCCACGCACTGCCGGTCCATGCACTGCCGGTCCAAGCGGAGCCGGTCCATGCACTGCCCTGCCACGAGCCACCGGTCCAGGCGCTACCGGTCCAGGCACTGCCGGTCCAGTGGGCGTCGGTCCAGGCCGAGCCGGTCCACGCGCTACCGGTCCAAGCAGACCCGGTCCAGGCACTGCCCGTCCAGGCACTGCCGGTCCAGGCAGACCCGGTCCATGCCGAGCCGTTCCACGGCTCGCACCGGACGTCGATCTCACCCTGGATGGTGGTCGGGGCGCCGTTGCAGATCGCGGTGACGTGCTGGTTACCGCGGCTGCCCTCGATGGAGCCGAGGCCGGAGCTCGACGGCGACTGCACCGCGCTGGTCGGAGTGGCGTTCATCGCGCCGACCAGGCTGACCCGGCCGCTGCCCTGGTTGTTCGCCGAGTACGACGACATCGGGTTGGCGGTCGACTTCAGCGCCGCCTTCACCTGGTCGGGCGTCCACGTCGGGTGAGCCTGCAGCAGCAGCGCGACCAAGCCGGAGGTCACCGCGGTGGCCTCACTCGTACCGGAGCCGCGGATGTACGACGGCGGGTACAGCGCCTTGGGGTTCTCCTGCTCGATCGTCGATCCGAACGAACGCGTGGCGATGATGTAGCGGCCAGGCGCGACGATGTCGGGCTTGGTCACGCCCTGCGCCGTCGGACCACGCGACGACCACGAGGCGACGGAGTCGTCGGACAGGTCGCTGTTCTGCTTGTCGTCGTACGCGCCCACGGTCAGGATCGTCGGGTCGTCGCCGGGCTTGGTGATCGTGCCGGCGTTCGGGCCGTTGTTGCCAGCCGCGACCACGACGACGATGCCCTGCTTCCACAGGCGCTCCACCGCGTAGTCCAGCGGGTCGACGCTCGGGTTCTGCGTGCTCGGCGTGCCCCACGAGAGGTTGACCACGCGGATGTTGAACTGGCTCGCGTACGCGCTCACCCAGGTCATCGCCTGAAGCACGGTCGAGACGTCGACGGCGCCGTTGGCACCCGCGGTCTTGACCGCGACCACCGTCGCCTTCGGCGCGACACCCGTGTAGGCGCCCTTGGAGTTGTTCGCCGAGTCGGCGCCGTTGCCGGCGATGACTCCCGCCATCACGGTGCCGTGACCGTAGCTGTCGACGGTGGACCCTTCACCGGAAAGGTCGGGGCCGTAGACGATCCGGCCGCTGAGGTCGTTCATCGGCGAGATACCGGTGTCGATGACGGCAACACCGACGCCTTGGCCGGTGTAACCCTGCTGCCAGGCTTGGCCGGCACCAGTAGACGCGACGAAGTTCGACGCCGTCTGCGTGTCGTCAAACGAGTAGCTGTTGAACTGGCCGACGCGATCCAGAGTGATCGCGCGCAGGCCAGGCTGCCGGGACAGCACGCCGAGCTGCGATGCCGGCACTGTCGCGGCTACGCCGTCGACAATGGGCAGCGGCGCGCGCACGGTGCCGTGCGATGCGGTGACAGCACGCGTGGCCGCGCCGACGCCGCCCGCTGATGCGGTAACGACGACATGCACGGCGCCAGTCGCGTGTGCCAGGCCGCTGTCGACGACTGCGGTCAGCGATCGTTCCCACGTCGTACCGGCTTGCGCCGGCGAGTTCGTCGTGGTGCCCGCGAGAGCGAGCGTGATCGCCGCCGCAGCGAGCGTGGCGGACTTACGGGGAAGTGCCTGGGTTGCAGAGTTCATCATCATCCTCATCGCCGGGTTCAGTGGCTCTCGTTCTCTCTCGGCCCTCTTCCGCTGCAAGCGCATGGCACGTTGTCGTCAATGTGCGTCCGGTTTGGGACCGCCCAGAGGGACTATTGACGGCAATAGGGTTTGGCATTTTCGGCGTCGATGTCCGGCATTTCGACCAGGGACTAGCCCGAGTGGCGTCACGCCCGTTACGCCGGGCAGAGTGATGGCGTGACCGAGGACAACGAGGGGGTCGAGCCGGCCGGCGAAGGCCTCGATCCGACCGAGGAAGAAGCGCACGAACTCGCCGAGCTCGTGCACGAGCACGCCGACACCCAGACGTTTCTGCGCGACGACATCGTCCGCGAAGCCGCGGCGGGAGTGAGCCCGGATCGGCCGTTCGGGATGCCCGGCCGGCCAGTGTCGCAGCGCTCGCCGTTCTACATCGCCTTCGTCGCCACGTTCGGCGTCGCCGCCGCGGCCGTGATCTGCGAGGCGGCGCTCAAAGCGTCCGGGGTGCTGATCCTCATCCTGGTCGCGGCGTTCTTCGCCGTCGGCCTGGATCCAGTAGTGGGGTGGCTGACCGACCGGGGCTGGCGGCGCGGGCTTGCGGTTGCGACCGTACTGCTGGCCGCGCTGGGCGTGCTCGCGTTGTTCATCGCGACCGCCGTGCCGGCGGTCACCACTGAGTACAACAGCCTGCACAAGAACGTCCCCGAGTACCTGCACCGGTTGCAGCGCCGGCACGACTCGATCGGTGACCTCGCCCGAAAGGTGCACATCAGCTCCAAGCAGATCTCGAATCTCTTGTCGTACAAAGGAGTGGTCAGCCTTAGCAAAACAATCGTGTCGACTGTCGTGACGACGTTGACGATCGTCGTACTGACTTGTTACTTCCTGGCGAACCTGCCCGAGATCAAGCGAACCGCGTACCGATTGGTGCCGCGATCCCGCCGGGCGCGAGTCGGTTTGCTCAGCGACGAGATCCTGCGACTGGTCGGCGGCTACCTGCTGGGCAACGTCATCACGTCCGGGATCGCGGGTGCGGCGATGGCCATCTTCCTGCTGTCGGTCGGCGTGCCAGACGCGGTCTTCCTCGGCTTGCTCGTCGCGGTGTTCGACCTCATCCCGATGATCGGCGCGCCGATCGCCGGTGTGATCGTGGCATTGATCGCACTGACGGTGTCAGTGCCGATCGCGATCGCGACGGTGGCGTTCACGATCGTGTTCCGGCTGCTGGAGGACTACCTGCTCTCGCCGCGGGTGATGAAGAAAACCGTTGAGGTTGCACCGATCCTGACGGTCGTCAGCGTGCTCATCGGCGGTGCGCTGCTCGGCATCGTCGGCGCGCTCATCGCCGTACCGGTCGCCGCCGCGCTGGATCTGATCCGCCGCGAGGTGTTCCAGCCGTCGGTGGATCAGGGGTAGCGCTAGGCGCGTTCGATGGTGGCGACGAAGAACTCACCGGCACTGTCGTCCTGCGCTCGGCCGATCAACAACCGCATCGGGATCTCGCTGCCGTCGCGATGCAGTGCCGGCATCTCGAGCCAGCGGTCGAAGTGCGACGAGGTGCCGTCGAGCAGGTACTGGGTGAAGCCGGCGACGTGCGCGTCGCGCAGCCGGGGCGGGATCAGCGAGACGATCCGGTGACCTTCGAGCTCATCGGGATCCCAACCGACGAGATCCGCGGCGGCGCGGCTGACCGCGACGATCCGGTTGCTGCGGTCGGCCGCCATCATGCCGACCTTCGCGTTGCGCACCGCGTCGAGAGTCGCCGGCGCGATCTCGTCGAGGACGAAGTGGTCGTCCGGGTCTTCGACGTACGCCATCGGCGGGAGACCGGTCGCCTGCCGCATGACTTCACCGGCCACCCAGTTGCGCACCGCCTGGATCTCAGGGAGTGCGGGCGGCACCAGCAGCTGGCCGACCAGTGACATCGCCGAGCAGCGCCGGAGCACGTCGCGCATGACCGGGAAGTGCGGCACCGACGACGGCGGCAAGCTCAGCGTCAGGTCGGCGTTGTGCACGCCACCTTCGCGAAGCGCGAACGCCTCGGACGTGCCGCCGGACAGCGCCGACATCGCGTCGTTGGCCATCGCAAGGTCGTCGGGGACGCCCTCGGTCCGGTCGTCGAGCGCGGCGATGAACGCCTCGCGCAGGATCGCGGACGCGTGCTGCTGCCAGGCGCAGTAGAGCGCGACCGGGAGGTTGCGCAGGACGACGGTCGTGACCGAGGCGGCCGGCGCCGGGACCGGTGCCGCCTCGTGCTCGGCCGGGGCCGCGCCGATCCGGAACCACACCCGCTTGCCCTCGTCGGCGAGCGGCTGCATGCCGAGCTCATCCGCGAGCAGTTCGAGCATCTCCAGGCCGCGGCCGGTCATGGCCTCGTCGTCGAAGTCACGCCGCTGCGGCAGGTTGGGGTTTCCGTCGATGACCTCGACCCGGACCCACGAGGAGGTCGCCTCGACGATCAGCTGCAGCTCGGTGAGGGCGTGCACGATGCCGTTGGTGACGAGCTCGGAAGTCAGCAGCACAGCAGTGTCCCGCCGGTCGGCATCGACGCCGGCCGCCGTGAGCACGTCACCGACAAAGCGCCGCGCCTGGCGCGCGCTGTCGGGCGCCGGTGGCAATGTCACCAGGCGCTGCGTGCCGCCCGCGTACACGGTTGGTCTTCCTCCGCAGAGCTCGTTCCGTCACCCGGGTTTCCAGGCAGGGACAGCCGGGCACACCGGCCGGTCATTCCTGGTTTACCGACGGATCCCGCCGGCTGAAACGTCCGCACGCCAGCGAAAAGTCACCCAAATGGCGCAAAGCGCCCACTGGGCTCAGCCCAGCGTGAGCCAGGTCGCGACGTCAACGACGCCGGTCGCGGCCTGCTTGTGCGCCTGCTGCCAGGCCTTGACCGCGCTCAGCGTCGACGGGCCGTAGCCGCCGTCGACCGCCAGCTTGGCGCCGTGCCGATCGAGCGCCTGCTGCAGCTGCGCGACGGTCCACCCGGTCGCGCCGGGCTTGGTCGGCAGCGCCAGCGGTGCCACCGGCCGCCAGACCACCGGGAGCAGGTTCTGCGTCCACAGCTTGCGGGTGCCGACGTACGCGCCGGTGTAGGGGGCGTCGATCACCTGACCGGCGCCGAGGTAGATCGCGACGTGGTAGATCGTGGCCGGCTTCGCGACGTCGCTGGCGTAAAACAGCAGGTCACCGGCCTGCGCGTGGTCGAGCGGGACCGACGCGCCGGAGCCGTACTGGTCCGCGGCCACCCGCGGCGTGGTGATCCCCGCCGCTCGGTACGCCGCGAGCACCAGCCCGGAACAGTCGTACGACGCCGGCCCGGTGCCGCCCCACTTGTACGGCTTGCCGGTCTGCGCCTTCGCGAAGGCGATCGCCTGCTTGGCGACGGCGTTCGTCGTGGTACCGGCGGTGGACGGCAGCGCCGCGGCGAGCTTCGTCACCTGGGCCCGGATCGCCGCCTGCGCGGCCGCGTCCGGCGGCGGCGCCGGCGCCACCGCGGCGACCGGAGCGGAGGTCAGGATGCAGGCGGGGGTGCCGGTCAGGCCGAGCGCGGCCCAGGTCGCCGCATCGACGACGCCGGTCGCCGGCAGCTTGCGGGCGCTCTGTAGCGCCAGCACCGCGGCGCGGGTCTGGTCGCCGTACTCCGCATCGACCGCGATCCGCGGCCCGGTCGCCCGGACGGCGTTCTGCAGGACCGCGACAGCGGGGCCGGTCGCGTTGCGGGCGAGGGTGGTGCAGGTCGGGGTGACGCCGGTGCCCTTGACCTGCTGGCGGCAGGCGGCGACGGCCACCGGCACCGGCAGTGCCTTCCAGGTCGCCGCGTCGACGACACCGGTGGCGGTGAGCTTGTGCGCGGTCTGCCAGCTGGTCACCGCGCGCTTGGTCAGCGGGCCGAAGTCGCCGTCGGGGGTCGCGCCGACGGCGCGCTGCAGCGTCTGGACCGCGGGCCCGACGCTGCCGACGCCGATCGCGGCGCAATCCGCGGTCGGGGCCGCCGGCTTGCTCGGGCCGGCCGCGGCGAACGATCCGAACCCGAGGATGCCGACGAGGCTCGCGGCGGCGAACCGGCGCAGGTCGAGCATCTGGGCTTTCCCTTCGATCGTGGCCCTGTGACCGGTGTGACTGCTGTGACACCAGCTGGCTGGTGATGTCTCGGCGAATGTGGGCGTGATCTTGACCGGAGTCGGCGCAATTCCGGCATTCCGGCAAAGACCTTACCGATACCGGACAACGGCCCCTACTCCGGGCTTCGGGGCCGTCGGCGCCGCTCGCCGCCGTACGCTGAGCACGGCACCGTGCCGGGGGGCCATCCGACGGTCCTTCGTGAACTTTCCCCAGCGCGAAGGCGATGTAGAGCACATGGTCACGATCACCGTGGTGGCATTCGCCGCGGTCATCGTGCTCGCCGCCGTCCTCGGCGTCAGCCGGCGCGACCGCCGGCGGCTCGCCGCGACCACCGCGATGCTGGCCGCGAGCGAGTCCCGGCTGCGAATGATGGCCGAGACCGTCCCCGCCGGCATCTTCCACGTCGATCCCGACGGCCGGCGGCTGTATGTCAACCCGAAGCTGAGCGAAATCACCGGCGATCCGTCTACCGCTCCCGGTGACGCGCGCGCCTGGCTGGTCTACGAAGCCGACCTGCCACTGGTCCAGACCGAGTGGCGCAAGGCCGGGGAGACCAAGCGCGACGTGCACCTGACGTTCCGGATCCGGCGGATGGACGACGGATCGGTGCGCTGGATTCACGTCGACGCGCGGCCGCTGCTCGACGCCGACGGCGACGTCGCGAGCTGGGTCGGCTCCACGGTCGACGTCACCGAAGAGACGACTGCGATCGCCGACCTGCGCCGGTTCGGCGAGATCCTCGAAGCCACCCCGGACCTCGTCGCCATGGTCGACACGCAGGGCGGGTTCACCTACGCCAACGCCGCGGCCCGGGCCCGGTTCGTGGTCGCGACCGACGAGGAAGTACTCGCGCTGCGGGCGATCGACGTCTACGCGCCGTCGTCGCGGGCCCGGTTCATCGGCGAGGCGCTGCCGACCGCGAACCGGATCGGAGTGTGGACCGGCGAAGTCGACCTGTTGCTGGCGGACGGCTCCGAAGTACCGGTGTCCCAAGTCGTCGTCGCGCACCGCCGGCCGGACGGGTCGATCGACTACTACTCCTCGATCACCCGCGACCTGTCCGAGCAGCGCGCGTTCGAAGAGCAACTCGCGCAAGCAAATCTGTACGACGCCCTCACCGGGCTGCCCGGTCGGGTCGTGCTGATCGACGCCCTCGGTACGTCGATAGACGCGGCCGCGGATCAGTCGCAGCAGGTCGCCGTACTGCTGCTTGGTCTCGACCATTTCAAGCTGGTCAACGACTCGTTCGGTCATGCCTCCGGCGACCTCATGCTCCGCCTTGTCACCGACCGGTTGAAGAGCATCACCGGTCCGACCGATCTGCTCGCGCGATTCGGCGGCGACGTGTTCTGCCTGCTGGTGCCGGGCGTCACCGGCGAGGCCGACGCGCTCGCCATCGCCGACCACATCAACTCGACGATGTCGACGCCGTTCCAGCTCGACGGCGACGAAGTGTTCGTCAGCATCTCGGTCGGCATCGCGCTGTCCGGTGGCAGCGGCGCGCTGGCCACCGCGGAGACGTTGTTGCGCGACGCGGACGCAGCGCTGCACCGGGCGAAGGACCGCGGCCGCGCGCGCAGCGAGCTGTTCGTCGAGGACTACCGCGCGACCGCGGTGCACCGGCTGCGGACCGCGAACGACCTGCATCGCGCGTTGACCGAACAAGAATTCCGGGTCGTCTACCAGCCCGAGGTCGACCTGCGCACCGGTCACGTCACCGGCGTCGAGGCGCTGGTGCGCTGGCATCACCCCGAACGCGGGCTGGTGCCGCCGGCGGAGTTCATCCCGCTCGCCGAGCAGACCGGCCTCATCGCCGGCATCGGCGCGTGGGTGCTCGACACCGCGCTGGCTCAAGCGGCGGCATGGTCGGCGTCGCGCTTCGACGGCGCCGCGCTCGCCGTATGGGTCAACCTGTCCGCCCGCCAACTCGGCGATCCCGGACTCGTCGAGCTGGTCGCCTCGTCATTGGCCCGCCACGACGTCGAGGCGTCGCAGCTCGGCCTCGAGATCACCGAAAGCGCGCTGCTCGAAGACGCCGAAGGCGCCGTCACCGCGCTGTCGTCGTTGCGCGAACTCGGGGTCCGGCTCGCCGTCGACGACTTCGGTACCGGCTACTCGTCGCTGTCGTATCTCAAGCGGCTGCCGGTCGACGCGGTGAAGATCGACCGGTCATTCGTCGACGGTCTCGCGGTCGACGGCGACGATTCCGCGATCGTTGCGGCGGTCGCCGGCATGGCCCGTGCGCTGCGGCTGACCACGATCGCCGAAGGCGTCGAGAACCTCGACCAGCTGCGCGCGTTGCGCCGGCTCGGCTGCGACCTCGCCCAGGGATACTTCTTCACCACGCCCCAACCGCCGTCGCACATCTCCCGGCTGCTGGAAAGCGACCGCGGCGCGCCGCTGTTCAGTTACGGCGACGAGGGCGTGCCGCCGCAGCGGGTCGGATGACTCAGCGCGTCGGCTGACGACATCGGGCTAGGCCATTCGCCTACGCCGGTCACCGACCGGACTAGGTCGGCCCATCCGTTGCGGCAGTTAGTTCCCGGAACCCTGGCATGCGGGTCGCGGATAGCCGATAAAGACGGATGCGGTTGCCGCAGCGGGGTGCCACGCTGTTCGCTTCCGGCCGCTTGCAACTCCCCGAGTTCGGCACCGCAAAAATGGCCGGCCTGCTGTCCAGCGTGCTGTTCTGCCTCTGCGGCCTGCTGGTCACCGGACTCGCGCCGCTGATCCCCGCCGGACCGCACGTCCACCCGCTCGGGCTCGTCGCCGTCGGCCTGATCGCGGCGTTGTCCGGCATCGTGATCGGCGCGCTGCCGTGGGAGCGCTGGGAACGCAGCTCGTCGTTGTGGCTCATCCCGCTCGCGCTCGCGTTGATCAGCCTGCACAACTTGTTCGCCGGCGACAACGGCCTGCGTTACGACGTGTTCTTCTTCGTCGTCTACGTGTGGATCGGGCTCATGCACCCGAGCGGCACCGCGCTGAAATCGGCGCCGTTGCTGGTAATTGCCTACCTCGGGCCGGGGTTCGTCGTACATGATCTCGGCACCCTCGCCGGTGGTCTTTCGTACGCGCTGCCGGTCTGCCTCCTCGTCGGTGAATGCGCGTCTTTGGTCGCGTCGCGACTGCTCGCGACCGAGGCTGCGGTCCGCGGCAGCGAGCGCCGGCTGCGCGCGCTGGTGGAGAAGTCGTCCGACGTCATCTCGGTCCTCGACGCCGACGCGATAATCCGTTGGGACAGCCCATCGATCCGCGACGTGTTCGGCTACGACACCACCGAACGGATTGGGACCGACGGTCTCGGTTACGTCCACCCGGACGACCTCGCGACGGCGCGGCAAACGCTCGCGTCGTTGCACGCGCCGGACGCGATCGCGACCGTCGAGGTCCGGGTGCGACATGCGAACGGAGCCTGGCGTTGGTGCGAGGCGCGGGTCCGCAACTTGATGCACGATCCCGCGGTCAACGGCCTCGTCGTGAACTACACCGACGTCACCGAACGCCACCATGCCGAAGGGGTACGGCGCCAGCTCGCTGCCATCGTCGCGTCGTCGTCGGACGCGATCCTCGGTGAAGACCTCGACGGGACCGTGCTTTCGTGGAACGGTGCGGCCGAGCGCATGTACGGCTACACCGCCGCGGAGATGGTGGGCAGCGACATCCGCCGGTTGGTGCCGGACGAACGCCTCGACGAGCGCGACGAACTCATGCGGCGCGCGCGCGAAGGCGAACGGCTGCCGCCCATCGAGACACAGCGCAAGCGACGAGACGGGACGCTCGTCGACGTGTCGCTGTCGTTGTCACCGATCCTCGACGGCAACGGCAAGGTCGCGGCGTTCGCGGCGATCGCCCGCGACGTGACCGAGCAGACGCGCGCCCGGCAGGCACTCGCCGACAGCGAAGCGAGCTTCCGGTTGCTGTTCGCGGCGAACCCGCAACCGATGTGGGTCTACGACCTGAGCACGTTGGAGTTCCTCGAAGTCAACGAAGCCGCGGTGCGTCATTACGGGTACAGCCGCGAGCAGTTCCTCGGGTTGTTGATCACGGACATCCGGCCGGGCGAGGACGTCGCGCCGCTGCTCGACGGGTTGGCGGGTGGGAGCGCCGGGCGATCAGAGACCGACTCTTGGCGGCACCTGCTCGCGGACGGCCGGATCATCGACGTCGAGATCACCTCGCACCGGCTGGAGTTCGCCGGCCACGACGCGGTTCTGGTCGCGATCAAAGACGTCACCGATCGCAATGCACTCGACGCGCAGCTGCGACACCAGGCCTTTCACGACAGCCTCACCGGGTTGTCGAACCGCGCGTTGTTCCACGATCGGGTCGAGCATGCGCTCGGCCGCCGGCTCGGCGCCGGCTCGTCCGTCGTACTGCTGCTCGATCTCGACCGGTTCAAGCTGGTCAACGACTCGCTCGGGCACGCGGTCGGTGACGAGATGCTGGTCGAGGTGGCCCGCCGGCTCGAAGACGCGGTACGGCTCGGCGACACGGTCGCCCGGCTAGGCGGCGACGAGTTCGCGATCCTGCTGGAGGACTGTCCGGAGGGTCGGGCGGAGCAGCAGGCAGCGCGATTGCTGCCGGCGCTCAGCACGCCGATGGTGATCGGCGGCCAGCAGGTGACCGGGACCGCGAGCATCGGCATCGCGGTGGCGACGCACGGGATCACCGCCGGTGACCTGCTGCGCAACGCCGACGTTGCGATGTACCGCGCGAAGGCCGTCGGCGGCGGGCGGTACGAGGTCTTCCAGCCGGCGATGTACGCCGCCGCGTTACGGCAGATGGAACTCTCGGCCGCGCTTCGACACGCTCTCGACGGCGACCAGTTCATCCTGCATTACCAACCGATCGTGTCACTGGGAGACGGCGATGTCGTCGGCGTAGAGGCGCTGTTGCGGTGGTCGCATCCGGAGCTCGGGTTGCTTGATCCGGCGGAGTTCATCCCGGTGGCCGAAGACTCCGGCCTGATCGTCGCGATCGGCGCATGGGTGTTGCGTGAGGCGTGCACGACGGTGGGTCACTGGAATCCCGGCGGCTCGCTCAACGTCAACCTGTCCGGCCGGCAGCTCGCGGATCCGAACATCGTCGAGCAGGTGCGCGACGCGCTGGCGGCCTCCGGCTTGGCGCCGCAGCGGTTGACGTTGGAGATCACCGAGAGCGTGTTGATGCACGACTCGGAGGCGAACATGCGCCGGCTGGTCCGGCTGCGCGAGCTGGGCGTCCGGCTGGCGATCGACGACTTCGGCATCGGCTACTCGTCGCTCGCATATTTGCGCGCGTTTCCGGTCGATGAGCTCAAGATTGACAAGAGTTTCATCGCCGCGATCCCGCAGGACGACGACGCGCTCGCCGTCGTACAGACGATCCTGCAACTCGCCCGCAGCCTCGGCTTGCGGGTCGTCGCAGAAGGTGTCGAGACGGCCGCGCAGTACCTCGCGTTGCGCGCACTCGGCACCGATCTGGTGCAGGGTTTCTACCTGGCCCGGCCGGGCCTGTGGGCCGACGCGCTGGACGCCGCGCGCGGGCCGCGGTCATGGCACCTGGTGTCGCAGCTGCCGGTGGTCAGTCGCTGACCCGATCCAGCGCGGCGGACAGGTGCGGTGCCATCTCGTTGCCGAGCGCGGCCATGTCGATCGCGTACATCAGCTTGTCGGCGCGGACGGCGTACATCCGCTTTTCCGCGGTGACTTCCTTCGCCGACGCGGTGCGGGCGACGAGGTCGGTGACCATCTCGACGTGCGCGCCGGCCGGGCCGCTGACGAGCTGGCCGTAGAGGACCTCGGCGAAGCCGGAGGCGATGACGAGCACGACCTCGAGGTCGGTCGCGGACATCGGCCGCCAGAAGCCTTCCTGGCGGGACAGCGGTCGGTCGTCGTCGAGCGACCACGACCTGCTGCTGAAGGCGAGCACGGGCTTGCCGTACTCGGCGATCACGATCTCTTCGCCGTAACGGAAGTCGGTGTCGAGGGTGGGGTAGCCGCCGACGCCTTCGCCGCGCCACGTGCCGAGGTAGGCCGCGTACGGCTCGACCAGCGGATGCACGCCGCGAGCGTAGCCGCGCTAGTAGGCGCCGGCGCCGCGGAGGACGGCGCGCGCGGTGCGCACCAGGATCTGCGCGTCGAGGGCGAGCGACCAGTTCTCGACGTAGTACAGGTCGAGTCGCACGCTCTCTTCCCACGACAAATCGCTGCGACCGCTGACCTGCCAGAGCCCGGTCATGCCCGGCTTCACCAAGAGCCGGCGGTTGGCGGCGTCGCCGTAGCTCGCGACCTCGACCGGCAGCGGCGGGCGCGGGCCGATCAGCGCCATGTCACCACGCAGCACGTTGAGCAGCTGCGGCAACTCGTCCAGCGAGTACCGCCGCAGGAACCGGCCGACCCGAGTCACCCGCGGGTCCTGGCGCATCTTGAACAGCGGGCCGTCGCGGTGCTCGTTCTGCTCGCGCAACGTTTCCAGCAGCGCCTCGGCATCGCAGCGCATCGTGCGGAACTTGTAGATCTGGAACTCGCGGCCGAGCCGGCTGACCCGGGTCTGCGAGAACAACACCGGCCCCGGCGACGTCATCTTGACCGCCAGCGCAAGCGCAGCCATGACCGGCAGCGCGACGATCAGCACGATCGCCGCGATTGCCCGCTCCACGCACTCCTTGAGCAGGTAGCGCACGCCGGTGATGTCCGGCTGGTCGACGTGCAGCAACGGCAATCCGGCCACCGGTCGCACCGACACCCGCGGGCCGGCGACATCGGTCAGAGCCGGCGCGACGATCAGGTCGACGTCGTGGCCTTCGAGCGCCCACGCCAACTGCCGCAACCGATCCGGGGTGATGCTCGGCGACGCGGTCACGGCGACGACGTCGGCGCGCAGCCGTCGTACAGCATCGGGTACGACGTCGAGGCCGTGGTCGGTCAAGCAGTGGCCGACGACACCGAACCCGGCCCGCGGCTCGCGGGCAACGGTCTTGGTCAGCGCGGCGACGCCGGCGTCGTCACCGACGACGAGCACCCGGTGCGACGCGAGGCCGCGCTCACGGGCCCGGTAGAGCACCCGGCGGGCGGCGAACCGGTAGACCAGCAAGGCACTCGCGCCGACCATCAACGCGGGAACGACGAAGGAACGGGCCAACGACAGGCGCATCGCGAGCGCGAGCACACCGAGCGCGGCCAGCAAGTGGACCGAAGCAGTGACGACGCGCTTGTACTCCTCCGAGCCGCAGCCCAAGAAGCGCGCGTCGTACGCGCGCGACGCGGCCAGCGAGAGCAGCCACGCGAACGTGACGAGCACGCCGAGTCGGGACCTGCCCTCGGACGCGGCGACGACGCCGACAACCGTCGACAGGACCAACGCGTCACCGAAGACCAATGCCCGCACGTAACGCCGCTGCCAGGGCCGCGGCCCGGCCGGACGACGATCGACCCCCGCGACCGGCAGTGCATCGAGCAGCAGGCTCATCGTGACCCCCCGTACCCCACCATCAATTCCCCCCTTTGCATCGGACAACGACGAAGCGCCCGATACGTCGCGGCCACCCCTACGATTCACTGAAATGACAACGAAAATCCCGCCGGTGCTGCACCGGGTGTTGCTCCCTCCGCTGGCGGATCAGGGAGCCGTTCGGCGCAATTGGCGCCGGTTTGCCCGGATTCATCCCGGCTGGGAACTGCGCACCTGGAGCGAGACGGGGCAACAGTCCTTTCCGGAGACATTCGGCGCACTGTCGCGGTGCGGGTCACCCGCGCAACAGGCCGACCTGATGCGGTTGGAGATCCTCTGGCGGTACGGCGGCATCTACGTCGACACCGATTGCGAACCGGTGCGCAGCATGGAACCGCTGCGTGAGCACGGCTGCTTTTTCGGCACCGAGGACGGCGAGCACTATTCGACTTCGGTGATCGGCGCCGCGGCCGGCCACCCCGCCATCCGGGCATATCTCGACGCGGTGCTCGACGGTGACCGCGTCGCCACGGCCCTACCGCCCAACGAAGCGACCGGGCCGATGTTCGCGACCCAGGTGCTGGCCGGGAGGGCGGACGTCGCGCTGCTACCGCCGGAGGCGTTCTACCCCGAGCCGTTCGCGGACTCGACGAAGCGGTTCCGCCGAAGCCGCCGGCGTCTGTCCGGGCCCGGAACCTACGTGATCCACCGCTGGGCCCACTCCTGGCGGGAGCCCGGCCACCCCGGATGACTACCGGCTCTGATCACTTCGTACAGTTTGTCGCAATTTCCGTCTTTGGACCGACCTGTAAGGCGGAGAATCCCACCATCATGTCGCTGCCCAGTTCCCGCCTGCGCCGGTGCGCGCTAGCGGTCGCCGCTGTCCTGGCGATGGCTGGCGGCCTGGTCGGCACCAACCTCGCCGGCGCGACGACGTCGATCTCGATGGCGCCGCCCGCGTTGCATGTCAGCGGCAAGCACCTCGTCACCAGCGCCAACACGGTCGTCGTACTCCGTGGGGTGAACCGCTCCGGCCCGGAGACGTCCTGCCTCGGCACCGGCCGGAGCAGTTTCTTCTACGGCCCGACCGATGACGCCAGCGCGCAGGCCATCCGGTCGTGGCGGGCCAACATGGTGCGCATCCCGATCAACGAGGACTGCTGGCTCGGCCGCAACGGCCTGCCCGCCTCGTTGACCGCCATCGACTACCGCAACCAGATCGCGCGGTACGCGCGCACGCTGATCCGCAACGGGCTCTACGTGACACTCGACCTGCACTTCGCGGAGGTCAACGGCGCGGCGTCCAAGACGTTCGCGCCGATGGCCGACAGCGCGTACGGACCGGTCGTGTGGAAGTCGATCGCGACCACGTTCAAGAACGATCCGGACGTGTTCTTCGACCTCTACAACGAGCCGCACGTCAGCTGGTCTTGCTGGAAGAACGGTTGCGTCGACGCGACCAACGGCACGAAGTACGCCGGGATGAACACGCTGATCGCGGCGGTGCGATCGACCGGGGCGCGCCAGCCGGTGGTCGTGAGCGGCGCGAGTTGGGGCAACGACCTGAGCGGCTGGCTGCTCAACCGGCCGACCGACGCGTTGCACCAAGTGGTCGCGGCCGCGCACGTCTACCGCGACAGCGGTTGCGTGCTGGTGAGCTGCCTCAACGCGCGGATGGCGCCGGTCGCGATGCAGGTGCCGCTGACCATCACCGAGTTCGGCGACGACCAGCCGGACGGGTGGCTGCTCAGTGCGCTGCCGTCATGGGCGGATCCGCTCGGCGTCGGCTACCTCGCCTTCACCTGGAACTCGATGGCGCCGGGCGCGACGACCACCGGCTTCCACCTGATCGCTGACTACGCCGGCACGCCGACGACGACGGGTGCGGTCTTCCGGCAGCACCTGTTGGGCACCTAGCCGGGATCTGACTGGCCTACATCCGACGGGGGCTGCCAGGCCGGCCGGCGGCGGCGCCCTGTCGCCGTAGTCGCAGCCGTAGCGGCAGCAGAAGCGGCGCGGGATCGCCGGGCCGGTCGCTGCGGTGGTGCCACCGCGACGCCACCCTCGTCCTCGGACCCGCCGCCCGGTTCAGCGAGCTTCGCCGCGTCCCCGACGACATCGGCGAACACGTCGGGGAGCAGCCCGAGAGCCGGATCGGCGTCGAGGCCCTGCTGCAACTCGGCCGAATCTCTGCCGAACCGTTCGCACGCCGTAGCGAGGTTGGTGCCGGCGCCCTGCGCGCCGTTCGCGTAGTCGACCAGCACGTCCGCGGTCTGCCGCAGCAGGTCGGCGACGGCGCGCTCGCACTGCGACAGCGCGTCGATCGACACGCGGGACAAGCGGTCGCGGGACACCAGTGGCACCCGGCCGAGGAACCGCGCGCAGCTGCGGGCCAACTGCGCCGCGTGCACCGGCCCGCTGTCAGCCATTGCGGCTTCCGAACGACAGCAACCGCCGCGGTCGGCTGGTCGGACCGTAGACGTAACCGCTGCTGGCCCGGGCCGAGACGCCGTTCAGGATGAATCCGGCCGGGCGCGCGCCGACGGTCTCGAGCCGCCGCACGGTCTCCGCGATGTCGTGCCGGACGGTGACCCGCTCGCGCACGACGAGCAGTACGGCGTCGACTTGGGTTGCGAACGTCACCGCGTCGGTGACGGGAAGGACCGGCGCGCAGTCGAACACCACGACGTCGGCCATGTCGGTGAGCCGTTGCACGAGCGCGTTCATGTTCTGCGAGCCGAGCATCTCCGAGGGGTCGGGCGGCAGCGCGCCGGCCGAGAGCACCCGCAGCCGTTCTTGCGGCCCGGGGAGCAGGAAGTCACCGACCGCACCCGGCTCGCGAATCGCGGCGGACAGCCCGCCGGCGCGGTCGTGGCCGAGCACCGACGACAACCCGGCCCGGCGCAGATCCGCGTCAACCAAGATGACCGACTCGCCGGAAGCGGCGAGCGCGATCGCGAGGTTGAGCGCCGTCGTCGTCTTGCCCTCGCCGATCACCGCGGAGGTCACGAGGATGGCGCGCGGCGGCGCGTCCGGGCGGAGGAACTGTACGGCGGTCCGCACCGTCCGGAACGCCTCGCGCAGGTCACCACCCTCGGGCCCCCACGCATGCAGCGGCGCCTTGGCCAGCACCCGCGACTTCGGGGTGCGACCGATCTCCGGCAGTCCGGTGGCCGCGGCGACCTGCGCCGTACCGCGGACCCGCCGGTCGAGCGAGTCGGCGAGCAGCGCCGCGAGCAGACCGCCGACGATGCCGAGCGCGATGCCCAGACCGAAGTCGACCTTCTTGCGCGGGCTGATCGGCGTGTTCGAGATGTCTGCGGCGTCGACGACCTGCGGCCGGATCTGCACCGCCTTCACACTTTCGAGTTCACCGATCTGCGAGACGAGGTTGTTCGTCGCGGCGGCCGCGAGCTGTTGCGCGGCGGCGGGCGACGAGCCGGTGGCGGCGACGTCGAGCAGCAGCGTCTGTTGCTCGGGGGTCGCGGAGACCCGGTCCTGCACCTCCGACGGCGTCAGCGTCCCTTGCAATGAACGCGAGATCGCGTCGGCCGCGTTGCGCGACGTTGCGATCCGCGCATAGCTCTGCAACAACTCGGTGGTCAACTGGAAGCTCTGCGCCTGCGCAGCGACGTCACCGGTGCTCGGCAGGTTGAAGAAGATCCGCGAGGTCGACTGGTAGGTCGCGGGCGTCTCCTCGTAAGCAAGCACGCCGCCGAGGATGCCGAGCAGCAAGCACGCCACGATCGATACCCATCGCCGGCGGAGCAGGGCCAGCGCAGGAGTCAGATCCACGCGAGCATCGTACGGGCCGATCTATTCCAAAACGGTATTGCCGCCGAGTCGATCGGGTAGCGGCTGCCAGCGCGCCGGTGCTCCGAGCAGCAGCCCGCCGGGATCATGCTGCCCGGAGACGACGGCGTTCGCGCCAACGAGGCAGCGCCGGCCGATGTCGGCGCCGGCGAGGATCGCCGCGCCGGTCGCGACGAACACCTCGTCGTGAATCGTCACCGGCGCGGTCTCGGTGGCATCGGTGTACGACGTCGCGCCGGGGCTCCAGAGATGTCGGCTGTCGACGACCGTGCAGGCTTGCGCGATCGCGACTCGTTCACCGATCACGACCCGCTCCGTGGCCATTAGATAGACGTTCCAGGAAACGACGGCACCGGCCGACAAGGTGAGGTCGCCGTCGGCCATCAGCACGCAGCCGGACCGCAACAACGTGTCCGGGCCGAGGTGGATCGCGCCGTTGCCGAGCCAGATCTCGACGCCGTCGCCGATTACCGCGCGATCGTCGATCCGGATCGATCCGCTCGCGTGCGTGTGCCGCATCCGCAGCCGGACCCGACCCTCGAACACGACGGTCGGCGCTACCTGAACACTGATCCGGCCGTGGTCGCGGATGCAGAGCGTCCGTACGGCGATCCGGAACCGCTGGCGCCGGTACGCCCGCGCGATCCGTACGCAGAACCAGATGATCCGGTGCAGCGTGTGCCGGGCGAAGTTGCGCACGGTCAGGTCCACCGGTGCCGGGTGAGCACCGGCGCGGCCAGGTGTTCGCCCAGGGTCGTCAGCGCACCGCTGCCCTTGGACTGACCGTCCGACTCGACCCGAAACGACAGCACTTCGGTCCACGGGAAGAACGAGCTCTGCGCATCGGCTTGGAACACGTCGGCGTACACGTGGTAAAGCCGTGGCCGCAACGGGAGCTCGTCGATCTCGAGCCGCACCCGCCAGTCGCCGTCGACGACATCGGGCGCGCCGCCATCGACGAGCATCGAGCATTGCAACAACAGGCCCGGCCGACCGTCGGTGATACCGACGTTGAGATGCGGTTGTTTCACCGGCACCGTCGAGCGGAAGTGGAAGTCGAGCGCGCACGGCTGCCCCGGACGGAGCACGCTCGCGGCTTCGCCGCCCTTGCCGGTGAGGGTGACGTCGAGCAGTTGCAGCGGACCGTCGTGGTCGCTGCCGTGGCCGCCGCCAGTTTTCGCGCGGCCCTGCTCGACGTAACCGAGGTAGGTCTTGAGCACGTCGGCGATCGGGCCTTCGTCGTGGGTCTCGCCACCGATCAACAGCACGCCGCGCTGGCAGAGCGCTTCGATCGCGGCGAGATTGTGGCTGACGAACAGCACGGTGCTGCCGCCGCGGACAAGTTCGCTCATCCGGTCGAGGCACTTCGACTGGAACGCCGCGTCACCCACGGCGAGGGCTTCGTCGACGACGAACACGTCGGGTTCGAGATGTGCCGCGATCGAGAAGCCGAGCCGCAACTGCATACCGCTGGAGAAGAACCGCACCTGCCGATCGACGAACGCGTCGAGTTCGGCGAAGTCGAGGATCTGGTCGAACCGCTTGGCGATGTCGGCGCGGGACATGCCGAGGATCGAGCCGTAGAGCCAGATGTTCTCGCGCGCGGTCAACTCCGGATGGATGCCGGAGCCGACCTCCATCAGCGCGCCGACCCGGCCGGCGACCGAGACGACGCCGCTGGTCGGCCGGCCGATCCGCGCGACCAGTCGCAACGCACTGGTCTTGCCGGCGCCATTCGGTCCGACGAACGCGTAGCACTCCCCCGGGTCGACGGTCAGCGACACGTCGCTCAGTGCGGGACGGCGGGCGCGCTCGTCGGCCGGTCGCCGGGTACGGCGCATGAGCACGTCGCGCAATGTCCGGTAGTCCGCACTCGCCCGCCGGTAGAGCTTCGAGACGTGGTCGAACTTGACCGCCCACTCGCTCATACGAGATCCGCGACGTCGGACTGCAACCGGCCGAACGCCGCGAGCGCAACCACCGCTACGACGGCAGTCGTCGCCACGCTCGCACCGACGTAACTCCAGTGCGGCGCCTGCCCGAGCGCGACGCAACGGCGGATTGCATCGAGCGGCCCGGCGAGCGGGTTCAGGAAGCAGTACGCGAGTTGCCAGCGGTGCGGGATCACGGTGATCGGATAGGCGATCGGGCTCGCGTACAGCAGCACTTGGGTGACGAGCGGCAGAACGAACCTGATGTCGCGGTAGTGCACGTACAGCCCGGCAAGGACGAGGCTCATCGCGAACGCGACGACGACCAACGGCACGATCATCACCGGAAGCAACAGAACTGTCGCCCGCACGTGACCACCGAGGACCGCGACGAGAATCACCGACAGCACCGATCCCACGGCGAGGTCGAACCCGGCGGCGAGTACGGCGCCGGCCACCGGAGCGCTGCGCGGGAAGTACACCTTGCGCACCAGCGGGCCTTCGCCGACCAGAGCGAGGCTGCCGGTCGACAGCGCGTTCGCGACGAACTGCCACGGCACGACAACCGCCGCGGCGAACGCGGCGTAGGGCACCCCGCCGCCCTTGATGTGCGCGACCCTGCCGAGCACGATCACGAACGGGATGAACAGCGCGAGCGGCTGCAGCACGACCCACAGCACGCCGAGGAACGATTCCTTGTACCGCACCCGCACGGTGCGGGCGGCGAAGGCGAAGACGACCTCGCGATAGGCCCACAGCTCGGCGAGGTCGCGCAGCGCCTCAGCCTTGCTGTCCGGCCGGTTTTCGAAGATCGAGCGGGCCGGTGCCCCCGGGTGCTCGATCGCCACATCGAGAGGATAAGCGCGGCACTGAGGTGGTCCGGTACGGATCCGGGAAGATCGTCGGGTGTTGCCCGCCCTCGTCACCGTCGCGATCCCGGTGCGCAACGGCGCGGCGGTGATCGGCGAGCAGCTCAGCGCCCTCGCCGCACAGGACTACAACGGTGCCTGGGAACTGCTGGTCGTCGACAACGGCTCGACTGACGCGACCCGTTCGGTGGTCGAAGCGTTCCGGGACCGGGTGCCGTCACTGCGCATCGTCACCGAACCGCGCGCCGGCATCGGCCCGGCGCGCAATCGCGCGCTGCGCGAAGCGGCCGGTGAGATCCTGCTGATCTGCGACGCCGACGACATCGTGCAGCCCGGCTGGTTGGCCGCGATGGTGCGTGCGTCAGCGTCGTACGCGATGGTCGGCGGTCGCTGCGTCGCGGGCCTGGTCAGCGATCCACTCGCGGTTGCCTGGCGCGGCGAGCTGCCGGCCGACCGACTGCCGGTCGCACTCGACGCGCACCCGTTCGTGCCCGGCGGCAACTGCGCGGTCCGGGTGGATGTGGCGCGGTCGATCGGCGGCTGGGACGAGACGTTCGCCGGTGGCGCGGACGACGTCGACTTCTCCTGGCGGCTGGTGCAGGCCGGGCACGCGCTCGGGTTCGCGCCCGATGCGGTGCTCGCGTATCGCTACCGCAGCGGGCTGCGATCTCTGGTCAAGCAGTTCTACCGGTACGGCGTCACCGAGGTGCCGTTGCACCGCCGGCACCAGGACTGGGGGCTGCCGCGCTACCGATTACGGGATCTCGCCGCGCGCTGGCTCGCGTTGCTGCGGTCCGCGCCGGCGCAGCTGCGGCGGCAACCCGAGCGCGGAGTGTGGCTGCGGGAGGCGAGCTATCGCAGCGGCCGGCTAGCCGGCAGCATCCGGCACCGGCACCTGCTGCCCTGACGTCACCCGGGCGGTCACATCGAGGAAGGCGCGGCCGTCGAGATCGCTGGGTTCGAGCACCGCACCCTCGGCCCATTCGTTCCACGCGTTGACGAAAACGAGCCGCTCGTCCGGGGCGAACCGCTGCACCTCGTCGATCGCGCGGCGCA
>JAVEEG010000283.1 GCA_030840585.1 Frankiaceae bacterium | reverse complement strand
CGTGGTGGGCGGCGGACGGCGGCGTTGATCAGGTGGTTCAGCTCGACGGCCGAACCGGGCGGGTGCTGCGACGGCTCTCGACGACCGCGCTGCCGAATGACGGCGACGTAGTGGGCGGGGTGGTCTGGGTGCCCGGCTTCGGCGGGCGCGTGTACGGGTGGTCGGCGGCAACGGGTCGACCGGTGGGGCGCGGTTCGTGGCCGCTGCCGAGCGTGGCGAACCCGTTCGTGCTGGCGGCAGGCTTCGGCCGGCTATGGGTGGTCGACTTCAAGGGCACCGACCTGCTGGAGCTGGACCCCGCAGCGCTGGCAGCCGCCTGAGGTCACTGCTCCGGTAGTCTGGCGAGCCAGGCGCCCGTAGCTCAACGGATAGAGCATCTGACTACGGATCAGAAGGTTAGGGGTTCGAGTCCCTTCGGGCGCGCTCTACTTGCGAGACTCCCGTCGAGCCGGCACTGGCCGGCTGGGTTCGCTGATTTGGGTGTTGCCTGCCGGGCTTGCGAGTTGGCGTTCAAGATCGGTGAACGCCGTAATGACCTCGGGTGCTTCGAATGCTCGATTGCGGCGGCCGATGGTCACCTGGCGGAGAACGCCCGCCTCGACCATGCGCTGGATCGCGTCATTGGCCGGCTTGTACGTGCGCCCAATCAAAGCGGCTGCGCTCTCGACCGTGACTACGGGTGCACCGGGCAGCGCTCGCAGTAAGAGGTCCAGGGCCGAGTTCGCGCGAACGCGAGTCAACTGCGCGCGCCATCGCTGCTCGAGCTCCCTCGTCTTGGCTTCGAATGCGAATGCATCGTCAACCGCGCGGGTGCAAGCGGCCGCGAATTCGCCCACCCACTGGTTCAGACCTTCGTGTGCCTGCCGCCCAGTCGCCGCACCGCGATAGCGGAATGCCGTCAACCCGTTGATGTAGCTGCGTGCGCGAGTAGCGAGCACCAACGAAACCGGTGGCAGCACGCGTGGGGTCAGTCCGCGCCGTCGCAGCACGAGGTGGATCAACGCACGCCCGGTCCGCCCGTTCCCGTCGACGAACGGATGGATCGTTTCGAACTGAGCGTGCGCGATCGCGGCCTGCGCGACGGCTGGCAGGTCGTCGGTGTTGCAGAACGCGCAGAGGTCGTCCATGAGATCGGTGACGAGCTCGTGCGGCGGGGGCACGAACGCAGCCGAACAGGGGTTGTACGAGCTGCCGCCGATCCAGTTCTGCTGACCGCGGAATCGTCCACCGTGCTCACGAATGCTCGTGTCCGCGAGTAGCCGCTGATGTATGTCGAGCAGCAAGTCGACAGTGATCGGGTCGTGCTGGGTGACGGCGTCGAGCGCGTAGACCATCGCGTCGATGTTCCCGAGCACCTCTGCGGCCGTGACATCGCCGGCGGCTACGTCGGCGCGCCGCGCGGCCTCTGCATGCAGCAGGCGTCGTGGTCCGACTTCGAGTCCTTCGATTCGCGACGAAGCAACCGCCTCGGCCCGGAGCAGGATCCGGGCGAGAGCTTCCGTGTCTACGAGCGCGGACGCCTCGACGTTCAGCCGCGAGATAGCCGTTTCCGCGTCTGCTACGTCCGCGGCCACGGCGCCGTCGAAGACGAACCGCCGAGCGAGCAACGGGTCTGGGACGTACGCGTCGTACTCACACGACCTGCGGTCACGGCGCGGTACGTCGGAGATTTCGCTTACCCAGCGCCGACGCAATACCTTCGCCACGACAGCCTCCTTATTGGAGGTTACCGCACAAACTCCAATAAGGGGTCCCGTTTTTATCACTTCGCCCGCATCACCCGGCCGCGCGGAACTCCTCGTAGCGTTCCTCTAACCCCTGCTGATCTGGCCGTGCTTGAACGATTCTCGGAACCTGAACCCGCACGCCCTGCATCTCTTGCAACCCATGCCGGAGCATCGGGCCGTCAATCTCCTCTAGGACGTCCTGCCGTACCTCTACGACGAGGTCCGGCCTGACGCCAAGGATGTTGGAGTCGAACGCCGCGTGGTGGATCTTGCACAGCGCCAAACCGTTCGGCACCACCGGAAGCCCTCGCGGATGGCCGTCGCGCAGGATGTGCGCGGCGTCCAGCAATTGCACATGCTTCAGCCGGCACATCGCACAACTGTCGGCGTACGCGCGCAACACCCGAGTCCGGAAGATCGGCTGATGGAGGCGCTGTTTCGTCAGCCGGTAGGCATACTCGCGCTCGCGCCACGTCATGTCCTCTGTCGCGAGCGCCCGCTGCGCCGGGTCGACTGATACGGCGAACTCCATCTGCGCTCGGTCCTCAGCTTCAATCCACACCGGATAGTTCGCCGCGTAGACACCGCGATCCACGCCGACGAAATAGATGAGCGGTGTCCCCGTTCGCATCGCTTCCCGCAGCGCCCGGTTGTCCGAGTGATCAGGGTCAGTGCCGCGATACTTGTACCGGACAAAGCCATCAGAACCGAGATCGTCCTCATAGGGCGGGACCTCGTTCGGCGCGGTATAGGTCGTGCGGATCGACAGCGCCGCTGCCATCCCCGCCGGCTTCCAGATCCCAGTCTGAACGATCAGCCGTAACGGCTTGCCGTCGTACGAAAACGCGTTGATCTGCGCCGACGGCAACGCGCCGTCCGGATAAAGCTGCTTGAGCCGGTCCAGATGCGCGAAGGCGGCGAGCCGCAAAGCTTCAGTCGACTCCGCCATGTCGTCGTTCTATCAGCCTTGCTCAACCACCGTCCGGAATGCGCCGGCCTGAATCACGCCACTCCACAGCGGCGTGGAAACCCTGCGACTCGGCGAGTGACTTGAACCAGTTGCCTTCCGGCGTATGCCGCGCGATCCCGTCGAACAGCGTCGCCAGCATCTGCGTCCCGGCGAGGCCCATGTTGTCGTACGCCTGATTGATCAGCAGCTTCTGCATCACCAGCTGGTTGATCGGCACGCCGGCGATCCGATCCGCCAACTCCTCGACCGCCGCATCCAGCGAATCGAACGGCACCGACGACACCGCGAGCCCCCAGGCAGCCGCCGTCGCGCCGTCGATCGTGTCGCCGGTCAGCAGCATCCGCTTCGCCCGCTCCGCACCCAGCCGGTACACCCACATCGCCGTCGTCGGGCACCCCCACACCCGGGCCGGCGGGTACCCGATCCGCGCATCGTCCGCGATCACCACCAGGTCGCAGGACAGCGCGATGTCACTGCCGCCCGCGACCGCATGCCCGTGCACCTTCGCGATCGTCGGCTTCAACGATCGCCACAACGTGAAGAAGTCGTCGGTGTTGCGCTTCATCTCCCGGTAGTCGCGCACCGGGTCCCACGCCGAAGCCGAAGGCTGCTCCCAACGCGAGCCGGCGTCGCCCTCCGCGAACTCCTTCAGGTCATAACCAGCGCAGAAGGAACGGCCGGCCCCCTGTACGACGATCACCCGCACCGCGTCGTCCGCGTTGGCCAGCTCGACCGCGGCCCGGATCTCGCCCGGCATCACGTCGTCGATCGCGTTCAGCCGCTCCGGCCGGTTCAGTGTGACGTACGCCGTCGCGTCGCGGACGTCGTACGTAAGCGTCGAAAACGGGCTCATGCGCACATCGTCCCGAACCCGGCCCACTACGCCGAATGCGGTAACGCTGTGTGATCACTCCTAGTCACTGAGTGACAGGCAGGGAGCAGGTCGTCTAGTGCCTTGTAGGCAACTTGGCCCAAGAGGCTGGATTGTCCCCCCGAGACCACCGATCGTGAAGCCGCAGCACAGAACCGGGCCCGTCATGTCATGCCCGGCCAATTGGGGGGACCCGTAGATGTCGATGCGTTGGACCGCTGGCCAGAAGATGCGCCGCGCCGCCTCGCTCGCCCTCGTCTGCGGTGTCGTCACCGCCGCGGGCGCCCCGCCGGCCCAGGCCGGCCTGCTCGGCGGCGACGGCCTGCTCGGCGGTCTCCTCGGCGGCACGGTCGGCACTGTGGTTGGCGTCGTCAGCACCGCCCTCGACACGACCACCGGCCTGCTCAACGGTGCCGACTGGGGTTACGCCGCCTCCGAGACGCCGATGTCGCTGGTGAACCGGACCATCGGCGCGGACAGCATGGCCAGCCGCGGCTACACCGGCAGAGGCGTCGGCGTCGCGCTGATCGACACCGGCGCGGTGCCCGTCCAGGGCCTGCTCGCCGGCAACGTCGTCAACGGCCCGGACCTCTCGCTCGACAACCCGTCGCCGCAACTGGAAGACGCCGACGGCTTCGGCCACGGCACCCACATGGCCGGCATCATCGTCGGCAACGACGGCACCTCGTACGGCTACAAGGGCGTCGCTCCCGGCGCGACGTTGCTCAACGTCAAGGTCGGCTCGACCGACGGTGCCGTCGACGTCAGCCAGGTCATCGCCGGCATCGACTGGGTCGTCCAGCACCGCAACGACAACGGCATGAACGTCCGCGTGCTCAACCTCTCGTACGGCACCGACGGTTCGCAGAGCTACCTCAGCGATCCGCTCGCCGCTGCGATCGAGCATGCATGGCATGCCGGCATCGTCGTCGTCGTCGCCGGCGGCAACAGCGGGACCAACAGCCCGACCCTCGACAACCCGGCCACCGATCCGTACGTGATCGCGGTCGGCGCCGACGATCCGAACGGCACCGCGTCGAGCCTCGACGACACCATCCCGCAGTTCTCCTCGCGCGGCTCGGCTTCGCGGCACGTCGACCTCGTCGCGCCCGGCCAGTCGATCGTGTCGTTGCGCGACCCCGGCAGCTACATCGACACCGAGTACCCCGCCGCCGTCGTGGACACCCGCTTCTTCAAGGGCAGCGGTTCGTCGCAGGCGACCGCGGTCGTCTCAGGCGCCGTCGCGCTGCTGCTGCAGAACCGCCCGGCGCTCAGCCCGGATCAGGTCAAGGCCGCACTGACTAGCACCGCGACCGCGCTGCCGCAGGCGAGCGCGCAAGCCCGCGGCGCCGGCCTGCTCAACGTGTCCAGCGCGAGCCTCGCCCTGGTCGGCTCCAACACCCAGACCTGGCCGCAGTCCACCGGCCTGGGCAGCCTCGAATCCGCCCGTGGCACCCAGCACGTCGGCGACAACGGCGTCGACCTCACCGGCGAGCAGGACATCTTCGGCGCACCGTGGAACGCCGCGTCGTGGGCCCACGCGAGCGCGGCCGGCGCAGCCTGGAACGGCGGCAACTGGAACGGCCACCCCTGGGCCGGCTCCTGCTGGTGTGACAGTTCGTGGACCGGGCCGTCGTGGTCGAACACCACATGGACCGGGCACACCTGGTCCGGCTCGGCGTGGACCGGGCACACGTGGTCGGGCGAGAGCTGGGTCGGTCACACCTGGAGCGGCAGCGGTTGGGTCGGCCACACCTGGTCCGGCCACACGTGGTCCGGACATACCTGGTCCGGCGCCTGGTGGTCGTAAACCGCGCGCTGCGGATCTGGTCGGTCGTCGCGCTCCTATCCGGTAGCGCTGCCGCCCTCTGGATCGTCGCCCCGCCCACTCCGTGGCCGTCGCATCCCCGCGGCGGCCTCGGTCTGTGGTTGGGTCTCGCGTTGGCGTTCGCCATCACCGAGGCCTACGTCGTCCACATCAACGTCGGCCGGCACGCGCACTCGTTCTCGTTCACCGAAGTACCGACGGTCATCGGGCTGCTGCTGCTCGCGCCCGGTCCGCTGCTGGCCGCGCGCCTCGGCGGCGGCGCGCTTTCGCTGATCCTGGTACGGCGGCAGCCGCCATTGAAGTTGGCGTTGAACCTCGCCCAGCTCGCCCTCGGCATGACCGCTGGCATGACGGTCTGGGCCGCGATTGCCAACAGCGATCCGGCGTCGCAAGTGACCTGGGCCGCGACGTTCATCGCCGTACTCATCGTCGCCGCGGTCTCGACCGTCGCGGTCACCGGCGCGATCCGCCTGTCCGGTGCGCGCGGCTCGGCCCGCGAGATCAGCCGTACCTTCGCGGTCGACGTACTCAACGCGGTCACGCAGGCGTCGTTCGCACTGGTCGCGTACAACGCGATCCGCGCCAACTGGCTCGCGGTCTGGGCGGTCGGCGTCGTCGCCGGCTACCTCGTCCTTGCCCAGCGTTCGCACGTGTTGTTGCAGAAGCGGCACGGCAACTTGCAACGGCTGAACGCCGTCGCCGGCAAGCTCGGTCGCGACCTGCATCCGATCACGATCGCGAACGAGATCGTGGTCGGCGCGGTGCACGCCCTCAATGGCGCGACCGCCGAACTCGAACTCGTCGACGACACCGACGGAACCCGCCACATCCGTTACGACGGAACCGATGTCGAGGCCGCCGTCGAGCCGCAGACCGGTAGCGAGATCACTGCGGCGCTGACCGCGCACGGGCGGATCCTCGGCCACCTGCGCGTCACCGGCAGCACGTTCGTACCGGCCTTCGGCGACGACGAGCAGCAGTTGCTGAACGCGCTCGCGCAACACGCGAGCACCGCGCTCACCAACGGCCGGCTCGCCGACGAGCTACGCCGCCAAGTCGCCGACAACGAACACCAAGCGACGCACGACTTGTTGACCCAGCTGCCCAACCGGCTGATGTTCGAGCGGGTCACCGATCAAATGCTCCGCAACGGCCGGTCGCTCGCCGTACTGCTGCTCGACCTCGACCGGTTCAAAGACGTCAACGACACGTTGGGCCACGCGGCCGGCGACCAACTGTTGACCGACGTCGGCACCCGGTTGCGGGCCGCGATTCCGCGCGCGCTCTGCATCGCGCGCCTCGGCGGCGACGAGTTCGTCGTACTGCTCACCGATGCCGACGAGGCGACTGCGGTGCGTGCGGCAGAGGCGGCCCGTGAGGCGCTGCTGCATCCGTTGCAAGTCAACAGCATCGACGTGAGTGTCGACGCGAGCGTCGGCATCGCGTTGGCGCCGGCGCACGGTACGACTTGTGACGAGTTGGTCCGCCATGCCGACGTCGCGATGTACGCATCCAAGGCCAGCCGCGGCATGGTGACCGTCTACGACGACGCGATCGATCACAACGATCCGTCTCGGCTGGGTCTCGTCGCGGAGCTGCGCGACGCGATCGCGACCGGCGGCCTGATGGTGTACTACCAACCGAAAGTCTTGCTCGCGCAACCGGCGCGTGGGATCAGCCTCGAAGCGCTCGCCCGGTGGCAGCATCCGACTCGCGGCTTCGTGTCGCCGGACGAGTTCATCGCGATCGCCGAGCAGACCGGCCTGATCACCCCGTTGACCGAATGGGTGGTCGCGACCACGCTCCGGCAGTGCCGCGACTGGCTCGACGACGGTCTCGACGTGCACGTCTCGGTCAACATCTCGGCGCGGATCCTGCGCGACGCGGCGTTCCCGGACCGGCTCGCGGCCGCGCTCGAAGCGGCCCGGGTGCCGGCCTCGCGGCTGACGCTCGAGATCACCGAGACGGCGATCATGGACGACGTCGCGCACACCGTCGACATCCTCTGGCAGTTGCGCCGGTCCGGTGTCCGGCTCTCGATCGACGACCTCGGGGTCGGCCAGTCTTCGCTCGCGTACCTCAAGCGGCTGCCGGTGCACGAGGTGAAGATCGACAAGTCCTTCGTACTCACGATGGTCGACGATCCCGCGGACGACGCGATCGTCTGCGCGGTGATCGGGCTCGGTCACCGGCTCGGCATGACGATCGTGGCCGAGGGCGTCGAGACCGAGCTGATCCGCGACCGGCTGAGCGAGATCGGCTGCGACATCGCCCAGGGGTACTGGTACAGCCGGCCGATGCCGGCGACCGACGTCGCTCCCTGGTACCGCCGGGCGGCCGGCGTCCCGCAGCAAGCCCGTGCCCCGAAGATCGTCGCTGTCTGAGCGGTCCATGTGGCCGGGACGGCATACCTGGCTTGCCGTTGAAGCCACCCAGACCGCACCATGGGCGACATGTCCCTCTACGAGATCCCGCTCACGACGCTCGACGGCCAGCCGGCGACGCTCGCCGACTACCGCGGCAAGGTGCTGCTCATCGTCAACGTCGCGTCGAAGTGCGGGTTCACCCCGCAGTACGAAGGCCTGCAGGCGCTGTACGAGAAGTACGGCGACCAGGGCCTCGAGATCCTCGGCTTCCCGTGCAACCAATTCCTCTTCCAGGAGCCCGGCGACGGCACGCAGATCCAGTCCTTCTGCTCGACGACGTACGGCGTGACGTTCCCGCTGTTCGAGAAGCTGAAGGTTCGTGGTCGCGGCCAGCACCCGCTCTACAAGGAGCTGGTCACGGCCAAGGACGCGGCCGGTAAAGCCGGCGGGGTGAAGTGGAACTTCGAGAAGTTCCTGGTCTCACGCGACGGCGAGATCATCGGCCGGTTCCGGACCAAGGTGACGCCGGACGACCCGCAGCTCGTGGCCGCCATCGAGGACGCCCTCGGCGTAGCGGCTCAGCCGTACCCGGCGGAGAGCGCGAACTGGACCGAGTCGTGGAGCGAGCCGATGACGGAGTCGACCATCGACAGCTGAGCCCCACCGTCGCCCGACGGCCCGCGGGCCGGGACCCGGACGACGGCCAGCAACGCGATGACCATCGTGAGTGACCGCCACTTCGCCAGCAGCCAGCGCTTGAAGTCGAGCTTCCACTTGGCCATGTAGCCGCGCAGCACGACCGGAAAAGGACGCACCACCGGCGGCGGTGCCGGTCGCGGCTGTGGTGTGCGTCGCATCATCGCCGCGAACATCGCGCCCGCTGCCGCGGCGACCTCGTCGATCGTCACGTCCGGAGTGGCCCGCGGCTCGTAGCGGATGTCGTCGAGCGAGCCGCAGATGGTGACGCCGGTCTTCTCGAGTTCGACCAGGTCGTCGTTGCTCCACGCCGCGACGGTTTCGCGGTACCTCTCCGGCACGGCGATGCGCGGCCCGCGGTCCGGCCGCTCGCGCATGTTGTTCAGCAGGAAGGTCCGCAGCTGCCCCCGCGCGGACTCCTTCAGCGGCGAGCTAACCAGGTAGGAGTTGATCTCGCGCATCACCATCGCCTCGGATGCGGTGAGCGAGGTGTGCACGGCTTCGCCGACGGTCTCCCGCTCGGGTAAGTCGAGCAGTTGTGGCATCCCGAGGGCCGTGCAGAAGCGCTCCCACAGCAGGTCGATCGGCTTGCCGGGTGAGGTGACGACTCGGACGTTGCCGGCGCCGAAGACGTCCGCCCAACGGCGGGCCAGCCGGCCGATCGAGTAGGCCCGCCAGAACCCGAGCTCCGGTGCGGTTTCCAGGTCGACGTCGAACCGCTTCCGGTCGTTCTCCAGCGTCTCGAGGTAGTAGTCGAAGTTCGACCCCCGGCCGTTGCGCACGTGCTGCTGCCAGGACGACGCGATGGTGGCGCCGAGGTCGCGGGTAGTGATGACCACGGTCACGTCGTCGGGCCGACCAAGTGCTTCGTGCAGGGTGTGAATGGCCTCGGTCCGGATGACGGACAACGCTTCCGCGGACAGCAGCACCGGGCCGTCCCAGGCCCGCGCCTGCGCGGCGATCGTGTCCCATGCCGGGCGCTGGACGTCCCGCAACTCCGGCGTGACCCAGTCGAACTCGGTGCCGAGCAGACCGAACATCGCGTACTGCTGGTTGTTCTCCGGTGCGCCCTCCAGCGGCGCCAGCGGGTAGCAGAGGCCGAGCGACTCCAACCGCGCCGGCTCGCAGGCGTGCAGGACCGTTTGCAGGTACGTCGTCCCGCTCTTCTGTTGCCCGATGTGCAACAGATATTGCGGCGGCATCCGCTCATCCCTCCGTCAGGTCGGCGGACCTTACCGCAGGTCACACCAGGAACGGCAATCCGGCATAGACCAGCGCCTCGACGTACGCAGCCGCCGGATCGGGCGCCGCGAGATGCCCGGCCAGTTCCAGGCTAACCATGCCGTGGGAGACCGACCACAGGTGCAGCGCGATCCGCTCGGCCGGGGTGCCGCCCATCTGCCCCGCGTCGAGGCAGCGCCGTACGCCCTCGACGAGCGGTTTGTACGCCGCATCCGCCATCGCTCGGCCGGTCTCGTCCGGGACGAATCCCGGTACGGCGGCGCCGAACATCAGCCCGTAGAGGTGCGGGTTGGCGAGCGCGGTCTCCCGGTAGGCGTGGCCGAGGGCGACCAGCGCGTCCAGCGGGTCGGCGTGCGCCGCCGCGGCGGCCCGCAACGCGTCGCCCAGCCGCTCGAAGCCGGCTCGGTGCATCGCGTGCAGCAGCCCCTGCTTGTCGCCGTAGAGGGTGTAGACGGCCATCGTCGAGGTGCCACTGGCGGCGGCGAGCCGGCGCAGGCTGAGCGCCGCGACCCCCTCCTCGGCGAGCAGCCGGCCGGCCTCGTCGATGAGCCGGACCGCCAGGTCGGAGGTGTGGGTCTTGACCGCGGGCACGAAGACAATCTATAACAGCGTTACCGATAACAGTGTTATAGGAGGCGTCGTGCCCTTGCTGATCGCGCTGCACGCCAGCGCGGCGACGTTCGCGCTCATGCTCGGGGCCGTCGTCATCACCCACCGGCCGCGCGGCGACCTGACCCACCGGCGGCTCGGCCGGGTCTGGTTCGCGGCGATGTACTTCACCGTCCTCAGCTCGTTCGGCATCAAGCGCCTGACGCCCGGGCACTTCAGCTGGATCCACTGGCTGTCGGTGTTCACGTTCTGCACGCTCACGCTCGCGCTCTACGGCGCCCGCACCCGCAACCTCGCGCTGCACCGGGGCAACGTCGTGGGCTCGTACTTCGGCCTCGTCGGCGCGGGCGTCTCGGCCGCCGCGTTCCCGGTCCGCGCGATCCCGCAGCTCGCGATGCACCGGCCGTTCGTGCTCGCCGGCGCGGTTGTCCTGATCGCGGCGGCGGTCAGAATTGTGACGCTCCTCGTTACGCCGACCCGGTTGTCTCGTTATGTCCGGTGGGGGCCGACGAGAGGAGCACTTCCCAGTGCGTACGAACACGACTCGAGCGGTCGCAGTGGCGGCCGGAACATTGACCTTGTGCCTGACCGGCGGCGGCCTGGCGAGCGCGGCGATGCTGCCGAGCCCGTCGGCGCCGACAACCAGCCCGGACGTGTCGAACTTGGTGCCGCCGCCCGGTGACATCGTCAAGCTGGTCAAGGACGAAGCCACCGCCGTCGTCGAGAAGGTGACGACGGCCGCCGGAGTCGCGCCCAAGGCGCCGACCTCGTCGCCGAACCGCGAGCCGGCCGTCCAGCACCCGGCCCTCCGGCTGCCCAGCCGTACGGCGCACGCGGTCCATTCCGCGGTCGCCGCCGCGCACACCTCCTGGTCGCTGCCGGCCAACGTCGACCTGACCGACATGGTGCCGGCGCTGCCGACCGCGCTGGCCGGCCCGGCCGCGCGCACGCCCGTCATCGCGACCGGCGCCGCAGTAGTTGGTGCCGCGCCGCAGAACGGCAGCGCCGCGAAGTCGGCTGCTGACATTGCCGAACGCGGCAACGGCATCATGCGCGCGGTCCTGATCGCACTCGCCGCCGCATCGGCCGGCAGCCTCGGCGTCGCACACGTCGCCGCGGTCCGCGCCGCCGGGCGGTAATACGAGGGTTCGGCGGAACGGCCCACCCTCTTCGTGATCATGGCGTTGTACGGCTGCAAACGCCATGATCACGCCGAAATCTGCTGCGAACGCCATGATCACGCTGGCAAGCGCGGGACACCGGGCGCGAAGCTTCAGTTCACCGGGTGTGCCGCCGCGTCGGTTCGCGCCCGCGCGGCTGCCGCGGCCTTGGCTGCGGTGACAGCGGGGCGATCGGCAGCGTCAACTCGCTGCCGGCGGTCAGCTCGACCGCTTTGCCGTGGTGGCTGAACGCGAGGGTCCGGCCGCCGTCATCGACGCGGTACGTCGCCGCGTCCGAACGTACGTCGACCCGTAGCCGGGCATCGCGGTAGAGCAGGTTGAACCGCAGCCGGGTGATGCCGCCGGGCAACCGCGGCGCGAACGTGAGCTCGCCGCCGTGGTCGCGCATCCCGCCGAAGCCGGCGACCATCGCCAGCCAGGTGCCGGCCAGCGACGCCATGTGCAACCCGTCGCGGGTGTTGTGCTTGAGGTCGCGCAGATCGACCAGCGCCGCCTCGGCGGTGTAGTCCAGCGCGAGGTCGAGGTGCCCGACCTCGGCCGCCATCACCGCTTGCGTGCACGCCGACAGGGACGAGTCGCGGACGGTGATGGCTTCGTAGTAGTCGAAGTTGCGCCGCTTCTGCTCATCAGTGAACGCATCACCGCGCAGGTGCATCGCCAGCACCAGGTCGGCCTGCTTCACCACCTGTTTGCGATACAGGTCGAAGTACGGATAGTGCATCAGCAGCGGGTAGTGCTCGGCCGGCGTGTGCTCGAAGTCCCACACCGCGTGCTCGGTAAACCCCTCCGCCTGCGGATGGATCCGGAGGTGATCGTCGTACGGGACGACCATGTCGGCGGCCGCGTCCCGCCACGACGCCATCTCTTCCCGGTCGACGCCGAGTTCGCGGGCTTCGTCGCCGTATCGTTCCGCGACGGTCGCGGCGGCGAGCAGGTTCCGTTGCGCCATGAGGTTCGTGTAGACGTTGTTGTCGACGATCGCGGAGTACTCGTCCGGTCCGGTGACACCGTCGATGCGGAACCGGCCGTCACGGTCGTGCGCGCCGAGGCTGCGCCACAGCCGCGCGGTTTCGACGAGCAGTCGCAGCCCGGTGCTGCGGTCGAAGTCGGTGTCGCCGGTGGCATGCACGTACCGGATCGCCGCGTCGGCGACATCGGCGTTGACATGGAACGCGGCCGTGCCCGCCGGCCAGTATGCCGAGCACTCCTCCCCGTGGATCGTGCGCCACGGGAACGTCCCACCGGCGAGACCGAGCTGCGTTGCCCGCTCGCGTGCCTGGTCCAATGTCGAGCAACGCCAACGCAATACGTCGGCGACCGCGTGCGGCATCGTGTACGTCAGCACCGGCAGCACGAACGTGTCGGTGTCCCAGAAGCAATGGCCGTCATAGCCGTTACCGGTCAGGCCTTTGGCGGGGATCGGTCGTCGTTCCGCGCGCGCTCCGGATTGCATGACATGGAACAGCGCGAACCGGACCGCTTGCTGCAGCTCTGCGTCGCCGTCGATCTCGACGTCCGCGCCGGACCAGAAGTCGTCGAGGAACTGTCGCTGCTCGGCGAGCAGTCCGTCCCAACCGGCGTGCCTTGCCCCGGTGAGTGCGGCGGCAACCTGATCCCGGATTGCCGGCACCGACCGTACGGCGGACCAGCCGTAGGCGAGGTACTTCGTCAGCTCCATCGTCTGCCCGGGCTCGAGCACGGTCGTGAAGGTAACTCGGGCGAGGTCATCGAGGACTTCGGTCTGCGTCGAGCAGTCAGATGCACCGGTGAAGCGATGATCCATCGCCGCCGCGACCCGCAGCTTGCTCGCTTTCGTCGAGTGCACCAGGACCGCGGCGAGCTCGTGCTGCGCGTGTTGCTCGGCCTGCAACGAGTGCTGCAACGACGCGGCGACCCGCGGATCGGCCGACGAGTCCGGCAACTGCTCGTTGGCAACCAGTTCCGACTGGATGACGACCCGCAGCGGCTGGTCATCGAGCGCTTCGACCGTGTAGCGGATGCCCGCGACCGCGCGCTGGGTCAACGACACCAGGCGAGTGGAACGGATCCGCACCGAACGGCCGGTCGGCGTCAGCCATACGACGTCGCGCTGCAGCGTTCCGGCGCGCAGATCCAGGACGCGTTCGTGGCTACGCAGTTCGCCGTACCGGACGTCAAACGGTTCGTCATCGACGAGCAGCCGGATCAGCTTGCCGTTGGTGACATTGATCAGGGTCTGGCCGGACTCGGGATAGCCGTAACCGGCTTCGGCATACGGGAGCGCGCGCAGTTCGTAGAAGCCGTTCAGGTACGTGCCGGGCAGCCCGTGCGGCTCGCCCTCGTCGAGGTTGGCGCGCATGCCGATGTGGCCGTTGGACAGCGCGAACAGCGACTCGCTCTGCGCCAGCATGTCGAGGTCGAGCGACGTCTCGCGCAGTTGCCATGCCTCGACCGGGAAGGCGTTCTGGACGATCACCGCAGCAACTCGGACAGGTCGTCGACCACGACGTCGGCGCCGTGCTCGCGCAGTGCGGCGGCCTGGCCCACCCGGTCGACGCCGACAACGAGGCCGAAGTTGCCGGCCCGGCCGGCCGCGACTCCGGCGAGTGCGTCCTCGAACACCGCGGCCTGATCCGGTTGCGCGCCGACTGCATCGGCACCGGCGAGGAATGTGTCCGGCGCCGGCTTGCCTTTCAGGTGACGTTCCTTCGCGACGACTCCGTCGATGCGGGCGTCGAAGCAGTCTGCAATGCCGGTGGTCTCGAGCACGTCGAGGGTGTTGGCGCTGGACGAGACGACCGCGGTCTTCAGCCCGGCGTCGCGCACCTTGCGGACGTAGTCGACCGAACCGGGGTAGGTCTGCACGCCCTCGGTGCGGATACGTTCGAGCACGAGGTCGTTCTTGCGGTTGGACAGGCCGTAGATGGTGGGCGTGTCGGGCGCGTCGGTCTCGTCGCCTTCGGGCAGGTCGATGTGCCGCGACGCGAGGAAGTCGCGAGTGCCGTCGAGCCGCGGCTTGCCGTCGACGTACTGGTCGTAGTCGTGCTGCGGATCGAACGGGACGAATGCCGCGCCGGCCTGCTTCGCCTGCGCCGCGAGGAACTCGTCGAACATCTGCTTCCACGCCGCGGCGTGCACCGTCGCGGTCTGCGTCAGGACACCGTCGAGGTCGAACAGGCAGGCGGTGATCGTGTCGGGCAGGCCGAAGCGTGACGCGGCGGAACTCACCAGGCCAATTTGCCCTGCCGCGCACAACTTGTCACCCGGCGGGTCCGGCGTCCTCAAGCTTCACGGGAATCGAGTCGATGTGTACGCCGACCCGGAACGGAAAGGAACACGGCATGTACGACGACGATTACGGGCCGTGGGACGACTAGCCGTTCCCCGACTACACCGAACCGGAAAGCCGCTGCGGGCACCCTGACCGCGGCGGCTTTCGCCGTATTTCGGGACCGATGAGATAAGCCGCTTGCGGTCGTCGTAGAGGATGAAGCTGTCTGCGCAACGACCGGCAGGGGGAACCTCTCGTGAGCAACGCCGCTACCCGGATCATCGTCGGCCGACGGTCGAAGTGGGCCGTCCTCATCTTCTGGCTGTTGCTGGTGTTCGGCCTCGGTCTGCTGGCCGGCAAGCTCACCGGCGCCGAGCAGAACGACGCCAAGTCCTGGCTGCCCAGCAACGCCGAGTCGACCAAGGTGATCGACGAGCAGAAGGCGTTCCAGTCACCTAACCGGTTCAGCGCCGTGGTTGTGTACGAGCGGCCGTCCGGCTTGACCGCGGATGACAAGGCGAAGATCACCGCGGACGCGGAGAAGTACGCGCATGTCGGTTCGCTCGATGGCGACGTGGCCGGGCCGATGTTCTCGACCGACGGCGCCAGCGCGCAGGTGATCGTGCCGCTCGACCTCGGTCACAACGGGTGGAACAAGGCACCGAAGCTGACCAAGAAGATCCGCACGATCGGCGGTGGTGATCCGGGCTTGGCGTTACACATCACCGGACCTGCCGGATTTGCGTCGGACAGTGCGGACGCGTTCAAGGGGATCGACGGGACGCTGCTGTTCGCCGCACTCGGGGTCGTGATCATCACGTTGCTGGTGACGTATCGCTCGCCAATCCTGTGGTTGCTGCCGGTCGTGTCGGCCGGCGCCGCGCTCGCGGTGTCGCAAGGCTTCGTCTATCTGCTGGCGAAGAACGGCCTGACCGTCAACGCGCAGACCGCCGGCATCTTGACGGTGTTGGTGTTCGGCGCCGGCACCGACTACGCGCTGCTGCTGGTCGCGAGATACCGCGAGGAGTTGCGCCGGCACGAGGATCGGCACGAGGCGATGGCGCTCGCACTGCACCGCTCCGGCCCAGCGATTGTCGCCAGTGCGAGCACGGTGGCGCTCGGCATGTTGTGCCTCTACCTCGCCGAGATGAACTCGACCAAGGGTCTCGGCCCGGTGCTCGCGATCGGTGTCGGCTTCGCGCTCGCCGCGATGCTGTCGTTGCTGCCGGCCTTGCTGGTGATCTGTGGCCGCTGGGTGTTCTGGCCAAAGCGGCCGAGTTTCGGCTCCGCCGAGCCGACGTCCAGTGGCATGTGGGCGCGTACCGGCCGGCGTATCTCTAACCGCCCGCGGGTCGTATGGGTCGGTACCGCGGCGGCGTTGGTCGTCATGGCGATCGGCACCATCGACCTCGACGCGAGTGGCCTGACCAACAAGGCGGCGTTCCGCGGGCACCCCGATTCAGTCACGGGCGAGACCGTGCTCGCGAAGCACTTCCCGGCCGGTAGCGGCAGCCCGGTCGTCGTCATCGCCGACGCTGGCCAGACCGACGCCGTCCAGCGCACGTTCCAGTCCACGGCGGGCATCGCGTCGGTAAGCGAACCGATCGCTCGTAAGGGCAAGGTGTTCTTTGAAGGAACGATGACGGCGGCACCGGACAGCGACGCGGCGTACGCGACGGTGGACCGGATGCGGGCGTCGTTCCATGCACTGCGCGGAGCCGACGCGAAGGTCGGCGGATTCAGTGCGACGACGCTCGACGTCAACCGAGCGACGAAGCACGACCGGCAGCTGATCATCCCGATCGTGTTGCTGGTCGTGTTCGTGGTGCTCGCGTTGTTGTTGCGGGCGCTGGTCGCACCGGTGGTGTTGGTCGCGACCGTCGTGCTGTCGTTCGCCGCCGCGCTCGGCGTCAGCGCGGTGCTGTTCAAGCATGTGTTCGGCTTCCACGGCGCGGACACGTCGTTCCCGTTGTTCGTGTTCGTCTTCCTGGTCGCGCTCGGCATCGACTACAACATCTTCCTGATGACCCGGGTGCGGGAGGAGGCGCTGAAGGCCGGTACTCGCGCCGGCGCGTTGACCGGTCTGGCCGCGACCGGCGGCGTGATCACCTCCGCCGGTGTCGTCCTGGCGGGGACCTTCGCGGTCCTCGCAACACTGCCGCTGACCGCGTTCACCGAGATGGGCTTCACGATCGCGCTGGGCGTGCTGCTCGACACCCTCGTCGTGCGCTCCATCCTGGTCACCGCGCTGAACTTCGACATCGGCGACCGGATGTGGTGGCCCAGCCGGTTGGCGCGCGCGGGGACGGCGAAGGTGCCGCCGCAGACGATCGACCTGACCGGCGGGGAGCGCGCCTCCGTCGACTCATAACGGGCGCGCTATATAGCAGTCCTGCTATGCTTGGTTGCGTGATTGGCGGCGAACTCGTCCGGGAGGCGCGTAAGCGGGCCGGCATCACCCAGGCGCAACTCGCCGAACTCGCCGACACAACCCAGTCCGCGATCGCCCGGCTCGAGTCCGCCCGGACCAGCCCGTCGTTCGAGCAGGTCGAGCGGCTGATGCGGTTGTGCGGCTTCCAGCTCATCGTCGAACTTGCCCCGTACGACGACTCCGACGTCGTCCAAGCTGAAGCTCTGTCGCGTCTCACCCCGGCCGAGCGCGCCCGCCGGTTGGGCACGACTGTGACCCGGCTGCAGCGCCTTCGCGAGTCAATCCGTGCCTGACTTCATTCCGGAGAAGATCGCCGAGGTGCTGACCCGGCACGGCGTCGCCTGCGTCTACATCGGCGGGTTCGCGGCGGCCCTCTACGGATCGTCGCTGCTGACCACCGATGTTGACGTGGTCCCCGAGACGTCCGCGGAGAACTATGCCCGGCTCTCGGCCGCTCTCAAGGAACTGGATGCGAGGGTGCGCGCCGAGGGCATCGAGCCGCTGCCGTTCTCGCACGACGCCGACTCACTAGCCGCCGCACGCATCTGGAATCTCACGACGAAATACGGCGACCTCGACATCACTGTCCAGCCGTCGGGAACTCAGGGTTACCCCGATCTGCACGAAGGGTCCCGACCGGTCGATCTCGACGGGGCCACGATCGAACTCGCCGCGCTCGCGGACATCATCCGCAGCAAGGAGGCGGCCGGTCGGGACAAGGATCGGCGGGCACTGCCCTTGTTGCGCGAACTGCTCGCCCGTCAACTTCGCGACCGCTGAGCTTTCACACCAGCCGTCGCGCTGACGCCCACTTGGCCAGCTCGCGCCGGTTCGACAGTTGCAGCTTGCGCAACACCGATGAGACGTGTGTCTCGATCGTGCGCTCGGACAGCACGAGCTCCTGCGCGGCCTCGCGATACGTGTAGCCGCGCGCGATCAACCGCAGCACCTCGCGCTCCCTCGGCGTCAGCGCGTCCAGCTCGTCCACCGACGGCGTCGCGCCGGAATCGGCGAAGGCGTCGAGCACGAAGCCGGCCAACCGCGGACCGAACACTGCGTCACCGGACGCCACCCGCACGATCGCCTCGGTCAGCGCCGGCCCGTCGATCGTCTTGGTCACGTAACCGCGCGCACCGGCTCGTACCACGCCGATCACGTCTTCCGCCGCATCCGAGACGGATAGGGCGAGGAACCGTACGGCCGGCAGTGTCTCGTGGACCGCGCGAATCACTTCCGCGCCTCCGCCGCCGGGCATGTGCACATCCAGCAACACGACATCGGGCTTCGTCGCGGTGACCACTCGGATGCCTTCGTCGACACCGCCCGCTTCGCCGACCACTTCGACGTCGGATCCGAGTTCGGCGCGGACGCCGCTGCGGACCAGCGTGTGGTCGTCGACCAGTACGACGCGCACTCGGGTCATGACGCACTCGCCGCGCGCGGCGCGGTCAACGCGACCTCGGTGCCACTGGGCCCGCTGCGGATCGCGGCGCTGCCACCGTGCCGGTTCATCCGACCAACGATCGACTCGCGGATCCCGCGCCGATCCGCGGGCACCAACGCGAGGTCGAAGCCGCGCCCGCGATCGCGTACGTAGACCTCGATGTGATCCGACCCCACCTCGGCGTACACCGAGACGGTCGGCGCACCCGAGGCCTTCGCCGCGTTCACCATGCCTTCCCGTGCCGCCGCAACGGTGGCCAGCAGTGCGTCGTCCAGCGGTGCGTCGCCGACAGAGACGACCTCGACCGTGATGCCATGCGCGTCTTCGACATCGGCCGCCGCGGCTCGAAGCGCGCCGCCGAAGGTCGCTGCCGCAGCGTCGGCGCGGACCGGGTACAGCCACGTCCGCAGCTCACGTTCCTGCCGCCGCGCGAGCCGCCGTACCTCGTCCGGATCGATCGCCTTCGCCTGGATAAGTGCCAACGTTTGCAACACCGAGTCGTGCACGTGCGCGGCCATCTCGGTCCGCTCCTGCTCGCGAATGCGGGCCCGTCGTTCCGCAGTGAGTTCGCGGACGAGACGTACCAACCACGGACCGGTGACGAGCAGGACGCCGACGAGGGTCGCGCCGATCGCGAGCGCACCGTCGCGGGCTTGCGCGAGCGCATCGTTCGCGGCGAGGAACGACGTCACGCCGACGAGGACGAGGCCGACCCCGCCGAGCACGACGAGCAGCGGCCCGCGTCGGGACAACCGCCAGCCGTAGTGGCGGGCGTCCGCGGTCCACTGTGCGCGCTGCGCTTGCGGCGAGCGCCACCAGATCAGCAGTGCACCGATGCCCGCGACCGAGAGGGGGAGCATGCTCCGGCCGCCGACGTTCAAGCCGAACGCGCCGATCAGCGAGGCCGTCGCGGCGCCGAGCAGCGCGTAGCCGACAAGCTTGCGCCGCCGGCGCGGGTCGTCACCTGGCCGGCGGCGCAACGCCGTCCGTATGGCCTGTCGCGGGCTGCGCAGCCGGCTGTCGCCGGACTCGCCGTCGTGCTCACCCGGGACGAGGATCCACAGTGCGATGTAGGCGAGGAAGCCGACCCCATTTGTTGCGAGTACGGCGAAAACGACGCGGACCACCGCGACGTTGACGCCGAGATGCCGGGCAACGCCGGCGGCGACACCGGCGACCAACCGGCCGTCCTCGCGACGGACCAACGGCGGCCGGTGGTCGGTCGCGCCGGCAGCCGGCGTCGTCGTGTCGTCCGGCGTCACGTCCACAGGATCACACCTTCCGAGCCACCGCGGATCCGGAACGAACCCGGACGTGTCCCGGAGGCCAAGACCCGGGTCGCGCCGGGGACGGCGCCCGATGTGCGCGACCACATGCGCGCCGCATCGTCACACCTATGACTGAGACGACAGACCAACCGACCGCCGAGCCACCCACAACGACGACCGAGCCACCGTTCGTCCGCCCGACCGAAGGCCGCATGATCGGCGGTGTCTGCGCCGGCATCGCCGCGCGCTGGCGCATCGACGTCACGCTGGTACGCATCGCGGCGGTGGCGATCGCCGTTCTGACCGGCGCGGGCTTGCTGGCGTATCTCGCCGCCTGGCTGCTGACGCCTTCGACTGATCGGCCGGCCCGGTTGCGGCCGGAGACGATCCGGCGCCGCGGCTCGCGGCTGCCGATGCTGCTGCTGATCGTGCTTGTCGGGTTGGCGCTCGCCGCCGTGGGCCACGCGCTGTGGTGGGGGGCGCCGGCCGGACTGCTCGTCGTCGCGATCCTGGTCGCGCTCGTCGTCGGCACCCGCCGCGGCCGCTGGCTGCTGGTGAGCGTCGCCGCGTTGCTCGCGGTCGGCTTGGCTGCGACGGCCGCGTTCGGCAACCACTTCGGCACCCGGACGTTCCATGTCGCGTCCGCCGACGACCTGCCCGGTTCCTACGACTACGGCGTCGGCAAAATTCATCTCGACCTCTCCGCACTGACCGTCAGCGGTCGGCATCGCACCGAGATCCATCTCGCTCGCGGCGACGTCACCGTGACGGTCCCGGCTGGCGCCGTGGTTGTCGTCCACGCGCGGTCCGGCATCGGATCGGTGACCGTCGACGGGCACGAAGACAGCGGCATCGACGCCGAGCAGACGCAGACCCTCGGCAGCGGTGGCGCGAGCGCCGAGGACCGGCTGGTGCTCGACATCGTGGTGGGCGTCGGCAGCGTCGACGTACGAGCCGGCTGAGAAGTCCGAAACCCGCCAGCGGGTACGGCGACCTGCGGCCAGACTTCAGCTATGGCAACGAAAATTGCGACGTTTACGGTCACCCCGATTGCGCCTGATGTCGTCGCGCAGCTAAGGCACCGCGACGACGCCGGGCGCGAACCCTTGCTGCTCGTCGACGAGAGCGGCGGGAGCCCGTTGCGGTGTTGCCTGCGGGCGAGCGAACCCGGTGAGACGTTGCTGCTCGCGTCGTACGCGCCGTTGCGGCGGTGGGCGGCCGAACGCGACATCGATCTGAATGCGTACGACGAGATGGGTCCGGTGTTCGTGCATCCGCAGCCCTGCGGCGGGCCGGCGCACGACGGCTATCCGGATGAGTTGCGCGGCACCCCGCGGGTGCTCCGCGCGTACAACGAAAAAGGCCGCATCATCGGCGGCCTCGTGCTGGATCCCGACGACGATCCGGAGCCGGCGATCGAGCAGTTGCTCGCCGACCCGGACGTCGTCGTGGTGCATGCGCGTGCGGTCGTGTTCGGCTGCTTCACGTTCGCGATCGAGCGCCGCTAGGAGTCAGGCAACTGCGGCGTGCCGGCGGGACCGGGCCCACCAGTGCCGGCGACCGGCCGCGGCCGGCTCGTCGTCGAGCTCCCACTTGCGCGGCAGCCGGGCGGCGGCTTCGAGGCGGCGGCGAAGCTGGTCCTGCTCCATGTGCATGTGCTCTCGTGCCAGGGCGTCGTACATGTTCCCTCCCCAGGAATCTCTCGACCTCGAAATACTCGCACACAGACTTCTCGATGTCAAGAGACTTTAGTACGAGAGACTTGACATGGAGCGTTATCGTCAAGAGGTGAGCTCGGACTCGGTCGACTTCTGCATCGGCGACATCACCTCGCGGTACTCCGCCATCCATCCCGAGGTCGAGGGCGCGATCAGCCGGTTGTCCGCGATCAACAAACACGTCAACCGTGAGTTCGAGGACACCCTCGCCGGTCACGGGCTCAACCAGGGCGAGTACCGGTTACTGCTGCGGCTCGCGACCCGGGCCGCCGACAACCGGATGAGCGCCGGTGACCTCAGTCGCGCGCTGATGCTGTCCTCCGGCGCGATGACCAACCGGCTCGACCGGCTGGAGACCGCCGGGCTGATCCGCCGGGTGCCGGATCCGCGGGACCGGCGCGGCGTGATGATCGAGCTGACGGACGAGGGCCGCCGGCAGATCGACACCGCGGTCGTCGAGCAGGCGGCCAAGGAGATCGACGTACTCAGCGGCTTGTCGGCGCGCGAGCTGACCAGCCTCAACCTGTTGCTGCGCAAGGTGCTGTCCTCACTCGAGGCGCGCTCGGCCGCGGAGAAGACCGGCTGATCGACCAGATGGCCCGCCTGCACCTCCTGCTCGCCGCGCTTGTCATCGGTGTGCTCGGCACCGGTCTCGGCGTCATGCAGGCCCGCGCGACCGACCCCGTACCGACGCTGCCTGCCGTTGCAGCGCCCACGCCCGTCCCGGCTCCCGCGCGAACGACGGCGAAGCCGGTCACTGTGCGACCGCGGCCGGTCGTCCGGTTCCCGGCCTCGCTGGCGGCTGGCTGGGGCATCGACGTCTCCTGGCCGCAGTGCGGCGCGCGGCTGCCCGCGGTCGCGACCGGGTTCGCGATCGTCGGTGTCAACGGCGGCCGGCCGATGACCGGCAACCCATGCCTGCGTGACCAACTGAGTGCGCTGCGCGGCCACCTCCCGGTCGCGTTCTACCTCAACCTCGCCGCACCCTCGTCCGGCGATCCGGCGGCGTACGGCGCCCGGATCGTCGACGACGGGCTGGCCCGGATCGCGCGCACCGGCGCGCACGTCCCGGTCGTCTGGCTCGACGTCGAGATCCTCAACGCCTGGCGCGACCGGTCGACGAACGTCGCCGTCATCAACGCCGCGTTGCGACGGCTGACCGCGCGCGGCCTCACCGGCGGGATCTACTCGTCGGTGCCGATGTGGCAGCAGGTCACCGGCGGCGCCGCGATCCATGTGCCGGTCTGGTTGGCCATCACCGGCTCCGAGGTCCCGTCGTTGCGGCAGGCCTGCGCCACCGGCCTCGGTGGTACCAAGGCGACGATGGTGCAGTACGTCGCCATCACGCCCGCGCAGAAGCTCGTCGATGCGGACGTGCTCTGCCGCACTGATGCCGGCGTACTCAAGTTCTTCGGCCGGCTATGAGCGACCTATCCGTCACTGACGTCACCGGCGCGCGGCGGTACGAGATCACCGTCGACGGCGTGCTGGCCGGGTTCGCGGCGTACCGCGACCGCGACGGCCATCGGGTCTTCACCCACACCGAGATCAACCCGAAGTTCGAGCGGCGCGGCCTCGGTTCGCAACTCGTCCGCGCGGCTCTCGACGACGTACGCGATCGAGGCATGACGATCGTGCCGATGTGTCCGTTCGTGCGGTCGTGGATCGACTCGCACGACGGTTACGCCGACCTGATCGCGCGCTCCTAGCCGCCGGCCATCGCGCCGACGACGAGCAACGGCTCCGAGCCGTTGAGCACGGCGTCCGGCAACGGCGCATCGACGGGCTCGTGTGACAGGTCGAGGTTGCAGGCGAAGAACCGGACGAAGTCACGCCGCTGCCCGCCGCCGTGGGCGCGGATCGTGCCGCGCAACATCGGGTACGACGACTCGACTGCGTCGAGCACCGCGGCCAGCGTCGCCGGATCGTCGACGTCGACCGTCACTTCACCGCTGATCTTCGCCAGCGTGCGCAAGTGTCCGGGCAGGACGACACGAACGGCGGTCACGGCAGCGTCTGCACCTCGACCGCCAGCACCGGCGGCAGGTCACGCACGATCGCGTTCCACGTGTCGCCGGCGTCGGCCGAGGCATAGACCTGACCACCAGTGGTGCCGAAGTAGATGCCGCAGTCGTCGAGGGTGTCGACCGACATCGCGTCGCGCAACACGTTGACGTAGCAGTTCTGTTGCGGCAGGCCGTTGGTCAGCGGCTCCCACTCGTTGCCACCGGTGCGGCTGCGGTAGACGCGCAGCTTTCCATCCGGCGGGAAGTGGTGCATGTCGCTGGTGATCGGCACGACGTAGACGGTGTCGGGCTCGTGTGCGTGCACGTCGATCGGGAAGCCGAAGTCGGTCGGCAGGTTGCCGCTGATCTCGTGCCACGAGTCGCCGCCGTCGTCGCTGCGCATCACGTCCCAGTGCTTCTGCATGAACAGCACCTCGGGGCGTTGCGGATTCATCGCGATCCGGTGTACGCAATGCCCGACCTCGGCCTCCGGGTCCGGGATGCCTTCGGACTTCAGCCCGCGGTTGATCGGCTGCCAGGTCTTGCCGCCGTCGGTGGTCCGGAACGCACCGGCCGCTGAGATCGCGACGTACATCCGGTCCGCGTCGCGTGGGTCGACGAGGATCGTGTGCAGGCACATGCCACCAGCGCCGGGTTGCCAGTGCGGACCGGAGCCGTGCTCGCGGAGCCCGGACAACTCGTGCCAGGTCTGGCCGCCGTCGCTGGAGCGGAACAACGCGGCATCTTCGACGCCGGCGAGTACGACATCGGGATCGGTATGCGACGGCTCGAGGTGCCAGACCCGGGCGAACTCCCACGGGTGCGGGGTGCCGTCGTACCACTGGTGGGTGCCGGGGACGCCGTCGTAAGAGAACTCGTTGCCGATCGGGTTCCAGCTCTTGCCGCCGTCGTCCGAGCGCTGCATGACCTGGCCGTGCCAGCCGGTCGACTGCGACGCGTAGATGCGGTCGGGATCGGCCGGCGAGCCCTTGAGGTGGTACATCTCCCAGCCGGGGAAGTGCGGGCCATCGACGGTCCAGCCCTTGCGGGTGCCGTCCGCGGTCAACACGAACGCGCCCTTGCGTGTGCCGACGAGTACCCGTACGCCACTCATGCTTCGCTCCTTGTCTCGGTCGCCCTCACCGTACGACGTCCGGCCGCGGCGGAATTCATCGCTCGCGGGACGATGAATCCGGGCCGGAGGCCTCGTCTTCGTAAATGTCGTCGAAACTGTCGGCGGCGGCTGCAAGACTCCGGCGAGTCCATCACCGAGGGGAACGAGCATGACCGCGACCGCTGTGCCTGCCGCTGCGCCTGACCCGCGGCGGTGGAAAGCGCTGGCCGTCCTCGGCTTGATCCAGTTCATGCTGATTCTCGACGTGACGGTGGTGAATGTCGCGCTGCCACGGATCCGGCACGACCTCGGCTTTTCCCTCGCCGGTCTCGCCTGGGTGGTCGACGGTTACGTGCTGATGGCCGGCGGGCTGCTGCTGCTCGGTGGTCGACTGGCCGACATCCTGGGCCGGCGCCGGCTGTTCCTGATCGGGGTCGCGCTGTTCGCGGTCGCATCCGCGACGTGTGGCGCCGCGATCGATCCGGGGATGCTGGTCGCCTCGCGGTTCCTGCAGGGCATCGGCGAGGCGCTGGCCGCGCCGGCGTCGCTGGGGCTGATCGCGCTGCTGTTCCCCGACCCGCGGGAGCGGATGAAAGCGCTCGGGTTGTGGGGCGGCATCGCCGGCCTCGGCGGGACGTCCGGCACGGTGATCTCCGGCGCGCTGGTCGACCTCGCGTCGTGGCGGTGGATCTTCTTCGTCAACCTGCCGGTCGCGTTGTTCGCCCTGCTTGCGGTGCCGCGGCTGGTGTCGGAGAGCCGGATGGTGCGCGAGTCGACCCGGCCCGACTTCGCTGGCGCGATCACCGGCACCGGCGGGCTGATCGCCGTGGTCGACGGCTTGCTCGAAGCGGCGTCACACGACTGGACGTCGTGGCAGGTGCTGCTGCCGCTCATCGGTGGCCTCGCGTTGCTCGGGCTGATGGTCTGGATCGAGGCGCGGTCGGAGGCGCCGCTCATCCCGCTCACGTTCTTCGCCAACCGCACCCGGGTCGTCACCAATTTCGTGACGCTGTTCTTCTCCTCGTCGTTCTTCAGTTACTTCTTCCTGCTCACGTTGTTCGAGCAGCAGGTGCTGCACTGGAGCCCGCTCAAGGGTGGCCTGTCCTATCTCCCGTTCGGGTTCACCATCGGGGCCGGCATCGGCATCGGGACCGCGCTGATGCCGCGGCTCGGAGTCAAGCCGTTGCTCGCGGCCGGGTTCTTCGGCTGCGCCGTCGGCCTGCTGTTGACCAGTGGCATCGACGTCCGATCGACGTACGCCGGCGGCATCCTGCCCGGCATGGTCGTGCTCGGGTTCTTCTCCGGCATCTCGTTCCCGGCCGTGGGCAACGCATCGCTGCACGAAGTCACCGGGCAAGACTCGTCGCTCGCCTCCGGCGTGCAGAGCGCGATGCAACAAGTGGGTGGTGCGATCGGCCTGTCCTGCCTGGTGACGTTCGCGCTACGGCACGCGTCATCGCTGATGCACAACGGCCACAGCCCGGCGGTCGCATCGACCCGCGGCTTCGTGCTGTCCTGGCGGATCGGTGCGGTGCTGCTGGCCATCGGCGGCGTGCTCGTGCTCGCGTTGCTCGAACACGTGTTGGCGACGCCGCGCAATCCGGAGGCCGAGGCGCTCGACGTCGCGGTGCCGGCGCAGGCACATCCACCATTGCCGGCAACATCGGCGTAGTAGGAATCCGCGTTCGCTGCCGTTGACTGTGACGTTGTGTGTCAATCCAGCCTCGCTATTGACACACAACGTCACAGTGAACGCAAAGGTGCGAGTCGGCTAGGGCGGCGGTGCGTCGTCGATCAGCGCAGCGACCTTCTTCGGCACGCACATGCGCCAGGCATCGATCACCAGCTCGCGCATCCGCTCGTCGTCCAGCCGGTCCAGCCGGGCTGCGACCCAGTTGTAGCGAAGGTCCGACTTGCCGGGCAGGAAGAATGTCTCCGGCTCCGACGCGACGAGTGCGTCCCGTTCTTCCTTCGGGTACGCGAAGCCCATAAATGTCTCGTCGGGGGTAAAGGCGAGATACACGATCCGGCCGATGCGAAACCGCACACTGTCCCGGACGATGCCTTCGGTGGTGCGCGGCAGGCTCAGTGCCAACTCCCGGATCTGCGCCGCCGTCACCACGTCGCCGACCGTAGTCCGCCCGCCGCGCGGCCTCAATGTGTCGCGATTGCTGGTCGATTCGCGGCCCGGCGGCCAGCGATCGCGACATCGTGTCGCGGCCGGACGCGGTAGAGAGGACCCGTGCAGCCGGGTGAGCTCGTCGCGGTGGGGATCACCGACGACCAGGTTTCCATCGCGGACGCCGGCGGTACGACGGCCCACCGCACGGACGATCCGGTCGAGCTGCTCCGGCGATTCGACGAGGCCGGCCCGCGATGGGTGTGGTGGTCGGCCCGCGAGACGGTCGCGCCGTGGGCGAACGCCTGGCGGCCGCGTGCGTGCTGGGACCTCGCCGCCGTCGCCCGCCTCCTCGACGGCGGGCATCACGACTTCGCGGCCGCGCCGAACGCGACCGACGACATGCTCGACTTCGGCGCCCCGGTGGTCGACCGCGGCCCGGCGCGGGCCCGCGAGATTGCCTTGGAACAGCTGGAAAACTTGCGTGCCCTGCCCGATCCGCGCGCGCAGCCGGGCGCCGTGCCGCTCGCCGTCCTGACCGCGTACGCCGAGTCGGCCGCCGCCGTACTCGCGGTCGAGCTCGAGCACACCGGTCTGCCGGTCGACACCACGGCGATGGCCGCGATCCTGCGGCCGGTCATCGGCGAGCGGCCGGTCGACGACGCGCACGCCGCGGCCACCCGCCGGCACCGCGACGACGCGGTCCGGCGGCTGTTCCCGCACAGCGACGACGTCGACCTACGCAACCCGGCGCAGGTGCGGGAAATGCTCGCCCGGATCGGGCTCGACCTGCCGGACACCCGGTCGTGGCGGCTGCAGCCACACGTCGACACCTCCCCGGCGGTCCGCGCGCTCGTTGCATGGCGCAAGGCCGAACGGCTGGCGACGACGTACGGCTGGAACTGGCTCGACCGCGACGTCGGCGCCGACGGCCGGTTGCGCGGGATCTGGCACGCGGCGGAAGGCGCCGGCCGGATGACCGCGTCGGCGGGCCTGCACAACCTGCCGGCCGAACTGCGTCCTGCGGTCCGGGCGGACCCCGGATGGGTGCTGGTCCGCGCCGATCTCGGCCAGGTCGAGCCGCGGGTGCTCGCCACCGTCTCCGGTGACGAAGCGCTCGCCGACGCCGCGCGGCAAGACGACATGTACGCACCGGTCGCCGCCGCGTTGCGCTGCGACCGGCCGACCGCCAAGGTCGCCGTGCTCGCGGCGATGTACGGCCAGACCTCCGGCACCGCGGGCAACGCGTTGCGCGACATGGACCGCGCCTACCCGACCGCGATGGCGTACCTGCGCGCGGCCGAGGAAGCCGGCCGCACCGGTCGCGACTTGCGCACTTATGGCGGCCGGTTGTTGCCGCTGCACCGGGCGCTCGAGGACAGCCGGTACCCGCCGATGTCGTGGGGCCGGTTCGCCCGCAACGCGGTCGTCCAGGGCGCCGCGGCCGAGTTGTTCAAAGCGTGGGCCGCGACGGTGCGGGCCGGGCTCGCCGGGACAGAAGGCGAGATCGTGCTCTGCCTGCACGACGAGTTGCTCGTGCACGCACCCGCCGAAACGGCCGACGCCGTCGCCGACCTGATGCGGACCGCGTTGGCGCAGACCGCGCACTGGTGGGCATCCGGCAGCGGCGTGCGGTTCGTCGCCGACATCGCCATCGGGGCCAGCTGGGCCGACGCGCACTGACAGTTCGAACAGGTAACTGGCGCCCCGACGGCGAAGTCTCGACGGCATGAGCCTGCGTCCCGTTCTCGCCCTCGCCACG
>JAVEEG010000282.1 GCA_030840585.1 Frankiaceae bacterium | reverse complement strand
CTGGGGCAACCCGGCCATCGTCCTGCGCTGTGGTGTGCCCAAGCCGGCCGGCTACTCACCGGACTCGGTACAGACGGCAGAGGTCGACAACGTGCAGTGGTTCCAGCAGGTAAACGCGAGGGCCGTGCGCTGGACGGCCATCCGCAAGAGCGCGAACATTGAGGTCGACGTGCCTACGACGTACGCAGCCCAAGGCGGACTCCTCGTCGAACTCGGCGCCGCCATTCGCACTTCGATTCCCTGAGGCGCCTTCGGCGCTTGTCGCGGGGCCCAACCCCGCTCCCTCGCGGGTGGCGCGCGCTAACGCAACCCCGTGCCTCTTGCGAGGGCGTCGTCGAGAAGGCGGGAGACGAGCGTCGGGTAGTCCACACCGGCGGCCGCCCACATGCGGGGAAACATCGACGCCGGGGTGAAGCCGGGCATCGTGTTGACCTCGTTGACCAGCACCCGGCCGTCATCGCAGACGAAAAAGTCGACCCGGGCCAGGCCCTCGCAGTCGAGCGCCTTGAACGCCTCGACCGCCAGCGCGCGGACCCGCTCGATCGTGTCCGCGTCGAGGTCGGGCGGGATGTCGAACTCGGTCGCGTCGTCGAGGTACTTCGCCTCGAAGTCGTAGAACGGCTGGCCACCGGTCACCCGTACCTCGGCCGGCACCGAGGCCTCGGGTTCGCCGTCGAGCCCGGCGAGTACGCCGCACTCGATCTCGCGGCCGACGACGGCCTCTTCGACCAATGCCTTCGGGTCGTGGCGATGCGCGGCCGCGAGCGCGGCGTCGAGATCGGCCCAGTCGTCGATCCGCGCGATGCCGATGCTCGACCCGGCGCGGGCCGGCTTCACGAAGACCGGCAGCCCGAGCTCGCGGACGCTCGCCGGCACCGGCTGGCCGGCCCGCACGACGGCACAGCGCGGCGACGGCAGCCCAGCCCCGGCGAACAGCCGCTTCATGTGCGCCTTGTCCATGCACGCCGCGGAGGCGAAGACACCGGAGCCGACGTACGGGACACCGGCGAGTTCGAGCAGGCCCTGCACCGTGCCGTCCTCGCCGTACGGTCCGTGCAGCAACGGGAAGACGACGTCGACGGCGCCGAGGTCGGTGGGCACGTCGCCGGGTTCGAGGACGACGAGGCCCTTCGCGGTCGGGTCACCGGGCAGCGCGAGGGCGGTGCCGGTCGGGTCGACCGCGGGCAGGTCGCGATTGCGGATGGCGAGCCGGGCCGGGTCGTCCGCGGCCAGCACCCAGCGGCCGTCCGGGGTGATGCCGATCGGCAGGACGTCGTAGCGGTCGCGGTCGAGTGCGGCAAGGACGCTGCCGGCGGAGACGCAGGAGATCGCGTGCTCGCTGCTGCGGCCGCCGAACAGTACGGCGACGCGAAGGCGCCTCATCGAGACGAGACTAGCTAGTGCTGGTAAAGCCGCACGGCGCCGATCAGGTCGTCGCGGAACGCGTTGCTGATCCGCACGTTCGCGCCGGTGTACGGCGCCTCGACCATCTGCCCGTTGCCGATGTACATGCCCACGTGGTGAATCGTGTTGGGGTCGTTGGTGTTCGTGGCGAAGAACACGAGGTCGCCGGCCCGCAGGTCGGACAGCGCGATGTGCGCGCCCTCGTTCCACTGGAACCCGGTCCAGTGGTCGACGGTCACGCCGACTTTCGCGTACGCCCACATCACCAGGCCGGAGCAGTCGTAGCTGTTGGGCCCAGCCGCGCCCCACTCGTACGGCTTGCCGATCTGCGACTCGGCGTAGTTCAGCGCCGCCTGCTCGGTGCCGGCCGAGACGGTGTTGAAGTACGACGACGAGCCGGAGCCGCCGGGGTGGATGTTCTTCTGCCGCAACGCGGCGGCAGCAGCGGCGGCCGCCGCGGCCGCGGCCCGTCGTGCCGCCGCTTCCTGCCGCGCCCGGGCCAGTGCGGCCAGCCGGGCGCGTTCCAGCGCCGTCGCGTGCGCGCGGGCGTGGGTGAGCACGTCGGCAAGGTGTTGCTGGGCCTGTTGCAACCCGGCGACCGCGGCGGTCTGCGCGGCCACCTGCTGCTGCGCCCGGTCGCGGGCTCTGGCCGCGGCCGCGGCCGCGTCGGTTGCCTGCTTCGCGATCGCCGCGGCCTGTTGCTGTACGCCGTGCTGGTAGACCTGCGCGGCGGCCAGGTCCTGCAGGACAGCGCGCTGGGCCCGGGCGACCGCGTCCAGCCCGGACAGCCGGTCGAGCAGGCTCTGCGGGCCGTCGGACGAGAACAGCGCGTCGAGGTTGGCGAGGTCGGCGCCGCGGTAGGCGTCGGCGGCGTACGCACCGACCTTGTGCCGGACCACGCGGACCCGGGCGGCGGCGGTGTCGAGCACGACCTGGTCCGCGTCCAGCCGCTGCTGGGCGGCCGTCGCGACGATGACCGCCCGGTTGTAGGCCTCGACCGCGACCTCGGCGTCGGTGGTGAGCTGGTCGAGCGCGGACTGGCTGCTCGCCACGGCGGCGGACGCGGCCCGGACCTGGCGTTCCAGCCGAGCGACCCGGTCCTTGCTGGCCTGCACCTGTGCGGCGGTCGGACCGCCCGGACCGCCGTGTGACGCGGCGGCCGGCGGCGCGGTGGTCAGCAGCGCGCAGCCCGCCAGTACGGCGGCGGCACCGGCTCGAAACCCGGCTCGCGCGCGCATGTCACACCTCCGTCCGCGACGCACCTCGGCAGTCCCCAGGTGTGACTGTAGAGGCTGATGTGACTCGTGCACACACCAACCACGACATTTTCGGCGTATCAGGGCGCCTGACCCCGCCGTCGAGTGCGACGAAGTTCGTGTTCTCAGCCGCTGAGAAGACGAGGAACGTCGCACTCAACGCGGGCGGGACGGGCTAGAGCGATTCGAGCGCCTGACTGACGTCGGCGATCAGGTCGTCGGCGTCCTCCAGCCCGATGCTGAACCGGACCGCCGCGGGCGGGATCCCGGCGGCCGCGAGGGTCGCGTCGTCGAACTGGCGGTGCGTGGTCGAGGCGACGTGGCTGACCAGCGTGTGCACGCCGCCGAGGCTGGTCGCGACCCGGCCGACCCGCAGCCCGTCGCAGAGGCGCATCCCGGCGTCGCGACCGCCGCCCCGACCTCCGCTGCGGGGCGTGATCGTAACCACCGCGCCGTAGCGGCCGGCGGTGAACAGCTTGCCGGCGAGCTCGTGTTGCGGGTGCCCGGGCAGCCCGGGGTAGTCGATCCGCTCGATGCCGGGATGGTCGGCCAGCGCCTCGGCCACCGCGAGCGCGGTCGCGCAGTGCCGGCCCATCCGCACCGGCAGGGTCGCGAGGCCGCGGTGCAGCAGGAACGCGTCGTCCGGCCCGAGGCTGCCGCCGAGGTCGACCCGGGCCCGCCGTACGGCGGCGACCAGTTCGACGTCACCGGCGACCGCGCCACCCGTCACGTCCGAGTGCCCGCCGAGGTACTTCGTCGCCGAGTGCACGACCAGGTTGGCGCCCCACGCGAGCGGCCGGCATACGGCCGGCGACGCGAACGTGCTGTCGACGACCAGCGGCACCCCCGCCTGCGCGCACACCGCGGCGAGCGCGGGCAAGTCCGCAACCGCCGTCGTCGGGTTGGCGATCGTCTCCGCCCACACCACGGCGGTCCGGTCGGTGATCGCGTCGCGAACGGCGTCGACGTCGGTGCCGTCGACGTAGGTGCGGTCCACCCCGAACCGGGCCAGCACGTGCTCCAGGACGCCGTACGTGCCGCCGTACGCCGCGGTCGGCGCAACCACGTGCCGACCAGTGCTGCACAGCGTCAGCAGCACCGTCGAGATGGCGGCCATGCCAGACGCGAACGGCTGCGCGGCGATGGGCCGGTCGCAGCCGTAGCCCTCCATGGCCGCGACCCCGAGGGCGAACGCATCCGCGGTCGGGTTGTCGATCCGGCTGTACGTATAACCGCCCTCGCGGTCGCCGAGCACGTCGGCGTACTGCTGCGCGGTCTCGAACTCGAACGTCGAGGTGCGGTACGTCGGCAACCCGACCGGCAGTTGGTGCGGCGGGTCCGGCCGTGGCGTGTGCACCGCGCGGGTGCCCTCGCCGCCATTCGATCCGTCCCCCGGCTCGACGATCGGCAGGTTCAATGGCCGGTCAGACATCGTCGTCTCGCTCGTGCTTCGGATCGCGGCTGAGCAACGAGGTGAGCATCTCCTGCACGGTCATGCCGTCGTGCACGACCATCGCGACGTGTTCGGTGATCGGTACGGCGACGTCGTACTTGCTGGCGAGGTCAAGGATCGAGCGGCACGACTTGACGCCTTCCGCGGTCTGCCGGGTGATCGCGACGACCTCGGCGAGGGTCATGCCGCGACCGAGGTTCTCGCCGAACGTCCGGTTGCGCGACAGCGGCGACATGCAGGTCGCGACGAGGTCGCCGACACCGGCGAGACCGGCGAACGTCAACGGATCTGCGCCGAGCGACGCACCGAGGCGCGACATCTCCGCAAGTCCACGGGTGATCAACGATGCCTGCGCGTTGTCGCCGAACCCGAGGCCGGCCGCGATGCCGACCGCGAGCGCGATGACGTTCTTCACCGCGCCGCCGAGCTCGCAGCCGAGCACGTCATGGTTGGTGTACGGCCGGAAGTAACCGGAGTTGCAGGCCCGCTGCACCATCTCGGCGACCTGCAGATCGGTGCAGGCGACGACCGCGGCGGCGGGCTGCCGGGCGGCGATTTCCTTGGCGAGATTTGGTCCCGTGATGACGGCGACCTCGTTGCTCGGCCGGTCGGCGACCTCGCAGATGACTTCGCTCATCCGCTTCGTCGTACCGAGCTCGACGCCCTTCATCAAGCTGACCAGCACGGCGTCGCGTGGCAACAACGACGCGAGATTGACGAGGTTGTCGCGCGCGGTCTGCGACGGTACAGCGACCACCACGATTTCCGCGCCACTCAAGGCTTCTTCCGCATCGGAGGTGGCCTGCAACGTCGGCGGTAACGCGATGTCCGGCAGGTAGTCGGGGTTGCGGTGCGTCGCGCGGATCGCCGCGGCCAGCTCCGGCCGGCGGGCCCACAACGTCGTCTCGGTGCCGGCGTCGACGAGCACTTGCGCGAACGCCGTACCCCACGATCCCGCACCGAGTACGGCGGCTCGCGTCACGCGGACTCCCTCATGTCGTAGAACACCTGCTGTCGTAGAACTCTGGCGGCGGCGTGCCGCCGCGCAGTTGGGCGAGCAGGTCGGCGACCGCGTGCATGATCCCGTCGGTGGCCGCCCGCAACAACTCCGACGTCACCGGCTTGCCCGCGTAATCACTGAGATCCACCGGTGGCCCGGCGAGCACTTGCATCGTCCGTCGCGGCAATAACCGCGGCCGGCGGGCGCGGTACGGAAGGATCTCCTGCGGACCCCATTGCGCGATCGGGACCACGGGTGCACCGGAGAGCAACGCCAGCCGGGCGACGCCGGTTCGTGCGCGCATCGGCCACAGCTGCGGATCGCGGGTCGCCGAACCCTCGGGGTAGATGAGGACGCACTCGCCCGCGTTCAGCGCGTCGACCGCCGCAGAGAGCGCCTGCGCCGCGTCCGCGCTCTTGCGATCGACGGGGATCTGATGCGCGCCCTCGACGATCCATTTCATCGGTGGCTTGCGGAACAGTTCCTTCTTCGCGAGGAACCGCGGCGGCCGGCCGAGATCGAGCAGGAACTCGCCGACGATCAGCGGATCGATTTCGCTGACGTGGTTGGCGACGGCGATGAAGCCGCCGGTCACCGGGACGTGTTCCATCCCGGCGAGTTGTCGCTTGGTGAACAGCCGGAGCAGCGGCTTCGCGATGACCGCGACGAGGCGGTACCAGAACCCGATCCGCACCCGCCTGGTCACGCACGCGAGGATGCCAGACGTGCAGCCCGGGACGAAGCCGTGGGCGGTCGTCGTACCGGTGAAACGGCTGGCGCAGGCCAAGACCCGGCTCGGGCTGCCCGCTGCGGATCGGGCCCGGCTCGCCCTCGCGATGGCCGAGGACACCATCCGCGCCTGCCTCGCCGCCGCTGCGGTCGCCCGTGTCGTCGTCGTGACCGACGAGCCGGACGGCGCGGCCATGGCGGTCGCCGCTGGTGCCGTCGTCGTCGCCGACGAGCCCGACGCCGGGCTCAACCCGGCGCTGCGCTACGGCGCGGAGCACGCGGCCGGGTCGCAGGCGGCTGGGTCGCTCGGTGCGGCCGGCATCGTGACCGTCGCGTCAGACCTGCCCGCGCTGCGGGCCGCGGACCTCGACGCGACGTTGCGGGCGGCGTCGTCGTACCGCTGCGCGGTGGTCGCGGACGCGGCCGGCACCGGGACCGTCCTGCTCGCGGCGGCGCGCCTCGCCGACTTCCGGCCGGCGTACGGCGACCGTTCGCGCATCGCGCACGTCGCCGCGGGCGCGGTGGACCTGACGCCTGGTGCGAACGCGCGGTTACGACGCGACGTCGACACGCTCGAGGATCTGCGCGACGCATGGGAGCTGGGCGTCGGCCCGGCGACGCAAGACGCGGTCGAATCGCTCGGCCTACTCTGACAGCCGTGCAAGCCACGGTGCGCAGCTTCGACCCGGATACGCAGGACGGCGAACTGCTGCTGGACGACGGTTCGCCGCTGTCGTTCTCCGGGCACGCGTTCGCCACGTCGGGCCTGCGGTTGCTGCGGCTCGGGCAGCGGGTGCGGATCGAGATGGACGCATCCGGCGAGGTCACCCGGGTCACCCTGGCTACGTTGCCCTGACCCGGTTACGGCGGGCGTTCACTCGGTTGGCTTAGTCCACCTGTCGAGGGTGATGGTTCCCTCGCGTCATCTTTCGCGAAATCGCCGCAGTTGCAGCGCATCCTTGCCGACAGTGAGGCGACGCAGGTACCGCCGAGAGCAGTCAGGAGGCGCGGGGATGAGCAGCCGGTGGAACAGGTGTGCGGGAGACGATCGCGGCTTCACCCTGGTGGAGCTGATCACCGTCATGGTGATCATCGGCGTCCTTGCCGGCATTGCGATCCCGCTGTTTCTCAACCAGCGCTCAACCGCGTTCGAGACCCAGCTGAAGAGTGACCTGCACAACGCCGCGATCGCGGAGGAGTCATACGCGCTGCATCACGACGGCTCCTACCTGACCATCGGTACGGCCGACGACTTGACCGCCGAAGGCTTCCGCGGCACGAACGGCGTCGCGATCGCACTGTCCGCACCGACATCGGGTACTGGCTTCTGCCTCACCGCGAGTGCGGCCGCGCTCGCCGGCAAGCCGGACAACCCGCAATGGCTGACCGACCAGGGCACCGACGGCGGCGTGCCGCAGAAAGCGCGCCCAGAGAACTGCTGACTTTTCTCCGGCCTTCCGGGAGAAACGTCGGGGCCGCCTCGCATTTCGCGAGGCGGCCCCGATTTGTATTAGCGGCGCTGTGTCTAGCGGCGCGTGGTCTTCTTGGCGGCGCTCTTCTTGGCGGTGGTCTTCTTCGTGGCGGTCTTCGTGGCGCTCGCCTTCTTGGCGGTCGTCTTGGTCGCCGCCTTCTTCGCCGGTGCCGCCTTGCGCGCGGTCGTACCGGTCGACTTGGTGGCCTTCTTCGCGGCGCCACGTGCGGCCGTCGCGGCCTTGCCCGGGGCGGCGGACGCGGTCCGGCCGGCCGAACGAGCGGTGGCACCGGCGCTCTTCGCCGCCGCCTTCGTCGCGGCGTCCGCGACCTTGCCCAGCTTCACCGCACCGCTGACGACGCCCTTGAACTGAGTGCCCGGACGGAACTTCGGCACCGACGTCTTCTTGATCTTCACCGACGCGCCGGTGCGCGGGTTGCGGCCCGTGCGTGCGGCCCGGTCTACCCGCTCGAACACACCGAAGCCGGTGAGTGCGACCTTCTCGCCGGCGGCGACGGCGCGCTGGATCGTGTCGAACACGACGTCGACCGCGTTCTCCGCCGCGCGCTTGTCAACGCCCAACCGGTCGCGGATCTGGTCGATGAGCTCGGCCCTGTTCACGTAATGACCCTCCGATGTTTGTCGAGGCCAGCCCTCGACCCTCTGCGGGAACCTAGCGGTGATCACACGCGGAACACAACGATCTACGCCGAGAAATTCGTTGTGTCGCAGGGGTTTCTAGGTTGCCGCGGGCAGCCAGGCCGGGCGGCGGGCTTCGAACGCGGTGATGGCGTCGACATGCCGGAGGGTCAGACCGATGTCGTCTAGACCTTCGAGCAGCCGCCAGCGGGTGTAGTCGTCAATGTCGAAAGTCGCGACGAGATCGCCGGCACGGACCTGCCGTTCGCGTAAGTCGACGGTCACCTCGACGGCCGGATCGCGCTCAACGAGGTCGTGCAACGCATCGACAAAATCGACCGGCAATGCGACCGGAAGCAGGCCCGCTTTCGTTGCGTTGCCACGGAAAATGTCGCCGAATCGCGGCGAGATCACTGCGCGGAAACCGTAGTCCTGCAGCGCCCAGACCGCGTGTTCGCGCGACGAGCCGGTGCCGAAATCGGGGCCGGCGAGCAGGATCGTCGCGCCGCCGTACCGCGGGTCGTTGAGGACGAACGCGGGATCGGCGCGCCAGGCCGCGAACAGTCCGTCGGCGAAGCCGGTCCGCGAGATGCGCTTGAGATATTCGGCCGGGATGATCTGGTCGGTGTCGACATTGCTACGACGCAACGGCGCCGCGCGCCCGGTGTGTTCGGTGAAGGCGTCCATCACAGAACCTCCGTCACAGATCTTGGGGCGCAGTGAGGCGGCCGGTGACGGCGGTGGCCGCGGCGACAGCGGGTGAGACGAGATGGGTGCGACCGCCGGGACCTTGCCGGCCTTCGAAGTTGCGGTTGGACGTCGACGCGCTGCGCTCCCCCGGCGCGAGCTTGTCCGGGTTCATCGCGAGGCACATCGAGCAACCCGCACCGCGCCACTGCGCACCGGCCGCGGTGAACACCTCGGCGAGACCTTCGGCTTCGGCCTGCCGGCCGACCTCGACCGACCCGGGTACGACGAGCACCCGTACGGCGGGCGCGACCTGCCGGCCGCGCAACACCTCGGCGGCGGCACGCAGATCCTCGATCCGGCCGTTCGTGCACGAGCCGATGAAGACGGTCTGTACCTCGACGTCGCGCAACCGTTGGCCGGCCTGCAAATCCATGTACTCGAGCGCGCGTTGCGCCGCCGCGGCCGCGGCCGGATCGTCGTACGCGGTCGGGTCGGGGACGGTGCCGGACAGCGGCGCGCCCTGTCCCGGGTTGGTGCCCCACGTCACCCACGGTGCGAGCGTTGACGCGTCGATGCGGACGAC
>JAVEEG010000260.1 GCA_030840585.1 Frankiaceae bacterium | reverse complement strand
ATCGGCATGGTCGAGCGGATGGTCGCGCTTGCATGGGACAGCGGCGCGACGCCGGTCGTCGTCCTCACGAAGGCCGACCTGGTCGCCGACCCGCAGACGGTCGCGGCCGACCTCGCCGCCAGTGCACCTGGCGTCGACGTCGTCGCAGTGTCCGCCACGACGCCGGGCGGTCTCGACGGTCTCGCGCCGTACCTGACGACAGGGCGCACCGCCTGCCTGCTCGGCCGCTCCGGTGCGGGCAAGTCGACCCTCGTCAACGCATTGCTCGGCAGCGAGCATCTCGCCACTCGCGAGATCCGATCCGACGGCAAGGGCCGGCATACGACGACGCACCGCGAGTTGGTTGTGTTGCCGACCGGTGCTTGTCTCGTCGACACTCCCGGGCTCAAGGGCGTCGGGCTCTGGCTGAGTGACGACGGGCTGGATCGAGCCTTCGCCGACATCGAGGAGCTCGTGCCGCTGTGCCGGTTCGCCGACTGCCGGCACGAGACCGAGCCAGGTTGCGCGGTGCTCGCCGCGATCGACGCAGGCACGTTGCCGGAGCGTCGGCTGGAGAGCTGGCGCAAGTTGCAGCGCGAGGCGATCTGGATGGCGTCGCGCACCGACGCGCGGCTACGCGCCGAGCAGAGCCGCAAGTGGCGCGCGATCCATCAGGAGATGCGCCGCTCCGGCAGAGCCCGGCCCTGACGGACGGTGATGCCGTCGAGCAGCCGCGCCGTTGCGGCCGCGACCTCCGCGACGGCAGTGTCGAACGCGTCCTGATTCGCCTGTGACGGCGCGCGCATCCCGGCGACCTTGCGGACGTACTGCAACGCTGCTGCGCTCACGTCGGAGTCAGTGGTCTCTTCGACGTACGGCGGGCGCAAAGTCTTGATGCTGCGGCACATGACGCCAGCGTAGAGCGGCAGGAGCGGCAGCCGTCGTCGTCGAACTAGAACCGTCATGCGTGGACGTCTGGCGACCTGTGTCGCACTGGCCGCGAGTTCGCTCGTGCCGCTGGTGTCGGCGCATGGCGCGACGACGATGCGCGGTGTGGTCGCCGACTCTCCCGTGGTCGCGTTGCTCGACAGCGGTGTGCGGGTCACCCATGACGAGTTCGCTTACGCCGGACCGCGCGCGACGAACGACCAGATCGCGGCGTGGTGGGACTTCACCACCGACAAGAAACCGACCGCGGTGCTGCCGAAGCCCGGACAAACGTGGGATCCGACCGTGCGGACGCCGTACGACAGCGCGGGCCATGGCACCGGCACCGCGGCGATGGCCGTCGGCCTCAACCGCGACGCGGCAAAGACGCCGTCCGGGGCGCCCGGCTACCGGCTCGCCATCGGAAAGGTCTCCGGCAACGCCGGCGCGATCCAGCATCTCAGCGACGCCATCCGCTGGGCGGTGCACACAGTGCATGCCAGCGTGATCAGCATCTCGCTCGGCACGATCGTGCCCGACGCGGCGGCGCTCTACGCGGACGACCTCGACGCGATCGACGACGCCTGGCGGTCCGGTGTCCTCGTCGTGGTCGCGAACGGCAATGGCTGGGGGAACGTCGGAGTGCTGCCCGGCGAGCCCGGCTGGGCGGTGGCCTACGGGATGTCGAACCACGTGCTGGCGGTCGGCGGGTCCGACCTCCAGGGTGTGCTGGAAACCACCGACCCCGAGGTGACCGCGCTGTCGGCCGTCCAGACGGCTACGAACACCGCGGACGGCGCATACATCCTCGAAAGCGGCACCAGCTTCGCCGCGCCCTTCGTTGCGGGCCTCGCCGCGCGGGCGATCGCCGCTGGCCGGGCGGCGCACCGCGACGTGTCTCCCGCGCACATCCGGCAGTTGCTGGAGTACTCCGCCGTCGATGGCCCGCGACCGCCGCAGTCCGAGGGCTACGGCTCGCTGTCGCTGGCCGAGTTGCCGTCGGTGTTGCGCTATGCGCGGGCCGGCGCGCTGCCCGCGCGGCCGAACCCGGACGTCTCGGGCACCTACGTCGAGAACGTGGCAATGCCGCTGCGCGACCTCTGGGGCACCACGCTGCGGCGGGCGTAGCCACGCCGCCCGGCCTGCCGGGTGACCACGCCGCGCGGCGGTAGGTTGGACCGCGATGAACACGGCGTACGAGGACCTGCTCCGGCTGGTCATGGAGCGTGGCGCGGACAAGGCCGACCGCACCGGCACCGGCACCCGCAGCGTCTTCGGCCACCAGATGCGGTTCGACCTGCGCGAGGGCTTCCCGCTGATCACCACCAAGCTGGTGCACTTCCGCTCGGTCGCCTACGAATTGCTGTGGTTCCTGCGCGGCGAAGGCAACGTGCGCTGGCTGCAGGAACACGGCGTGTCGATCTGGGACGAATGGGCCGCGCCGGACGGCAGCCTCGGACCGGTGTACGGCGTGCAGTGGCGGGCCTGGCCGACGCCGGACGGCCGGCACATCGACCAGATCTCGCAGTTGCTCGATCGGTTGCGCAGCGACCCGAACTCGCGGCGGCACATCGTCTCGGCCTGGAACGTCGGCGAGATCCCGCAGATGGCGCTGCCGCCGTGCCACACCCTGTTCCAGTTCTACGTCGCGGACGGCCGGCTGTCGTGCCAGCTCTACCAACGCAGCGCGGATCTGTTCCTCGGCGTGCCGTTCAACATCGCGAGCTACTCGCTGCTCACGCACATGGTCGCGCAGCAAGTCGGCCTCGACGTCGGCGACTTCATCTGGACCGGCGGCGACTGCCACATCTACGACAACCACGTCGACCAGGTCCGCGAGCAGTTGTCGCGGACGCCGTACGAATTCCCGCGGCTGGAGCTGCGCAAGGCCGTGTCGCTGTTCGACTACGGCTACGACGACATGACGATCGTCGGCTACCAGCACCACCCCGCGCTGCGCGCGCCCATCGCGGTCTAGTGATCGGCCTGATCTGGGCGCAGTCCCGCAACGGGATCATCGGCCGTGACGGCGGGTTGCCCTGGCACCTGCCCGAGGACCTCGCCCACTTCCGCGCCGTGACCACCGGCGCGACGGTCGTGATGGGCCGCCGTACCTGGGACTCGTTGCCGGCGAGGTTCCGCCCGCTGCCCGACCGGCGCAACGTCGTACTCACCCGGGACCGGTCGTGGTCGGCGCCCGGCGCGGACGTTGCGCACGAACTCACCGAAGCGCTGACCGGTGACGTCTGGGTGATCGGCGGCGCTTCGGTCTATGCCGCCGCCCTGCCGTACGCCGACCGGGTCGTGCGGACCGACATCGACCTCGAGGTCGACGGGGACGCGCATGCGCCGCCGCTCGGCCCGGAGTGGGCACCGATCGAAGGCGATTGGCAGCTCTCGTCCACCGGGCTGCGGTTCCGCGTCGTGACGTTCAGCCGTGCCCGGTAACGTCTACGCCATGGCAGGCACCCCAACCGTGGCGCCGTTCGGCCGGATGCTGACCGCGATGGTGACGCCGCTGCGACCCGACGGCTCGCTAGACGTCGACGGCGCGCAGACCCTGGCCCGGCACCTCGTCGACGCCGGTAACGACGGCCTCGTCATCAGCGGTACGACGGGGGAGTCGCCGACGACGACCGACGAGGAGAAGGATCGTCTCCTGCGCGCGGTCGTCGAGGCCGTCGGTGATCGCGCCTGTGTCGTCGCCGGCGTCGGCACCAACGACACCGCGCACACGATCGAGTCGGCGAAGCAGGCCGAGGCCGCCGGCGCGCGCGGGTTGCTCGTCGTGTCGCCGTACTACTCGCGCCCGCCGCAGGCCGGTCTGATCGAACACTTCACCCGCGTCGCCGACGCGACCGAACTGCCGGTGATGCTCTACGACATCCCGGTCCGGACCGGAGTGCCGATCGACACCGAGACGTTGATCCGGCTGGCGGAGCATCCGCGGATCGTCGCGGTGAAGGACGCCAAGGCCGATTTCGGCGAGACGTCGTGGGTGCTGGCCCGCACCGACCTCGCGTACTACTGCGGCGACGACATGCTCAACCTGCCGATGCTCGCGATCGGCGCGGTCGGTTTCGTCAGCGTCGTCTCACACGTTGCCACCCCGCAACTTGTCGAGATGCTCGAAGTGTGGGACGCCGGCGACGTGTCGTCCGCACGCAC
>JAVEEG010000225.1 GCA_030840585.1 Frankiaceae bacterium | reverse complement strand
CGTGCGCCTCGTGCAACAGCACGTGGTGCAGCCCGATCCGCAATGCGATCAGGTACGCACCGGCCGCGGCGAGATGCGCGACGATGACGACCGCGTTGCCGGGCGTCGAGATGTCGGTGTAGCCAAGACCGACCTGCACCGCGAGGGCGACCACCAGCGCGACCGGCCACAACGTGAACACCCGGCCGGGGGGCCGGTTGACGGCGGCATCGCGCTGCACCCACAGCGCGGCACCGATCAGACCCGTGGCGCAGGCGGCAACCAGCGGCAGCGCGATGCCGTGCACGACCGTCTGCACGTAGAGGTTGGCGGTCGGACCGGTCACCCGTACTCCCGCCCGCAGTTCCGGCGCGAGGTCGGTGATGACCGCGGCGGCGACGAATCCGAGCGCGCCGGCCGATCCGAACACGAAGCCGTCCATCGACTCGCGGTAGCGGTTACGGCGAAGCAACCACATCAACAGCAGCGGCACCACCATCAGCAGCTGCGCGCCTGCCGGGACGAGCGACGCGAGTATGACGTGAGTCGTCGCCGAACTCGTCTTGCTACCGCCGAGCAGCGTGATCCGGGTCGCGGTGGTGACGTAGTGGCTGGTGAGCAAGGACCAGCCGACCCCGAGCGCCGCGCCGACACCGATGGTGAGCAACGTCGCGACCAGCGGCTCTTCGTCGTAGAGGTTGGCCTCGAAGATGTAGAGCTGGAACAGCAACGGGATCCCCAGCGCCGACACCGCGATCGCCGGCGCCTGCAGCCGCAGCGCGGCGAGGATGAGCAGCGCCGCGACGATCGCGACAAGACCGATCCGGAACGGCCCGCGAGACCGGTGCGACAGGTGCGGGAACAGCGACGACACCACCGACAGGTGCAGCACCGACTCCCCCGGTGCGGCGACGTACGAGTGCGCCCGGCGAGCGGAAGGGTTGTCCGCGTCGTGCGTCAGGTGCGTGCCGCACGCGGCGCAATACGCCCCGACGGGTACGTCGTTGCCGCAGATCGGACAGGTCACGGTCGCCACCTGCTGCTCCGCCGATACCTCACTCATCGCTTGCCGCCTTTCTGCACCGCGAGGATGTCCTCGGTGAGGTACGCGACGTTCGGCGAGCCGAGGCCGGTCACCATGTCGTAACCGGGTGCCGCGACATAGAAGTCGTTGTTGCCGAGCGTCACGTCGTGGAACGGCGCGAACGACGGTGGATGGTTGTAGAGGTAATACAGCGTCGGGTTGAGGAAGCCGACCGCTTTGCCGCCGTGCTGGACGAGGTAGGTGTTCATCAACGCGGTGAAGCCGGCCCACATCGGCGCCGCGAGCGACGTGCCACCACCCGCGGTCTTCGCGGTCGGGTTACCGCTCGAGTCGGCACCCGCGGACAGCACGATCGTGCCGGACGCTGGATCCGCGTCGGCGGCGATGTCGGGTACGGCGCGGAAGTTCGGATCCGCACCCTGCGCGCCGACGCCGGTGCCGGTCTGCCAGCTGGGCCGCGGCATCATCCGCGAGACGCCGCCGCCGGTGCCTTGGGACATGACGACTTGGGTCCACGTGGTCTCGTCGGCGTAGTCGCCACTCGACGTCACCGACAGCGTCGTACCGCCGACGCCGGTCACGTGCGGGAGCATCGACGGGAACAGCACGCCCTTGCCCTCGTTCCCCGGGTACTCCCCCATCGACTTCGGCGGCGTGCAATCCAGACCGCCGGTGTCACCGCTGGACGCGAAGAACGTCGTGCCGTGCGCGGACGCGTTGGCGACGTCGGTGTCCAGCACTTGCAGGTCGGCCGCCTCGAAGTACAGGTACTCGCAAATGCCGAGCGAGCCAGACCAGATCGCGCCCGGGTACTTCTTGTCCATGTCCTGGAAGGCCTGGTGGAACAGATCGGCGATGCTGCTCTGGTCGTTGCCGTACCCGAACACGTCGTCGTAGACGATCCGGGCCGCCGGCGCGATCGCGTGGATCGTCTCGATGTCCATGTCGGTCTCGACGCCGTCGGTCTTGTAGTTCTGGCCGTTGACGACGAGGTTGAGCGGCGGCAGGTTGAACATCCGGTTGAACGCGTCGAGGCTCCGCTGGTTGAACCCGTCGTGCGGTTCGAACACGACCACCGTCTGGCCGGCTCCGGCGATCCCGGCTTGCCGCAGCGGCAGCGCGTTGTACGCCCGGATGACGTCGTCGGGGGTCAGGCCGGCGGACGGAATTCCCGTTGGCGCCGAGAACAGAGACGCATCGGCGTGCAGGTTGCTGACCCGACCGAAGCCGCTCACCGACGTCGCGAGCTCGTGCGGAACGGTCGCTGCCGAACGCGCGGCGAGGAACCGATCGCCGCCGGGTGAGCGCCAGTCGCGGATCGCGATGCCGAGCGCGGAGTCGAGCGCTTTCGGCGAACCCGACAGCGTCGCCGCGGTCGCGGAGACGGCGGACAGTCGCAGCCCGTGCGCGCGCGACCAGGCCCGCAGCCCGGCGGCACCGCCGGGCCGCAGCGCGACCAGCATGCTCGCGCTGGCCGCCTTGCTCGGCCCGAGGTCGGTGGCCTGGTGCAGCACCGAGGCCCAGGTGAGCTGCGGCTGCGATCCGGCGGCGGCGGGGACAGATCCGCGGGATTGCGAACCCGCGCCGCAGGCAGCGCTCGTCGTCACGAGGGCAACCGCGCCGACCGCGGCGAGGATGCGGGTGCGACGGGTCATGACGCGTTCGCTATCGCGCGGGCGAACACCTTCGCCGACACCGAGTCTTCGAGGCTCTGCTGCGGCGGCTGTACGACGCCGGTGAAGTTGATCTGCACTTCGAAGCGCTTCACGATGATCCCAATCGTGTCGCTGGTGAGCGTGACCTTGCGACCGTTCGACAACTGGAACGTCACGATCGTCCGGATGCCGATGTGACCTTCCGGCTGGTCCAGCTTCGAGCCGATGATGGAGAGGATCTTGGCGCCGTTCGGCGGGGTCAGGAATTTCTTCGTCGTCGCCACCGCGCAGTCGACCGCCTTCGGACCGGTCAGCGCCTCCTCGTCCTGCTGCGCCTGCGCCTCAGTCGTCGTCACGTTGACCAGGCCGTCGGCGAAAGCAAAGCCATCGGAACGGCTGAAGTCGACGACACTCGACGTCGTCTGGATCGTCTCGATCGTCGGCACACCAAGGCACGCGTCGAAGTACTCGTCCTCGGCGCGTTGCTGAGCGGGTGTGGTCTTGACCGCCTCCGACTTCCAGCCGGTCGGCAGATCCGCAGCGGTCAACTGGATCGCGGCGGTGCGTTGCTTGTCGTCGCCGCCGACCGACGGAGACGTGTTCGGCGCCGGCGACGACGGACTTGCGGGCGGGGACTTGCCCGCGGACGGAGTCGACGACGAGTTGCACGCCGTCACCACGATCGGTGCCAACACCAGGGCGGCCGCGAGGGTGAGTCGATGCTTCATCGGGCTCCTTCAGCAACGGTGGAATCGGTGGAGTCTGCCGGGCCGGCCGCGGCGCCGGCCGGCAGCCGCGGAGTGGGTGGCTCCGGTGCGGCCCGGCTGGATCCATGGGCCCGGGCCAGCCGGATGAAGAACGCCAGCAACAGCACCGGGAACGCGATCCGGAACAACGCGTTGCGCGTGATGTCCTCCGGCTCGAAAAACGCCTCGGCGGCGGCACCGGTCGAGATGACTTTTTCCGACGTGTAGAACAGCACGGTGCCGGCGAGCAGGATCGTGTAGCCGAAGAACCCGAGCACCCGGGTCGCGCGCGGCAGGTGCGACGTGCCGTGGTTGGTCATGGACTCGCCCGACATCGTCACGTCCCACACCACCGCGACGAGCAGGATGATCGCCGCCCAGACACTGATCCGGGCCGCGCTCAGCGCCTTGCCGTAGAGCCACATCATCAACTCGAGCGCGGCGATCGCCGCCTCGAGACCGATCACGCCGCCGATGACGAGCCGCCCGATCCGGCTGCCGTGCTGCTGCCGGGCCCGTACGACGAGAACCGTCGCGAGACCGAGGATGCCGGCGCCGAACAGGACACCGGATCGGGACAGATGCGGCAGATGGAACGAGCCGTCGAACAGGTAGTCGCCGATGTCGGTGCCGTTGTAGATCAAGGAGAAAAACGACACGACGCCGAGCACGAGACCCCAGGCGATCCACTGCGGCCGCCAGCGCCGCCACAGCGCGAGACCGATCACCAGCACGACCACCGCGGCGGCGGCACCGAACCCGACCTCTAGCGCGAGCTGGTGGTGCACCAGGCCCTCGGGGGTCTCCGATTCCTTCTCGGGTGGGGGCAATGCGGCCGGCGCTTCGCCGTCACCGCGGAACGACGTCAGCACCGCCTTGAACAACGGCGTCGCGGGCTCCAATTTGAACGAGCCGTGCACGGCTTCGTAGACGACGTAGGTGCCGGATGCGTTCTGGTTGCCGACCGGCCGGACCCAGAGGTAGCCCTCGGTCTCGTTCTGGCCGGTGAATCTGGCGCCCTGCCAACCGGCGAACGAGACGTCTTCCTCCGGCTCGACCTTGAACCCGTCCTCGGCCAGCGGCAGGTCGAGGACCGGGAACAGCGCGACGGCGACGCGTACGTAGCCGCCCTTACCGTCGTAGTTGTTGGCCTGCACGGTGTCGCCACCGTTGTGCACGATCCAGCCGCGCGGGATCTGGAAACTGAACGCGGTCGGACCCTTCGATCCCTGCTGGGTGAGCACGTCCGCGCCCGGCGCGTACTCGCCCTTTTCGGTCGCGGTCTCCGCGGGCTTCAGGTGGCTGAACTGGCCGGTCAGTGACGCGACCGCGGCCGGGAGGATCACTCCGGTCAGCGCCGTCGCACCCACAAGGGTCGCGAAGCTGATGCCGGATTTCCACGGCCGCCCCCACAGCCGCAGCCCGTAGAACAGTCCGGCGATCAGGAGAATCGCCAACCCCAGCAACGCGATTCCGCGCAGCGCACCGAGCAGCGTGTCGCCGCTGACGACGCCGATTCCGTCCTGCAGTCGCCAGTAGCCGTACGCCGCCATCGCCAGCGTGGCGACGACACCGGTGATCCAGAGCACCTGTTGTCGGCCGCGAGCGACCGCGTGTGTCAGCCGTTCACCGGTGAGCTGGCCCCACTCCCCGAAGTCAACCGCGGCCACCTGCAGGATGGGCCACATCAGGAACACCAGCGAACTCAAGATGGCGTCGATCGTCGAGCCGTAGAGGTTGAGGTCGCCGAGCGTCGGCATTCCGATCCGGAAGATGGCGAGGTAGCCGCCGATCAGCGCGGCGAACGCGGCGACCATCACGATCCGGGTGCGTGGCTCGCGCCCGCGCGCATGGTCGAAGCTGCGCGCGCCGAGGCACAGCACCACCAGGACGACGAGGATCGCGCGGTCGGTCCATCGCACCCAGGCCGGGAGGATGTCGAAAATGTTCAGCCCGCCGACGAGATCACCGAACGCGCCGGTGTAGACGCCGATCCCGAACGTCATCACCAGGACGGCCGGCGCCGCGATCCACAACGACGTCAGCGACACCGCGGCGTAGACGTACCCGAAGCCGATCGAGATCAGCACCAGCACGGCGATGAACAGCGGTTCGCCGATCTGCGTCACCGCGCCCTGCGACCGACCGAGGTAGACGTTGGACGAGCCGACGTCGCGCAACGCGAGCAGCAGCACGGTGGCGAGAACGCTCGCGACCGCGCCCGCTGTGGCGACCCGCAGCGGGCGATCCATCGTCGCGATCGACAGCCGGCGCTCGGCGAACAGCCGGCGCAGCGAGGTGACCTCGTGCTCCGAGTGCTCGCCGGGCTCGACGGGCTCGCCGGCCTCAGCGCGCTCGTCACCGGTGACGTCGTCGCGCGGCGGCTCGCCCCCGTCCGGGCCGCGGTGTTCGGTCACGTCAGCCCAAGATCGACGAAGTCATCGCGTCGGAGTCCTTGGCATTGGCCTTGTACGCGGCTTCGCTGGTGGCGTCGAACATGGCCAGCACGCTGTAGCCCTGCGGGTTGAACAGGTCGTAGAACAAGCCGACGACCTGCGTGGTCCCCTGGTTGGTCGTCAGCGTCGCGGTGAACGGCATGACCGCGACCGACTTGAACCCGGCGCTGCCGCTGACGTCCTGCGTCGATGACTGGCCGACCTTCACGTTGGACAGCGCGCTGTCGCTCGACACGAAGTCCTGCGCGTCCTTCTGCAACTGCGACGCCGCGTCCTGCTCGCTGGCCTTGCCGCCGATCGCGAAGTACTCCGCGTTGCTCTCCGGGCTGAGCAGCGCGATCTGCCGGTCGCCGGTGCCGAGGGTCTTCCACCCCGACGCCGGCGTCAGGGTGGCGCCGTTGCCGAGGTCGACCGCGCCACCGCCCTGGTTCGACGGCTCGGACGGCTCCGGCGACTCCGGCGTCGGGGAGCCGGGCTCCGGACTGGCCGGCTGGGTCGGCGGTGTCGACGGCTGGTTCGGCTGGGCCGGCGAATTCACCGGCGTCGGAACCGGCGGCTGCGGCGGCGGCGACGGCGGGTTGTGATGTCCGGTCAGCGCGATCACCGCGACGATCCCGCCGACCACGGCGACACCACCGCCGGCGATCAGACCGATCTTCGTGCCGTTGAGGTGACCGTGCCCGCCGGCGGGCGGCGCGGCCGGTACCGCTACCGCGGGCGGCGGGGGCGGCGGCGGGTAGCTGACAGCCGGTGGGGGCGGCGGCGGCGTAGCGGTCGAAGGCATCGCAAAGAACTCCCGTTCTCTGGTACGTGTGTCGGGTCAGGCGGATGTGGACGCGTACGACGCGATGTGCTGCTGATGCGGCTTCGGCATCGCCGCGAC
>JAVEEG010000354.1 GCA_030840585.1 Frankiaceae bacterium | reverse complement strand
GCCGCGCTCGAAGATCACCCCGTTGTCGAGAACGATGATTTCGTCGGCGCTGACGATGGTGGAGAGCCGGTGCGCAATCACCAGCGTGGTGCGGTCCTGCGAAACGAGTTCCAGCGCATCCTGAATTTCGCGCTCGGTGTGGCTGTCGAGCGCGGAGGTGGCCTCGTCGAGCAGCAGGATCGGCGGCGCCTTCAGGATCGTCCGCGCGATGGCGACCCGCTGCTTCTCGCCGCCGGAGAGTTTCAGGCCGCGCTCGCCGACCTCGGTCTCGTAGCCGTGCGGCGACATCCGGATGAACCCATCGATCTGCGCCAACCGCGCGGCCTCCTCGACCTCCGCGTCGGTCGCTTCCCAGCGGCCGTAGCGGATATTCTCCATGACCGAGCCCGAGAACACCGTCGGATCCTGCGGCACCAGCGCCATGCGGGCGCGCAACGCCTCCGGATCGACGCGCCGGATGTCTATGCCGTCGACGAGGATCGCGCCGGTCGCGGGCTCGTGGAAGCGCAGCAGGAGCTTGGCGAGCGTCGACTTGCCGGCGCCGCTGCCGCCGACGAGCGCGAGCGTCTCCCCGGGGCCGACGGTGAAGGAGACGCCGGCGATCGCGTCGCGGTCGGTGTCGGGATAGCGGTAGGAGACGCCCTCGACGCGCACGACGCCCGTGGCCCGCCCGACGTCGCGCGCGCCGGGCCGGTCGGTGACCGCGGGCTGCTCGTCGAGCAGCTCGATGACGCGCTCGGCGCCCGCCGACGCCGAGTAGACCGTCGTCGTGAGCTTCGTCAGCGCGCGGATCGGGTCATACAGGCGGGTGAGATACGTCATGAACGCCAGCAGCCCGCCGAGGCTCAGCTCGCCCTGCGAGAGCTTGTAGGTCCCGAGGCCGATGACGAGCAGCGCGCCGGCGAGCTCGATGAGCGACACGACCGGCGTGAAGATCGCCCGCAGGCGCATGGACGCCATCGTCGCCCGGAAGGAGCCGGCGGCCTCGCGCTCGTAGCGCGCGACCTCGTAGGACTGGCGGTTGTAGGCCTGCACGACCTGGACGTTGCCCAGCGACTCCTCCGCGACGGCGGTCAGCGAGCCGCTGCGCCGCCGGCGCTCGCGCGAGGCGGTGCGGATGAGCTTCGAGAAGCGCTTGGCCGTGATCCAGAACATCGGCGCCACGACGAGCGAGATGAGCGCGAGGTCCCACTGCAGGTAGAAGAGCGCCGCCGTGAAGAAGATGACGTTGAAGACGTAGGAGAGGAAGTCGGCGACGCCCGAGAGGACGAGCCCCTCGATCGCGCCGATGTCGCCGGTCAGGCGGGCGAGCAGGTCGCCCTGGCGGCGGCGCTCGAAGAAGCCCAGCGGCAGCGACTGCAGGTGGGCGAAGAGCTGCGTGCGGAGGTCCAGGAGGAAGCGCTGGCCGACCCACGTCGAGATGTACTCGTCGAGGAAGCCGACGACGCCCGCGAGGACCGTCAGCCCGACGTAGGCGAGCGCGACCCACCAGAAGGGGTCGAAGTCGCGCGGGACGAGGACCTCGTCGACGACGATCTTGAACATCCAGATCATCGCCGTGTCGATCGCCGGGCCGAGGACGATGAAGATCAGGCTGACCCACAGCCACTTGCGATAGCGGCGCGCGTACGGCCAGAAGCGGCGGAAGATCTCGCGCACCGGCACGGGCGGCGCCGCGGCGACGAGCCCGTCCCCGCCCTCGGCCGTGGCCAGCAGCGCCCGGAAGCGTTCTCGGAGCGCGCCCACGGCACGAGGGTAGTCCTTCGGTCCAGCCGCCCCGGACCTTTTGCCCAATCTTTGCCGTTGCTTGTGAAAACTGTGTATCGCCCGGGGCTAGCGTGCCCTTCAGCATCCGAGAGCCCCGAAAAGAAGGGATCACATGTCACATCATCATGGTCGCCGTCATCGCCGCCCCAAGAAGAAGCCCTTCGATGTCACCCCGACGCCCGTGACGCCCGTGACGCCCGTAACGCCCGTCACGCCGGCCGTCACGTCGAACTCCAACTCCATGGACTCCGACAGCCACGGCGGCGGCGGCGACCACTGACCGGTCTCTCACCTCGCGCCGTCGCCGTCCACGGGCTGCCCCCCGCTCGGCGGCGGCCGCGAGCGTGCCCGTGTCGTCACGTAGCCTGCGGCCCGTGACGGCGCACGGAACCGACCCTCGATGAGCCTGCGGGCCGGGGCGCTCGCCGTCCTGCTCGCGCTCGTCCTCGCCGCGCCCGCCGCCGGCTTCGGCCTCGCCGGCATCAGCGACCAGCACCCCGAGTCGCTCGGCGACGCCCGCCTGCACACCGAGCTCAGCATGACCGGCGCGCGCCTCGTCGTGCGCTGGGACGCGGCGCTCGTGGACCCGGGCCCCGTCGACGCCTGGCTCGCGGTCGCCAAGGCCCGCGGCCTGCGCCCGCTCGTCGTCTTCAGCCGCACGCCGGACAGCCGCTGCCCCGGCACCCCCTGCGTCCTGCCGACCGTCGCGCAGTACACGGCGGCCTTCAACGCCTTCCACCAGCGCTGGCCGTTCGTCACGGAGTTCGGTCCCTGGAACGAGGCCAACGTCCTGAGCCAGCCGCCCGCCCGCAGCCCGCAGGCGGCCGCGCAGTTCTACAACGCGATCGTCGCCGCCTGTCCGGCCTGCACGGTGCTCGGCGCCGAGCTGCTCGACAGCACCGACGCGCCGGGCTACGTCCGCGCGATGGCGCCGTTCCTCGCGACGTCGCCGGTGGCGTGGGGGATCCACAACTACGAGGACGTCAACCACCTGCGCACGACGGGCACCGACCCGCTTCTCGCGGCGACGAACGGCGAGATCTGGCTCACCGAGGGCGCGGGCCTCGTGCGCTACTTCGACGGCCAGCGCGTGACGTACCCCTACGACGAGGCGCGCGCCGCCGACGCGACGCGGTTCATGTTCGACTACATCGACGCGCATCTGAGCCGCGTGACGCGGCTGTACTACTACGGCTTCCAGAACCGCACGACGAGCGACGACAACTTCGACACCGCGCTGCTGCGCCGCGACGGCTCCAAGCGGCCGGCCTACGACGTCGTCGCCACGCGCCTGGCCAAGCTCCTGCCGGGCGTCGCTCAGACGCCGATCGTCGCCAAGCCGGCGCCGGTGCAACTGCTCAAGCGCAGCCTGCGAATCGTGCGCCGCGGGCTCGTCGCGGGCCCGCTGCGCTGCGCGAAGGCCTCCAAGCCGCGCTGCCGCGGACGCCTCGAGGTGCGCTGGAACGGCAAGCGCAAGGCGTTCGGCAAGCGCTCGTTCTCGCTGCGGGCCGGGCGGACGAGCCGCTACACCATCCGCGTGGGGCCGAAGAACCGCAAGCGCCTGCGCCGCAAGAGCTCCAACCACCGCGTCACGCTCGTCATTCGCCTGACGCGCCCCGCGGCCTACGTCCGCTCCTATCCGCGGATGAAGCTCGTGCGCAAGCGCTGACGGGTCGGCAATTCGACGTACGTGCGATTCGACACGAACCCTACGGGGTACTTCGGGCAGCGTGTCACGGAGGATCTGCATCGCGATGCTCGCAGGAGTCGCCTCGATGACGCTCGTCGCCTGCGGCGGCGACACGAGCTCCGGCGGCGCGACGAAGCTCTCGTGGTTCGTCGGCAACCAGCCCGGCGGCTCGGTGCAGGAGCTCGCCAAGCGCTGCTCGCAGCAGTCCGGCGGGCGCTACGACATCAGCGTCGAGCTGCTGCCCAACGCCTCCGACCAGCAGCGCGAGCAGCTCGTCCGCCGCCTCGGCGCCAAGGACAGCTCGCTCGACCTCCTCGGCATGGACGTCGTCTGGACCGGCGAGTTCGCGAACGCCCGCTGGATCCGCCCGGTGCCGGAGGCCACGCGCCAGGTCGTCTCGAGCAACGTCTTCGACAGCGTCCTGCAGACCGCGCGCTTCAAGAACCGGCTCTACACCGTCCCGATCTGGTCCAACACGCAGCTGCTGTGGTACCGCAAGGACCGCGTCCCCAAGCCGCCGCAGACGTGGGACGAGATGATCGACC
>JAVEEG010000179.1 GCA_030840585.1 Frankiaceae bacterium | reverse complement strand
CGTACGGCGGGTGCACCGACTCGCGGCCGCCGACGAGAGCGCGGGCGCCGCGGTCGAGTGCTTCCTCGATGTGTTCGCGGACGATGTCGAGTTGACGGGGCATCGTCATCGGACCGATCACCGCGTTGTCGCCGCCGGCCTTCAGGTCCTTTGCGGCTGCGGTGAGTTCGCGGACGAACTCGTCGTACACGGCGTCGACGACGTAGACGCGCTCAACCCCGATGCAGGTCTGGCCGGCGTTCGCGCAGGCGCCCCAGAGCGCCGCGCCAGCCGCCGCCTTTACATCGGCGTCGCTGTCGACGAGCATCGCGTCCTTGCCGCCGAGTTCGAGCAGCACCGGCGTCAACGTCTCGGCGCAGGCAGCCATGATCTTGCGGCCGGTCGGCGCGGAGCCGGTGAAGGCCAACTTGTCGACACCGGCCCGGCACAGCGCCGCACCGGTCTCGCCGAAGCCGGTGACGACCTGGAACACCGGCTGCTCCGGGACCACCGCGCGGAACGCTTCGGCGAGGAACAGACCGACCGTCGGGGTGAACTCGCTCGGCTTGAACACCACCGTGTTGCCGGCCGCGAGGGCGTACGCGATCGAGCCCATCGGGGTGAACAGCGGGTAGTTCCACGGCCCGATCACACCGACGACGCCGAGCGGCTGGTACTCCAGGGTCGGCGCGATGTTCGCCAGCAGCAACGATCCGCCGACCCGGCGCGGCTTCATGATCCGGCGGGCATTCTTCGCCGCCCAGTCGATGTGTTCGAGCACCAGAAGGTGCTCGATGAACGCGTCGATCCGCGGCTTGCCGTTCTCCCGGGAGATGAGTTCGAGCAGTTCCTCGCGGCGGCGGGTGAGTTCGCCGGCGAACGCACGCAACCGCTGCCGCCGCCCGTCGAAGCCGAGCTCGACCCACCACGCCGACGCCTTGCGGGCGCGCTGGACCGCCTCGCGTACCTCGGCCTCGCCGTGCACCGGGAGGGTCGCGACGACCTCGCCGGTCGCGGGCTCGAGCGATTCGAACGTCTCGGCGTGCTCAAGGGTCAACGACATGCGTCCATCCTCCCACTCACCGTCGATTCGAGGAACGTCAGCAAGTCGGCGCCCTCGTCGATGAGCTTCTGCGTCGGCTTGCCCGCGCCGTGACCAGCCGAGGTGTCGATCCGGATCAGGATCGGCGCGTCCCCGCTCTGCGCCGCTTGCAAGGCCGCCGCGAGCTTGAACGAGTGACCCGGCGCGACCCGGTCGTCATGGTCGCCGGTCAGCACCAGCGTCGGCGGGTACGCCGTGCCGGGCCGCACGTTGTGCAGCGGCGAGTAGGCGCGAACCCATTGGTATTGCTCGGGATCGTCGGGATCGCCGTAGTCGCTCGTCCACGCCCACCCGATGGTGAACCGGTGGAACCGCAGCATGTCGAGCACGCCGACGGCCGGGACCGCGGCGCCGAACAATTCCGGGTGCTGGGTGAGGCAGGCCCCGACGAGCAAGCCGCCGTTGGAGCCGCCGTGGATCGCGACCCGATCCGGGCGCGACCAGCCGGAGTCGCCGCCGAGCCAACGAGCGACGGCGGCGAAGTCGTCGAAGACGTTCTGCTTGTTAGCCCGGCGGCCGGCGTCGTACCACTCCCGGCCGTACTCGCCGCCGCCGCGCAGGTTCGCCACCGCGTACACGCCGCCGCGTTCGACCCAGACCGCGCGCAGCGCCGAGAACGCCGGCGTGAGCGGGATGTTGAACCCGCCGTAGCCGTAGAGCAGCACCGGCACGTCGCCGGTCGGTGTCACGTCGTTGCGATGCACGAGGAACACCGGCACCCGTGCGCCGCCGGTCGACTCGACGAACGCCTGGTCGGTGACGAACGAGTCGGTGTCGATGCTCGCGGCGGGCGCGAAGGTACGGCGGATCGATCCGGTCGAGAGGTCGTAAGCCCACAACGATCCGGAGTCGGTGAACGAGGTGACGCCGAGATGGATGACGTCGCGTTCGGGGCGGCCGGACATCTCGCTGACGGTCACGATGCCGGGCAGTTCGACATCGGCTTGCCGCTCGCCGTCGAGCGCGAAGACCCGCACCGACGAGTGCGCGTGCTCGAGGTAGTGGCCGACCAAACGGCCGCCGAACAGGTGCGCGTCGGTGAGGGTGTCCGTGCTTTCCGCGACCACCGTGCGCCAGTTCGCGCGATCCGGGTTGTCGAGGTCGACCGCGACGATGCGGCGCTTCGCGGCATCGGCGTCGGTGGAGAGGTAGAACGTCGTACCGACGTTTCCGGCGTACGTCGCCTCGCAGTCCAATCCGGGCACCAACGGACGTACGGCGCCTTGGGGATTGGCGAGGTCAACGACGTGCAGTTGGTTCTCCGGAAAGGTGCCGTGGGCGACGAAGATGACCGCCCAGGATCCGTCCGGCGTCGCCGACACTGACGGGATCCACTCCGGCTGATCCGGCGCCGACCAGACCGTGACGTCGTCGCGCTGCGACCTGCCGAGCCGATGCAACGCGACCCGACCGATCCGGACCTCGGCCAGGAACTCCTGACCGGTCTCCGGCTCGTCGTACCCGACGTAGAGGAGTCCGGCCGAGTCGGGCGTCCACGCGACGCCGGAGAACCTCGACCACTCCAAGACGTCGGGCAGCTCGCTGCCGGTGTCGATCTCGCGGATCCGCCAGGTCATCCAGTCGGAGCCGGACGCGCTGGTGGCGTAGGCGAGCAGCCGGCCGTCCGGGCTGATGTCGGTCGCCATGAGCGCGACCGTCCCGTCCGCGGACAGCGTGTTCGGATCGAGCAACACCCGTCCCGCGTCGTCAGCGCTGTCCATGACATAGAGCACTGCTTGCGGCTGCAGGCCGGTGTTGCGTTGCTGGAACCAGCGACCGGCTCGCTCGTAGGGCACGCCGCGGCGCGGGTAGTCCCACACCTCGGTGAGCCGGGCGCGGATGTCATCGCGGCTGGGCGACGCACCCAGCACGCTGTCGGTCAGCGCGTTCTGAGCCGCGACCCACGCGGCGGTGTCGTCGGCGTACGTGTCTTCGAGCCAGCGGTACGGATCGGCGACGGTTTCTCCGTGCAGCACGTCGGCGGTCGAGTCGTGGCGGGTCGGCGGATAGCTGAGCATCGACGCAGGCTATGTCGCCGTAGGCGGGTCCGCCGTAGGGTGGGACCGAGGATGGCCACTGTCGCAGCGGTGCTCGGTCTCGTCCTCCTCGCGGTCGCCGTCGCCGCCGTCGCGCACCGGTTGAGTACGCCGGCGCCGAGCCTGCTCGTCCTGGTGGGTCTCGGCCTCGGTTTCGTGCCCGGCGTGCACGTGCCGCACCTGTCGCCCGACGTCGTCGTCCTCGGCATCCTGCCGCCGCTGCTGTTCGCGGCCGCGCGCGAAACGTCGCTGCCGCATCTGCGCGAGGTGTGGGGCGTGGTGGCCGCGCTGGCGATCGGCCTGGTGCTGGTCACGGCAGTGACCGTCGCGGTCGTGACCCGATGGATCGACGGCCGGATCGGCATCGCGGTCGCGTTCGTGCTCGGCGCTGTACTGGCGAGCACTGACCCGGTCGCGGTGACCGCGCTGTCCCGGCGGCTTCGGTTGCCGCGTCGGGTCGCGACCGTCGTGCAGACCGAGAGCCTGTTCAACGACGCGACGTCATTGGTCTTGTTCCAAGTGGCCGTCGTCGCGGCGACAGCGCATCGGGTTACCGGGCTGGACGCGGCCGGCCGGTTCGTCGTACTCGCCGGTGGCGGCGTTCTCGTCGGCGCCGCCGTCGGGCTGCTGGGCGACTACGCCGTCCGGTTCGCCCGCGAAGCGACCGTGCAGGCTGCGCTCGCGCTGGCCATCCCCTACGCCGCAGCCGTCGGGGCGCAGGCGGCGCGGGTGAGCCCGGTGACCGCGGTGATCGTCGCCGGGCTGCTGCTCGCCCGGCGCCCGGGCCCGCGCGGCGGTGAGCTCACCCGCGGCATGTACGCCGTACTGGTCTTCCTGCTGGAGAACGTCGTGTTCGCGGTGATCGGGCTGCAGTTGGCGAGCTACCTGCGCGCGCTGCATGCCGCCGACCGCACCGTGGCGGTCGAGTTGGTGGCGGCGGTCACCGCGACGCTGTTGATCACGCGCGCGCTCGCGCTCGGCGGTGTGGTGCTGGCCGGCCGGGCACGCGGGCGGGCGCCGCAGGCCCGCTGGGCGGCGGCCGCGGTGGTGACGTGGGCCGGCGCTCGCGGCGTCGTACCGCTGGCGGCAGTCCTCGCTATCCCGGGCGACATGCCGCACCGGCCATTGCTTGTCGCGGTAGCGACCGCGGTGGTCGTCGTCACGCTCGTCGTACAGGGCACGACGCTTGCGCCGCTCGTCCGGCGGGTAGGCCTGGCCGAGAGCCCGGGGGAAGAACCGGGCGTCACCTAGTGCTTCCAACGGCGTTGTACCGAGCAGGATTCGGTTCCCGTCCCCGGTGAAGGTTGGTCCATGCGTCTCCCCAGCATCCCCACGCGTCTGGTCGCCGCGCTCTCGATCGGCGCCGTCAGCCTGACCAGCGGCGCGGTCGTCGCCGCGCGGGCGACGTCCAGCCCGGCCGCGCCGTCGATGGCCTCGATCAAGGATCTGCGCTGCGACGCCGGTTCGATGCCGGAGAAGACGCAGGGCCGCGCGCCGCTCGCCGACTACAACTCCGGCCGGGCGGCGAAGGGCTACTTCTGCAACGCCCGCCAGATCGGCCACATCGGCGGCCAGGTCGGCGGCTTCCGGGTCGAGCGGTACGTCGACAAAGCCGGGCACGAGTGCGCGTACTGGGACTCGACCCTGCTGTTCCCGAACAACCTCGCCGACCAGGGCGTCGAGGGCCCGGGCACCTATGTCACCGACATGAAGGACCCCGCGCACCCGGTCATCACCGACACGTTGAAGACGCCGGCGTTCGACTCACCGCACGAGTCGGTCCGGCTGAACGTCAAGCGCGGGCTGCTGGTCGCGGACATGGGCTACCCGACCTGGAACCCCGGCTTCGTCGACGTGTACGACGTGCGCCAGGACTGCCGGCACCCGGTGCTCCAGGCGTCGTCGCCGATGGGTGTGTTCGGTCACGAGGGCGGGTTCTCGCCGGATGGCAACACGTTCTGGGTCGCCTCGCTTTATGGCCACACGCTCGCGGCCGTCGACCTGACCAACCCCAAGGTGCCGGTGCTGCTCGGCGCGTGGACCAACTACCAGCCGCACGGCGTCACGCTCAGCGAGGACGGCAAGACGCTCTACATGGCGGAGAACGCGTTCAGCGATGGCTTCTCCGGCCTGACCGTGCTCGACGTGAGCCAGGTGCAGAAGCGGGTGCTCAACCCGCAGGTGTCGATCATCAGCCGGCTCACCTGGCCGAGCATGAGCACCCCGCAGACGGCGACGCCGTTCACGCTTCGCGGCCACCGCTACCTGATGGAGGACGACGAGTTCGGCTCCGGCGCTGCGATCGGCGCGGCCCGGATCATCGACATCCAGGACGTGAAGCACCCGTTCGTGGTGTCGAACATGCGGCTTGCCGTTAACCAGGCGTCGGCGCAGGGTGCTGCGTTGGAGGCCGACCCGGGCAACGGGCAGGACCAGCCGTTCCAGGGGTACCAGGCCCACTACTGTTCGCTGCCGAGCCGGGTCGACCCGTACATCATCGCCTGCTCGTTCATCATGAGCGGGCTGCGCGTGTTCGACATCCGCGACGTGAAGCACCCCATCGAGGTGGCGTACTTCAACAAGCCGCTGCTCCCATCGCCGACCTCGACGAAGTCCGGTTCGTTCGCCATGTCGGCGCCCGCGTACGACGAGGCGACCCACGACATCTGGTACACCGACGGCAACAGCGGCTTCTACGTCGTCCGTCTCGACCCGGCGACGCACATCACGAAGTTCGCGAAGACGATCGTCCTGCCCGGCAACTGACGACGTGGTCGCGACGGCCGGATGGAGGCTGGCCAGAGCTGGACCGCCGTGGACGGGACGCGGCAACGTCAGGGTGAGAATGACATGCGTCCGATTCGACAAGCGACCGCAACCGTCGCCGGGCCCGCGCTAGCGCGCATTCCAGTGCCTTGTTAGACATGGCTACATGTCCTGCGGCTGCCGCGACGCTGCCGTGCTCGGCGACCGCTCGAACAGCTTCCGCCTCCCGTCGGGGAAGCTTGCCCAGCTGGTGGTTCAACCAGTCCGCTTCGGCTCGATCGCAAATGGCCGACTCGTGACCGTCCGGTAATGGGCTGTCGGCCGTCGCGGCGAGGCGTTCCAGCGCGCGGGTTCGCCGACCCTCGCGACGATGGCTGTCGACACAGAGCCGCGCGGTCACCGTCGTAAGGAACGCGGCCGCCTGGTCGATGTCGAGGTCGCGAAAAGTCGCGGCTCTCAGCAGAGCCTCGCTAACGCAATCCTCCGCGTCGGCAACGCTAGCTGCCCGAGTTCGAGCGAAGCGCAGTAGCCGGTGACGATGCGCCATCAGATGCGTCCAGACCGACGGGTCGACATCCCTCGCTAGCTGATCGTGCTCGCCAGCCCGAAGGTCCGCCCCCGTGTCACGCGACGCCAAGGTTGAGCCCAGCATCGAATGTCCCCCTGTAACCCTCGTATTGCCAAGTCCCCGAACGGATTATCCGGTCGCGGAACGCCGTGAGCTAGGGAGGTATGTATCGGAAAAATCGGATGAGGGTCCCCGACCTTCTACGACGTATCCCTATCGCCACGCAGGCTCATGACGAAAGGGGGCGCAATGAGATTGCGCAGGAAGCTCAGCAAGAGGTTGGTAATGGCGACCACCGCGGTGACGGCACTCGTCGCAGTGACCGGGAACTCGTCCGCGGATATGACGTCGGTGCGGGCATCGACGGCGCCGACAGGACACGTCGTGTCCACATCGCCGTTCACCTGGACGGGTTCTCAGGGAAACATCTCGGTCACCGAAACGTTCGAACCCGGCGCCAAGGGCGTCATGCACACGACGGCGACCTTCACGAATCGGGTCACCGGTGAGAGCCGCACGGTCACGGCCCTCTCGGCCGTCAATCCGGACGGTTCGGTTTCGACCGTCGCGGGCTTGCTGTCGAACCCCAAGCAGCGCACCTACACGTACCCGGCCGGCTCCGTCGCGGCGGCGTCCGTCTGCACCAAGTGTGTCGCTGCGGCCGGGGGAGCCGCCGCGGCTGCCGCCATCGTCTGCATCTTCACCGCCGGGTGGGGTTGCGTTGCCGCCTGGGGCGCCGCGACAGCGGGCTCTGCGGCCTATTGCGGGAACAACCCGTGCGGCGGCGATAACGCGTCGTGCAGCGACAGCTCGTGGGCGGGTCGTTACTCCGATCCGTACAGCCCTGGGTACAACCTTGAGGTGAACGGGACGGTCGAGTGCTCCGACCAGATGCAGCAGATCACCATCACGAACAAGGTGTACAAGGACGGCTCGCTCTACTACACCGACACGTACCCGCCCTGCTACAACGACTACTCCTGCGGATGGAGCACGTTCTTCGGCGCTCCGACGGGTCACTGCTACAAGAACGTCATGTCTTGGACGGGCAGTTACCACAACCCCGCGACGAACCAGATCATCAACTACGGCGACTCCAACGTGACGAGCGGCACGGTCTGCATTTAGAAGAACTCGTCCATGATCAAGAAGGAGTTGTTGCGGAGTCTGCGCCGGAAATGTCCGGTATGGACCGCAACAACTCCTTCTTGATCTTTCTGGCCTGCGTGACAGATGGATGATTCTGGGCAGCAGGACTCGATGACGGTGCGTCGAAGTGAGGCGCGCCCGCCAGCGCTCTCCCCTTCAGGAGCCCCCCGATGCGTTTGCCCGTTTCCCCACGTCTTCTTGCCGCGCTGTCGGCGGTGGCTGTCGCCACGAGTGGCGGCGCGCTCGTCGCCGCGCGCGCCAGCGGCCCGTCCTCCGGCCCGACTCCCGGCATCGCCTGCGATACCGGCTCGATGACCGAGTCGACCCAGGGCCGCGCGCCGCTCGCGGACTACAACTCCGGCCGCGCCGCTGACGGCTACTACTGCAACGCTCGCGAGGTCAGCCACATCGGCGGCACCGTCGGCGGCTACCGGGTCGAGCGGTACGTCGACCCGGCCGGCCACGAGTGCGCGTACTGGGACTCCACCCTGCTGTTCCCGAACAACCTCTCCGACCAGGCCGGTGTGCTCGGTCAGACCACAGTCGCCGGCCAGACCGTCCCGGCCGCGACCCCCGAGGGCCCAGGCACGTACGTCACCGACATGTCCGACCCCACGCACCCGGTGATCACCGACGTGCTGCGGACGCCGGCGTTCCAGTCGCCGCACGAGTCGGTCCGGTTGAACCAGGCGCGCGGCCTGCTCGTCGCCGACATGGGCAACCCGGCGGTGCACCCGGGCTTTGTCGACGTGTACGACGTGAAGAAGGACTGCCGGCACCCGAGGCTCGACGCTTCGGTGCCAATGGGCGTGCTGGGTCACGAGGGCGGGTTCTCCCCGGACGGCAACACGTTCTGGGTCTCGTCGCTCTACGGGCACACGCTCGCTGCGGTCGACCTGACCAACCCGAAGGTGCCGACCCTGCTCGGCGTGTGGTTCAACTACCAGCCGCACGGCGTATCGATCAGCGAGGACGGCACCCGGCTGTACATGGCCGAGGGCCTGTTCGACCCCAACGAGCCGGGCGGCGGCTTCAAGGGCCTGACCATTCTCGACGTGAGCCAGGTGCAGAACCGAGTGCTGAACCCGCAGCTGCACGTCGTCAGCCGGCTCACCTGGTCGAACGTCAGCACGCCGCAGAACGCGACGCCGTTCACGGTCGCCGGGCACAAGTACCTGCTGGAGGACGACGAGTTCGGGTCGGACGCGAACATCGGCGCGGCCCGCATCATCGACATCGAGGACGAGACCAACCCGTTCGTCGTGTCGAACATGCGGCTCGCGGTCAACGAGCCGTCGGCGCAGGGCGCTGACCTCGAGGCCGACCCGGGCAACGCCGCGGACCAGCCGTTCCAGGGCTACCAGGCGCACTACTGCGACCTGCCGAGCCGGGTCGACCCGTACATCATCGCGTGCTCGTTCATCATGAGCGGCTTGCGTGTGTTCGACATCCGCGACCCAGCGAACCCGGTCGAGATCGCGTACTTCAACAAGCCGTTGCTGCCGTCGTCGACCTCGCCGCGGTCCGGCTCGTTCGCGATGAGCGCGCCGGCGTACGACGAGGCCACGGGCGACATCTGGTACAGCGACGGCAACAGCGGGTTCTACGTCGTACGGCTGGACTCGGCCGCGACCGGCATCACCAACTTCGCCGGCTCGACCGTCCTCCCCGGCAACTAACCCAACCGTCGACTGTGACGTTCGAGGCGTAATAAGGCGCCGATAACGCCTTGAACGTCACAGTCAACGGGACGGGGGGCTACGTCAGCGTGAGGGTTACGTCGATGTTGTCGCGGACGGCGTTGCTGTAGGGGCAGACCTTGTGCGCGCGGTCGACCACCTGCTCGGCCTGCTCGCGATCCGGCACCCCCGGCAGGCTGATCAGCAGCTCGACGGTCAGCCCGAAGCCGGGCGAACCTTCGATCGAGCCGAAGCCGACCTTCGCAGTCACCGTCGAGCCCTCGGGGTCGAGCTTCAGCCGCTGCGCCACCAGCTTGACCGCGGAGTGGAAGCACGACGCGTAGCCGGCCGCGAACAACTGCTCGGGGTTGGTGCCGAACCCGTCCGCCGGGCCGCCGAGTTCGACCGGCGGCACGACCTTTACATCGAGCTTGCCGTCGTCGGTCGCGGTGTGCCCGTCCCGGCCGCCTTCGGCCGTCGCGACCGCGGTATACAGCACCTTGTTCAGCTTGATCACGCCGCAACTCCTCCGTCGCCGTCCAACAGTGCCGCCGCAACCGCGGCCCGGTGCTCCCGCCCGTAACCCTCGAACGCTTCCAGCCACTGCGCTCGCTTGTAGTAACGGTGCAGCACGTGTTCGTAGGTGAAGCCGATGCCGCCGTGCGCCTGGATCGCGTACTCGCACGCGAGCACCGCGCCTTCGGTCGCCGCCGACTTCGCCGCCGCCACCGCGAGATCGGCCTGCGGGTCGTCCTCACTCACCGCCCATGCGGCCCAGTACGCGAGCGACCGGCCGAGCTGCAACGTGACGAAGATGTCGGCAACCCGATGCGACACCGCTTGATAGGTACCGATCACCCGGCCGAACTGCTCGCGGGTCTTCGTGTACGCCGCCGCCAGGTCGAGCGCCCGCTGCGCCACACCGACCGCTTCACACGCGGCCAACGCAAGCGCCCGCCGCCGTACGTCCGGACCGAACGACGCGTCGAGCCGGCGAGCCGGCGTCCGGTCCAGCCGTAACTCGCCGAGCCGCCGGGTGCGATCCATCGTCGACCGCGGTACGACGAGATCTGGCGTCGCCTCCACGACATAGACGCCGTTGTCAGCGACGACAAGGACATCGGTCACCGAGGTGAGGTCGGGCACCAATGTCGCGACACCGGTCAACGCGGCACCGGAAGCAGCCACCGACCCGTGCGACGCCAGCGTCACCGATCGCTCGCCGGTCGACACCGCCGTACGCACCTCGTCGTCGAGCAGCGGCCAAGCCAAAGCGACGGTCGAGAACCACGGCGCCGGCAACAACGCATACGCCGACTCCTCCGCGATCACCGCGTGTTCGAGCAGCCCGAGGGACGGATCGAGCCAACCCATGTCGGCGAGCTCGCGCCACGACGACGGATCCCAGCCGGCGTCGCTTTCGGCCAGTGCGACAACCCGCTCGTCGCCGT
>JAVEEG010000367.1 GCA_030840585.1 Frankiaceae bacterium | reverse complement strand
TCGGTGCTGGCCGAGGTCTTGTTCAACCCCACCTCGAGCGAGGTGCGCGTCGCGCGCCTCCTACCGCAAGCTCGGACTGGATGGCCGCGACGCCCGATCCGGGCTGGCCGACCAACTGGCCGCCCTCGATGGTGCCGACGCGTCGTAGCTGCGGACCCATCGGAGGCCAAATCCGGGCGCCCCGATCGCTTGCCTCAGAGACGATTGCAGAGCCGGGCCTGGTGCGGATGCTTGCGCAGGCACAGCCGGCGGGCCGCTCGCCGGCGCTGGCGGGCGCTGGGGGGCTTGGCCGGGTGGGTGAAGCTGACGGTGTGCGTGCGGGTGATCGCGGCGTGATGCGGGGGCTTCAGGGTGATCTTCACCCGCAGCTTGAGCTTGTGGCGGCGGGCGAGCAGTCGCGTAGCTGCCTTGTTGAGATGGAACCGGAAGGGGACCGCCCCGGGATGCTTGACGGTGATGTGCATCGACTTGATGCCCGGCTTGGGGGGTGGTTTCCGCGCCGCGAACGCCGCGCCCTTACCGAATGGCGCGCCGGGCGTCATCGTCAGCGCTCCGGTGGCCGGGGCGTACACGTAGCTGTTCAACGGCCCCGGTGGGACGCTCGCGAGGTCGAGTGCCGAGGCGGGGGCGATCGACTCGGTCACGTCGCAGTCGAGGTGACGGCGCGAGTCCGGCCCGAAGTCCCGTGGCTGTGTAACGCCGGGTTTAAGCGGGCCGCCCAGGGAATCCTCGATCAGCGCGGAGCAGATCGGGCTGATCGTCCTGTTCAGGCCGACTATCGTCACCGTGGAGGACAGGTCGCACGCCTTGGGATCGGCCATGACATCGGCATAGCAATGGCCGAGCTCGAAGTCTCCCGCGCCTTCGTGGAGGCGTCCATCGAAGGCGTGGGTCACCCTCCAGCTGTTGTCCCAGTCGTTGTTGCTGGTGCAATCCTGGACGTGTTGCTGGCAATAGCTCAAGAGTGCGAACGTGATCGACGGATCAGCGTCCTCGAAGTGGCTGGTGAACCGCAGCGTGCAGATCGCGCCGACGGGGCAGGGCGGGATCGCCGCCGAGCAGGCGATCCGCCGCGGGCACTGGCCGAATCCGCACCCCACGATGCTCCCCCCGTTGGGATTGTCGGGGTCGACCACGAACGGGTTCACCGCGCAGTGTCCGTGCGGCTCGTTCGCCGGGGCGGTCGGAGCCTGGATCGTGTAGTAGCGCGCCTCCACGTTGCTCTCGGTTCCGTCCGGCGCGACCGCCTTGACGTAGAACGCGTGGCTGCCCGGGTCCTGCACCGGCGAGAGCCACGGGCTCTGGCACGTCACGTAGCTGCTGCCGCCGATGCTGCAGCGGTAGGTCGCGCCGGCGGTGGTCGAGGTGAATCCGAACAGCGGCTGCTTCTGCCACGTGGCTCCTTCAGGGCCCGAGGTGATGCTCACTTCAACCCCCGGCAGGAGCGTGAACCTCACAGAGCGGACGGCCGGTTCCACGTTGCCCGCGGCATCGCGCGAGGCGGCGTAGAACGCGTAGTCGCCGGGTTCCGAGACGATCGGTTGCGTGCATCCGTCCGGGAGCGCGTCGAATGAGGCGGGTGGCGGCGCCGCGGCGCCGTTGTACCCGCACCGCGTTACCACTCCGCCCCCGCTCGGAGCCGGATCGCTCGCCGACGCGTTCAACAGCACGCTCCCGTGGTACGTGTTGCTCTGCCCCACCCGCTGCCCACCGAGGATCTGCGGGGTGGTGGCCGGCGCGACTGTGTCCACGAAGAAGCTCCGGGTCGCCGGCGTCGGGTCCTGAGCGCCACTCGGAGACACCGCGGCCACCTCGAACTCGTGGCTCCCGTCGCTCAGGTGCCCCGTCGTGGACGGCGACGAGCACGGGGACGGAGTCGCATGGTCGACCGAGCACACGAAGCTCGCGCCGGGCGCCGGATCGGCCGTGAAGCCGAACGACGGGGCCGGATCGCCCGTCGCGCCATCCGGTCCCGATGTGATCGCCGTGTCGCGGGTGGATTCGTAGACGACGCCAAGCGAGCAGCCGGACACGTTGCCGGCGACGTCGGTCGCACGCGCGAAGAACATCGTGCTGCTGCCCTTGGCAACGGACACGGTGAGCCCTGGCGAGGCGAACGTCGCCGCGCTGCCGCTCGCGGTGGGGGTGCCGCCGCAGGCCATGTCGGTGTAGAGCCGCACCGTGGAGCCTGCCTCGGCGCTGCCGCGCACCTCGGGGCTCTGGTCGTCGCTCGGACTGGCCGGCGAGGTGCTGCTGATGGTGGGCGTCGGCGGCGGCGTCGAGTCCTCGACGTAGGTCAGGCCGACGGGCGAGCAGTCGCTCGTCTCGCCGCCTGCGGTGGCGGTGGCGTAGAAGGTGGTCGTCGAGTTGTCGGCGACCGCCACTGGGAGCCCCGGCGACGCCAGCGTTGCCGCGCTGCCGCTCGCCTTGACCGCGCCCGTGCAGCTCGAGTTCGCGTAGACCGTTACGGTCGCGCCCTCCTGCGCGCTGCCGATCAGCTTCGGTTGGTTGTCGTTCGCCGGTGACGCGGGCGAGGTGGCGGTGAGAGTCGGCGCGCGGGCGCCGAACACCTGGACGCGACGACCTTCAAAGCCTTCGGCCGTGTACAGAGTGCGGCCGCCCAGCGGATTGGCTCCGATGCCCGGGAAGCTGCTGTCGATCTCGCCACCCTTCCCGCCGAGCGCGCCCCCCGAGCAGCCGTTCACCGTGGTGCATGTCTCGAGTCCCGAGCCCCCGTTTACGCCCTTTCCCCACGTGCTCACGAACGCACCCGCCGCGGTGAACTTCTGGATGCGATGGTTCTCCGACTCGATGGTATAGACGTTGCCCGCCGCGTCGACGGCGACATCGACGACCTCATCGAACGCGCCCGCTGTGCTAGCGCGATCGCCGCCGAGGCAGTCGGCGGCGTTCGTGCAGACCTCGAAGCCGGTCCCTGGGTTCGCCCCGTCGACGTTCTTGCCGAAGGCGCGCAGGAAAGCTCCCGACGAGGCGAATTCGTCCACACGACTTCCACCGGCGCTATTCGCGACGTAGAGGTTGCCCGCGGCGTCGGTGGCTCCGTAGAGGACCGAGCTGAGCTCGCCACCCGCAGTGCCACTATCGC
>JAVEEG010000370.1 GCA_030840585.1 Frankiaceae bacterium | reverse complement strand
GTCGCGCCAGGCCAGCGGCAGGTGCACGACGCGGCCCTCGACGGTCGTCGCGTCGGGCGCGGGAAGCCCGGACTCGAGCTCGACGAGCAGCGCGAGCAGCGCCCGCGCGGACAGCCGGTCGGGGTCGTGCCGGACGTGCAGCGAGCGCACGCCGGGCGTGAGGTCGAGCACGCCGGGCGGCGCGTGCTCGCAGAGCGCCGCCTGCAGGAGGTGGGCGCGCACGCGCGAGCGCAGGTCGAGCACCGGCTCGCCGAACTCGACGAGCAGCGCGCGCTCGCCGGCGCGGCGATAGGTCACGAGGCCGCCGGACCCGTCGCGCGGGGCGTCGAGGACCGGCGGCGGCACGGCGACGCGCGCCGGCGCGGGCGGCGGCGCCGCACCCGCGATGAGCGCCTCGGCCTGCGCCTGCAGCCCGGCGGCGTGGGCCGGGTCGACGGGCTCGAGCGTCACCGCGTCGCCCGCGCGCACCTGCCCGAGGCGCCAGAGGTCGGCGCGGATGACCTGCGCGACCGCCGCGAAGCCGCCGAGGCTCGGGCCGTCGGGGCCGACGACGACCGCCATGTCGCCGGCGAGCATGACCGTGCCGACGCCGTAGGCGCTGTCGAGGATGTTCGACGGGTGCAGGCCCGCCTCGCCGCCGTCCTCGCGCGCCCAGTCCGGCCGCGGGCCGGTGAGCCGCACGCCGGTGCGGTCGGAGTGCAGGTGGACGGTCCACGTCGCGCCGAAGACGGCGGCGAGCCCGTCGTGCGTGAGGAAGTCCGGCGCGCCGTGCGGCCCGGGGACGACGCGCAGCGTCGTGGCGTTGCCGATCTGCGGCGGCGGGATGGGCGGCGACGGATCGCACGCGGGGGCGGCGCCGATCGCGAGCGTGTCGCACTTGCGCAGCGGGCGCCCCCCGAGGCCCGCGGCGGCGAACGTCGCGCGGCTGCCCATGACCGGCTCGCAGTCGATGCCCCCGCGGACGAGGACGTAGGCGCGCAGCCCGGCGCCGCGGATCGCCCCGAACCTCAGCAGCCCGCCGGCGGGGATCTCCAGCGGCGCCCACTGCGCGGCCGGGGTCCCGTCGAGCTCGACGGCCAGCGGCGCGCCCGTCACCGCCACGACGGCCGGCACGGCGAAGCGCAGCCGCGGGCCGGTGAGCGTCAGCTCGATCCCGGCCGCGCCCTCGGGGTTGCCGACGAGCCGGTTGCCGCGGCGAAACGAGCGGTCGTCCATCGGCCCCGACGGCGGCACGCCGACCTCCCAGTAGCCGAGGCGCCCGGGCCAGTCCTGGACCGTCGCGAGCGTGCCCGCCGAGACGACCTCGATCATCGCGAGCACCCGCGCCGCGCTGTCACGGGGCGCGGACGACGAGGCGGACCGGCGTCGGGTCGTAGCCGTTGCAGGGGTTGTTGAGCTGCGGGCAGTTGGAGATCAGCACGAGCGTGTCGCGGTCGGCACGCAGCTCGAGCGCCTTGCCCGGCGCGGAGATCCCGTCCTCGAACGTCAGCCCGCCGTCGGGCGTCATCGGGACGTTCATGAAGAAGTTCACGTTCGCCGACAGGTCGCGCTTCTCCAGGCCCCTCCCCCACGCCAGCGCCTGCGCGAGGAACGTGTTGCGGCAGGCATGCATGTGACGCGTGTGCTCGCCGTAGCGCACGACGTTCGATTCCTGCGAGCAGGCGCCGCCGACGGTGTCGTGGCGCCCGCAGTCGTCGGCGACGATCGTCACGAGCGCCTCGCCGTCGAGCGCGCGCAGCACCGAGCCGGCGGTGAGGTAGGCGTTGCCCTGCTCGCGCAGCGTGTCGACGGCGCTGTAGCGGTTGGCGTAGTCGTGGGCGTCGAAGAGGAGCGTGTCGACGGCCTGGTTGCCGTGGAGGTCGACGATCCGCAGGACCTCGCCGCGGCGCAGCTCGCCGATCCAGCCGTCGCCGGCGGGGACGTCGACGTCCCCGCTCACCGCAGCACCGCCTCGGTCGCGGCGAACCCGCGCCCGTTCTCCGCGCAGGCCGTCCGCACGGCGTCGGCGTCCCCCGCGACGGCGACGGCGTCGAGCTGGAGGCGCACCGGGCGCGGGCGCCACTCCGCCACCGGGTCCAGTGGGTGCGGCGCGCTGCACAGCACGACGAGCACGTCGAGCTCGAAGCGCAGCGTGACGCTCGCGCCCGCGCGCGAGTTGCCGGCGACGAACGCGAGCTCCCCCTGCTCGCCGACCGCGACCTTCGTGAAGAGGTTGACGTTCGCGACGAGGTCGCGGCGGCCGAGGCCGTGCTTGGCGAGCTCGACGAGCAGGCCGTCGCGGGCGCTGCGCCGCCGGTCGTTGCGGGCCTCCTGGTAGCTCACGGCGCCCCAGCGGGCCGCGACGTGGCCGGCCGTCGCGTGGCCGGTGATCGTGTCGTGCCAGCCGCAGGTGTCGTGCGTCATCGACGCCAGGACGCGGCCCATGTCGGAGTACAGCGCGACGCCGGCCGCCAGCCGGCTGACGTGCTGGGCCTTCAGCGTGTCGGGCATGCAGTAGCGCTCGAGCGGATCGCTTGCGCGGTACAGCAGCAGCGCGACGTTCGCCCCGCCCTCGAGGTCGGTGAGCGTCAGCGCGGTCGCGCGCCGGCAGACCCGCGACCAGCTCGCGCCTCCCGGCAGGGTCTCGGAGGAGATACGTGCACCCATCGGTGACCTACACGGTCCTGATCCGCGGGTCGGCCGCCGCCTGCGCGAGGTCGACGAGGAAGTTCACGACGACGTACGCCGTCCCGAGCATGAGCGTCGTGCCGGTGATCGCCGGGAAGTCCGAGAAGGCGATCGACTGGTTGAGGTACAGGCCCAGCCCCGGCCAGGCGAAGATCTGCTCGACGACGACGATGCCGCCGAGCAGCAGGCCGAACTGCAGGCCGCCCATCGTCAGCGCCGGGCCGGCGGCGTTGCGCAGCCCGTGGCGGACGACGATCGACCGCTCGCGCAGCCCCTTGGAGCGCGCCGTGCGGACGTAGTCCTCGCGCATGACCTGCTCGAGCGTCGTGGCGAGCGTCCGCGCGATCGCGAGCGCCGGCACGAGCGCGAGCGTGAACGACGGCAGGACGAGGTGCCCGAGCGCGCTGAAGAAGACGCCCGGGACGCCGGCGAGCAGCGAGTCGACGAGGAGGAACTTCGTCGGCCCGTCCGGGATGACGAGCGTGTCCGCGACCCGTCCCGAGGCCGGCAGGATCCCCAGCAGCGAGTAGAAGACGAGGATCGCCAGCAGCGCGACGAGGAACCCCGGCACCGACGCCCCCGCGACGAGCGACAGGCGCAGGAGCTTCGCCGGCCGCCCCCCGCCGGCGAGCGCGAGCGCCAGCGCGATGCCCAGGACGGCCGCCAGGACGGACGCCGAGAGCGCGAGCTCGAGCGTCGCCGGCGCGAACGTCAGGAGGTCGTCGGCGACGGGGTTGCGCGTGCGCAGCGAGCTCTGCAGGTCGCCGCTGACCGTCCGGCCGAGGTAGTCGGCGAACTGCTCCGGCAGCGGCTTGTCGTAGCCGAGCTCGTGCTCCTTGGCCGCCACTGCCTCCGGCGACGCGCTCGCCCCGACGACGGCCCGCGCCGGGTCGGACGGGATCACCGCCTGGAGGACGAACACGATCACCGCGAGGCCGCAGAGGACCGCGACGAGCGCGACGAGCCGCCTGCCGATCAGCGCGGTCACCGGCCTACGCTCCGGCCCGCCTCAGCGGCGCATACGTGACGGTCCACGGGTACTCCGGCACGCTCTGCACGCCTGCGAGGCTCTTGCTGAGGACGAAGACGTCCTTGACGTCGCCGAGGAAGAACAGCGCGTTGGAGGCGATGACGCGCCTGCCGACGTCCTGGTAGAGCTGCGTCGCCTGCGCCGCCGGCGCGGCGAGCGCCTTGTCGAGCTCCGCGTCGACCTGCGTGTCCTTGTAGCCGAAGAAGTTCAGCCCGCCGGTCGAGTAGAAGACGATCCGCGCCCAGGTGTCGGGGTGCGCGGCGTCGGGCGTGTTCGTCTGCAGCATGAGGTCGGGCGCGGTCTTGAGGTGCTTGATGTAGCCGTAGGTGTCGGGCAGCTGCACCTCGCGCAGCGTCACGTCGTAGCCGGCGGTCTTGAGCTTGGCCTGGATGAGCTCGCCGACGCGGCGCTGGACGCCCGACTCGTCGGCCGTGTAGGCGAGCGTGATCTTCTTCGTCGAGGCCTTCGACGCGGCCGCCGCGGCGGCCGCGTCGTCGACCTTGTAGGGCAGCGCAGGCTGGCCGGGGAGGATCGCCTCCGGGTAGGCGCCGACCGAGCGCGTCGCCGTCCCGGCGTAGGCCTGGCTCACGAGCTGGTCGACGTCGATCGTCGAGCGCAGCCCCGCGCGGACGGCCGGGTCGTCGAACGGCGCCTTGTTCGGGTTGACGTAGAGCAGCAGGCGCAGGTTGGAGGGCTGCTTCTGGACGACGAGGCTCGACGGCAGCGACTCCAGCTCGGATGCCGGGAAGGACTTCAGGACCGCGTCGAGGTCGCCGTTCTGCAGCTCGAGGCGCTGGGTCCCGATGTCCGGCGTGATCTTGATGAGGACGGTCTTGAAGTGCGCCTTGGTGCCCCAATACGCGTCGTTGCGCGTGAGCGTGTACTGGCGGCCGCGGTCGAAGCCCGTGAGCTTGTAGGGGCCGGTGCCGTCGCCGTGGGTGTGCAGCCAGGTCTGGCCGAAGTCCTTGCCGGCGTGCGTCTTGATCGCGTCGGGGCCGATGATCTTCGGGCCCCAGCTCGAGGCCATGTAGGCCTCGAACGGGTTCACCGGGCTCTTGAGCTTCACGACGAACGTCAGGGGGTCCGGCGTCGACATGCTCTTGACGGGCTTGAGCATGTAGGCGGGCGCCTGGTCGACGTCGAGGCGGCGCTGGAAGGCGGCCTTGACGGCGCTCGACGTCAGCGCCGTGCCGTCGTGGAACTTCACGCCGGGGTGCAGCTTGAAGGTGTAGGTCAGGCGGTCGGGCGAGACCGTCCAGCTGTCGGCGAGGCTGCCGATGATCTTCGTCGAGCCGGGGGCGTACCGCAGGAGCCCCTCGTACTGGTTGAGGATCACGGAGTTGCCCTCGATGTCGTAGAAGATGTCGGGGTCGGGCACCGACATGTCGGCGAGGTACGGGATCCGCAGCACGTCGCCGGAGCCCGTC
>JAVEEG010000365.1 GCA_030840585.1 Frankiaceae bacterium | reverse complement strand
GTCCGAGCCGGACAGGATCTCCTCGAAGTCGCCGGCGGAACGGCTCAGGACACCGGCGATCTCGGGGCGCCGGCCGGAGATCGCCTCGACCTGGAACGCGCGCTCGGCGAGCTGCTCGGCGAAGGCGCCGCCCACGTTCCCCTTGCCGAGGACACCTATGCGCGCGGTTTCAGACATCCCTGTCCGTCAGATCCTCGTAGGTCTCGCGGCGGAGGACGAGGCGGGCGTCGCCGTCGGCGCAGAAGACGACGGGGGGCCGCGGCACGCCGTTGTAGTTGTTGGCCATCGCGTGTCCGTAGGCGCCGGTCGCCGGCGTGACCAGCACGTCGCCGATCGCCGGCGCCGCGAGCTTTGCGTCGCGAACCAGCATGTCGCTCGACTCGCAGTGCTTGCCCGCGATCGTCGACAGCGAATCTCCCCCGAAGCGGTCGGCGATCTGCGCCTCGTAGCGGGCGCCGTAGAGCATGGGCCGAAGGTTGTCCGACATGCCGCCGTCGACCGCCACGTACGTGCGAACGCCGGGGATCTCCTTGATCGTCCCGACGCGGTACAGCGTCACGCCCGCGTTGCCGACGAGCGAGCGGCCCGGCTCGCACAGCACGGTCACGCCGTCCGGCGTCCCGCGCACCAGCGTCTCGGCGTAGTCCTCGATTCCAGGCGGCCGGTCGTCGGCCGTGTACGCGATGCCGAGCCCGCCGCCGAGGTTGAGCAGCGGATAGTCGCCGATCGCGGTCAGCACCTCGGCCAGCTTCTCGTACGGCGCGAGGTCGAAGATCTGCGAGCCGAGATGGGCGTGCAGGCCGCGCAGGTCGAGATTGTGGATGCGGTCGATCGCGCGTGGCACGTCGTCGAGCCCGAAGCCGAACTTGGAGTCGACCTGGCCGGTGGCGATGTAGGCGTGCGTGGACGGCGTGATCCCGGGCGTGACGCGCAGCAGCACCCCCTGACCGGGGGCCATGCGCTCGAGCCGGTCGAGCTCGTCGAACGAGTCGATCACGATGTGGCCGACGCCGGCCTCGACCGCCATCCGGATCTCGTCGTCGGACTTGTTGTTGCCGTGCATGTAGATGCGCTCCGGCGGGAAGCCGCCCCTGAGCGCCAGGTACAGCTCGCCGCCGGAGGCGACGTCGCACGCGAGGCCCTCGGCCGCGAGCAGCCGGTAGGCGGCCGTGCAGGGAAACGCCTTGCTCGCGTACACGACCTCGAAGTGCTCGGTGTGGGCGCGGAACGACTCCATGTACGCGCGGGCGCGGGCGCGGATGTCGTCCTCGGCGTAGACGTAGGCGGGGGTGCCGAAGCGCTCGGCCAGCTCGATCGCGTCACAGCCCCCGATCTCAAGGCGCCCCGCCTCGTCGATCCGCGACCCGAGCGGGAAGACGTGCTCGAGGCCCTCGATGCCCTGCTGTCCCACCGCGGCCATAATTCGAGCAAGTATGAAGCACCCCCTCCCGGCCAGGCCGGATCTGGGGACGCGCGACGGCCTGGCCTACGCGCTGTTCCTGCCGCCGGTCGAGCCGCGCGCCGGGGTCGTGATCTGCCACGGCGCCGGGTCGGCGAAGGAGAGCCACTTCGACTTCGCGCGGGCGGCGGTCGCGTACGACATGGCGGCGCTGTCCTTCGACGCGCGCGGGCACGGTCGCTCCGGGGGTCGCTTCGGGCCGGAGGCAATCGACGACGTACTGACCATGTGCGGCGTGATGCGGGAGCACACGCCGCGGATCGCCCTGCGCGGATCCAGCATGGGTGGGTTCTGCGCCATCCTCGGCGCCGCCGCCGACGGGCTGGTCGATGCCGTCGTCGCGATCTGTCCGGCGCCCGAGGACTTCCTGCTCCGCGGGCTCAGGTCGGGCCGGCTCGACGGCTTCGAGGCCGACGGCCCGGCGCTCGAGCCGTGGCTGGAGCGGGTGTCGCTCGTCGACGCCGTGGCGACGCTGTCGCCGCGCACCGCCCTGTTGCTGCTCCACGCGCGCGGCGACGAGCAGATTCCGTACACGGTCTCCGAGGAGCTCTTCGAGGCCGCCGGCGAGCCCAAGCGGCTGCTGCTCCTGCCCGGCGGCCATCACCGCTCGATCCAGCACGACCTCGAGCTGCAGGCCGAGGCGCTGCGCTTCGTCGAGCGGGCGGTGGAGGGTGAGCGGCTCTAGCCGCTCGTGACGGCGTCCGCCGGCGGCTGCCCGGAGGTGTCGCTCGTGCTAGGCGGCGGCACTGCGGTCTTGCAGGCGCTGCCGAGGGCGGCGCCGGCGCCGCCGTTCACATCCCCGACGGTCTGACCCGCGCCGCAGGTGATCTCGTGGATCGGGCTCGGAGCCGTCGTCGGGTCGTCCTTCTTGCTGACGGGGTAGCCCGTCGTCGGGTCGCCCTCGCCGGGCGGCGCCGACGGGACGTAGGGAGTCGGGCCAGCCGGCACGGCCGGCGATCCGGGGTCGGTCGCTCGCGGGCCGCCCGGTCCGGCCGCGCCGCCGCCGAGGCGGCTCACCGCGAGCGCGGCGGCGGAGCCATCGCGGCCCCTGTGCGAGCTC
>JAVEEG010000116.1 GCA_030840585.1 Frankiaceae bacterium | reverse complement strand
CCGTCGATCCGTCCGCGACCATCACCGACATTCGGGTCATCGAGAAGACCGGCGGCAAGACCGGCAGATGGGTGCGGGACGAATGAGTGCGGAGGAGCTGCCGGCCGACGCGCGCGCCGTCGTCATCACGGTGTCGGATCGCTCGCACGGCGGGCTCCGGCACGACGAGTCGGGCCCGTTGCTGGCCACGTTGTTGGGCGAGTTGGGATTCGCTGTCGGCGACGTCGTCGTCGTACCGGATGATGCCGACGAGATCGAAGCGGCGCTGCGATCCGCGGTGGCCGAGGGTGCGGATCTCGTTGCTACGACGGGCGGAACCGGCTTCGCACCCCGCGATGTCACCCCCGAGGCGACCCGTCGGATCCTCGACCGTGAGGCACCCGGGTTGGCGGAGGCGTTGCGGCAGTACAACCGCGATCGGGTGCCTACGACGATCCTGTCGCGCGCGGTCACGGGTACCTGCGGTCGATCGATCGTCGTCAACCTGCCTGGTTCGCCGAGCGGCGTGCGCGACGGCGTGACCGTGCTGACGCCGGTGATCGGGCACGCGATCGTGCAGTCGCGCGGCGGTGACCATTGAGCAGTAAACGTTGACCGAGCCGCGCTCACCGGGATGGCCGGCGGTCCTGCGCGACGGCGACGTCACGTTGCGGCCGCTGCGGTTGCGCGACGCGCCGGCGTGGGCGGAAGCGCGGCGCCGCAACGTCGAATGGTTGCGCGAGTGGGAAGCGACGCCACCGGGTGGTCGCGCGTTCGTGCCGACGTCGGCGAGCACGTTCATCACGATGACCCGGCGGTTGCGGGCGGAGGCGCGCCGCGGTCGGGGACTGCCGTTCGCGATCCTTGTCGAGGGTGAGTTCGCCGGGCAACTCAACGTCGGCGGCATCGTGCGCGGGTCGCTGCACTCCGGTCACCTGGGTTACTGGATCGACGAGCGGTACGCCGGCCGCGGGGTCATGCCGACCGCGGTCGCGCTGGTCACCGATCACTGCTTCGACCGGGTGGACCTGCATCGGGTCGAGGTCAACATCCGGCCGGAGAACGCCGCGAGCCGTCGCGTGGTCGAGAAGCTCGGCTTTCGAGAAGAAGGGTTACGGCGGCAGTTCCTGCACATCGCGGGCGGGTGGCGCGACCATTTGTCGTACGTGTTGTTGCGCGGTGATGTCTCGGATGGGTTGGTCGCGCGGTGGCATCAGCGTCAACTGTCGCGCGACACGCCGCTCGATGTCCCCGATGGGGAGGCTCGGCGTGGCTAGCGTTTGTCCGCGTGAGCGCCGTCATCCTCGCGGTCATTGTCATCATGTGGGCCGTGGTGTTGGTGCCGATGTGGCTGCGTAGACACGACGCCGCGACCGAGTCGCGATCGGCCGACAAGTTCTCCGCTGCGATGCGGGTGTTGTCGCGTCGCCAGCCGTCTTCGGGCTCGGCGCGATATGTGCTGATGCCGCGCCGCGAGTCGGCGGCGTCGGTGCACGTGTCCGGCGCCGCGGCTCCTCGTCGGGCCGCTCCGGCGGCTCCTCGTCGTAAGGCTTCGTTGGCGGTACGACGCCGGCGCCTGTTGCTCGGATTGGTCGGCGTCGCGGTGCTGACCATGGTGCTCGCGGTCGCGGGTGTCATGGGGTGGGTGCTGCAGTTCGTCGTCGACCTCATCGTGGTCGGGTTCGTTGTACACCTGCGGGTTCAGGCCAGGCGGAGCGCTGCCGTGGCCAGGGCTCGTCGCCGGGCTGCGTCTCGGGTGCCGGTGACGGCTGCCGACGCGCCGGTGACGCCGACGGCGGCGCGTTACGCCGCGCGGATGGCTGCTCCGGTGGCTGCGGAGCTGGAGTTCGTCGAAGCGCCCGAGGTATTGGCCGAGGAGATCGCGGTCGAGGCGACCGGGACCGACGACGGGTCGGCGTGGGAGCCGGTGCCGGTGCCGCGGCCGACGTACACGATGAAGCCGCCGGCGCCGCCCCGCCGGTACCCGCCGGTGCAGCCGGACTCCGACTACGTGGGCGCCGACACCGGCGACGAGGTCGTGGCGGCGGATGCCGAGGTCGTGGCCGCGGACGACGAGGGTCAGCTGGACGAGATCCTGACCCACCGCTGGGCCGTCAACGACTGACCCGGGGCGGTTGTGAGTCGGCTATCCTTGACCGGCTTGGGGCTGTAGCGCAGTTGGTAGCGCGCTTCGTTCGCATCGAAGAGGCCAGGGGTTCGATTCCCCTCAGCTCCACTCGTCCGACCTGTCCGGGGCATGACCAGAGGTGCATCGGGCAGGTTTCGGGGCCAGGTCACGGCCTCAGGGTGGCCAGCAGATGGCCAGGCACGTGGCCAGCCGGTGCCGACACTCGATCTGTGGCTTCCCGGCAAACACACGTCATGTGCGCTGCGTGCTTTAAGTCCCTGCTGCCCGACCGCATCGCGCCGCTCCTGGACGTAGCGCGCGACGACCGCTGCTGCATCTGCCGCGGTCCCGCCGGCCAGATCTATCTGCGGCAGACGCAGGCGTTGCCACAACTTGGTTGGCGCTGCCGGGGCAAGCACTAGCAGCTAGCGGGCGAGACTCAGTTCGGCGGCACCAGCGACACCTCCAGCCGCCCGACCTCCCAGAACTGATTGCGCGGGTCCGCCGTGACGTTGCGGATCGAACCTGCGTGCTTTGTCCGGTCGTGGTAGTCCACTACGACCGGATCGTTGTTCGCCGCAGCGTTGCTGGCGAAATGCCGGGCTTCCAAGTAGCCCTGCATGAACCCGTCGTACAGGTTCAGCCGGAGCGAGCCGGCCGGGGCGTACGCGCCGTCGAAGTCGAACGTGTCGAGCCCGCCGATCGTCTGCGCAGGCACGTCCTTGCCGGGAATACGCGCCGGGCCGCGCGGGCCGATCCGGAACACTCGCGGGCCTTGCGCGTGGTTGGCGACGAGCGGCCGCAAGCCACTGGTGATACACGCTTGCATGCTCGCGTCGAACGAGTCGTTGTAGACGTTGAGCATCGTCCGGCTCGAACGGGTGTCGCGCGCCGGCAAGTCGTAGGTCCATGCGCCGAGCGGCGCCAGTTCGATCGACAACACATGCGTCGCGCCCGCCGCAACCGCGACGTCGATCGGCGAATTGTC
>JAVEEG010000143.1 GCA_030840585.1 Frankiaceae bacterium | reverse complement strand
GGCAAACCGGCGGTCAAATGACGACAGAGACGACAAGAGAACACGTACGCCGGCCGCGGCCGGCAGCTTCCACAATAACGCCCGGCCCCGGCTTACCGTTGAGGTAGCCAGAACCTCCGCAGCCGGCCGACCTCCGACATCCGCCGCTCGGCGAGCCGGTCCGCCGCTACCGCCGGTGGGACACCTTCCGCCGCGGCCAGTGCGAACACCCGCCGGGTCGTGTCGAAGATCTCGGTCGCCTTCGCCCTGGCCCGCGCCTCGGAGAAGCCCTCGATCTCGTCCGCCACCTGGATCAGGCCGCCGGAGTTGACCACGTAATCGGGTGCATAGAGGACGCCGCGCTCCTGCAGCACCTTCTCCACGCCTGGGTGGGCGAGCTGGTTGTTCGCCGCGCCGCAGACGACCCGAGCCTGGAGTACCTCGAGCGTCTCGTCCGACAGCGCTCCGCCGAGCGCGCACGGGGCGTAGACGTCCATCGGCTGGCCGACCAGCGCGTCCACGTCCACTACGTCGACCTCCGGATGCAGCACCCGAACCCGGTCGACCGCGTCCTGGTTGACGTCGGCGACGACCACCGAGGCGCCGTCTTCGAGCAGGTGTTGCACCAGGTGGTGCCCCACCTTGCCCACGCCCGCGACGCCGACCCGCTTTCCCCGCAACGAAGGCGAGCCCCAGGCGAACTCGGCCGCCGCCCGCATGCCCTGGAAGACGCCGTACGCGGTCAGGATCGACGAGTCGCCGGCGCCGCCGTGGGCCGGCGAGCGGCCGGTGACGTACGACGATTCCCGCGCGATGACGTCCATGTCCTCGACGTAAGTGCCGACGTCGCAGGCGGTGTAGTAGCGCCCGCCGAGCGACTCGACCGCGCGGCCGTACGCCCGCAGCAGCTCCTCGGTCTTGTCCGTCGCCGGGTCGCCGATGATGACGGCCTTGCCGCCGCCGAGGTCGAGCCCGGCGCAGGCGGCCTTGTAGGCCATCGCCTTCGACAGGTTCAGCACGTCGGCGAGGGCGTCCTCTTCGGACTTGTACGGATAGAACCGGGTGCCGCCGAGGGCCGGGCCGAGCGCGGTCGAGTAGATCGCGATGATCGCGCGCAGGCCGGACGAGGGGTCGGCGAAATACGTCACTTGCTCGTGGCCGGTGCCACGGTCGAACACGCCCATATCAGGGTCTCCCACAGCTTCATTGGTGCGGGTTGGCGCTCCGAGGGTACGCGGCCCGCGTGGTTGGATGCGACTGATGACCGGCCACGCCGCTTACCTGCGGGTTTACCAGCCGCTCGCCGCGCTCCCGGACGACGAGCGAGCCCGCTGGCAGGCCTACCTCGACGGGGGCTCGATCCCGAGCCGGCCGGTGCTGATGGCCGACGAGCATGACCGCGCGGTGGCCGCCACCCTCGCGATGCCGCCCCGGCTCGACGTCGGCAGCGGCTGCGACCAGGCCTACATCCGCCACCTCGACGGCCTCACCTACGTCTGCCCGTGGCGGCTGCAGGTGCGGACCTGGGAGGCGCTGACCGACTTCCGGGCCGGCCTGCCGGACGAGCTCTCCGAGGCCTTCGTGCCGGCGTCGGTCGCGGAGGCCGCCGAGATGGAGTACGACTCCTGGTTGGCGAACCATCCGGACGACGCCGTCGGCATCCTGACCTCGACCTGGCAGGTGCCGGTGTCGTGGTTCGCGCTGTTCGAGGCCGACGAGCGCCGGTTGGTGCTCGGTCGGCGCCGCAGCGGGGCTGCGGGAGCGCCGGCCCGTACGGGACTCGACCGCGCGTTGGTCTACCTGACCGCCATGTCGCGCGCCCGGCGCCGGGCGGCCAAGGCGCTCGCCGTCGTACGGCGGGCCTTCGCCGACGGTCCGGCGGTCGACGCACTGGAAGAGCTGGCGCGCTGGCTCGAGGACTTTCACCCGCATTCGCTGGTCGAGCTCGACTACGGCGGTCTTGTCCATTTGCTCGACGACGAGACGCTGTCGGAAGACACGTCGGTCGCGCAGATCGCGGAGTCGCTGGAGTCGCTCGCGAACGGCGATGTCGAGGCCGCAAGCGCCGCATATGCGCAGGTTCTGGAGCGTTGGCGCCGCCTCGCCGCGCTCGAACACGCCAACTGAACCCGCTGTAATCCGACGTTCTCGGGCGGTTCGTGGACGAGCCGGACTAGTCCGTCGCGGGAAAAGATGGTCCCAAGTAGCCATATCGGACAAGCGGCCGAAAAGCGCACTATGGCAACCAAGGCCGCCACAGGGGTTGCGGCCAATGACAAGGAGAACGGCCATGAGCACTCGCACCCCCGACGCCGAGCCGCTGCTCACCCCCGCCGAGGTCGCGACGATGTTTCGCGTCGACCCCAAGACGGTCACGCGGTGGGCGAAAGCCGGCAAGTTGACCTCGATCCGCACTCTCGGTGGCCACCGTCGCTACCGCGAGAGCGAAGTTCGGGCGCTGCTTGCGGGCATCCCCAGCCAGCGCGAAGGCTGACGGCTCTCATCTAGCTTCAGCGTCCCGCCGACGCCCAGTGCCGGCGGGACGCTGACGGTCAGGCCGCGGTCCCGCACGTGGGACGCGCGGCCTGTCCATGTCTAGGCGTGGCCATGCCATCGTGAGCCGGTGACGCTGTCCCCGGAAGAGAACGCGTACGTCGAGACCATCGGTCGGTTCGTCGACCGCGAAGTCCGGCCGGTCGTCCGCGAACTCGAAGCTGCCAACACCTTCCCTGCGGACTTGATCGAGCGCATGCGCGCGCTCGGCGTCTTCGGGCTGGCCGTGCCCGAGGCGTACGGCGGTTCGCCGCTGTCCACCCCAGCATTCGCGCTCGTCGCCGCTGAGCTCTCGCGCGGCTGGATGAGCCTCGCCGGTGCGATGGGCCCGCACTCAGTCGTCTGCACCCTGCTCACGTTGTTCGGCACCGAGGAGCAACGTTCCCGGTTCCTGCCTCGGTTGGCGACCGGCGAGATCCGCGCCGCGATGGCGCTCACCGAACCCGGCGGCGGCTCTGACCTGCAGGCGATGCGCACCGTTGCACGCCGCCAGCCCGACGGCAGCTACGCCGTCTCCGGGTCGAAGACCTGGATCACCAGCGGCCGGCGCGCCGGCCTGATTGCGTTGCTGTGCAAGACAAATCCGGACGCCTCGCCGCCGCACCGCGGGGTGTCATTGCTGTTGATCGAGCCCGGCCCGGGCTTCACGGTCTCGCGCGACCTGCCGAAGCTCGGCTACAAGGGCGTCGAGTCGTGCGAACTCTCCTTCGACGGGTACGTCGCGCCGGCTTCCGCGCTGCTCGGTGCCGAGGAGAGAGCGGGCTTCGCGCAGATGATGCGCGGTCTCGAGCTTGGCCGGATCCAGGTCGCCGCGCGCGCCGTCGGCGTCGCGCAGGCCGCGGTCGACGCCGCGATCGACTACGCCCAGCAGCGCGAAGCGTTCGGCGTACCGATCTGGCAGCACCAAGCAGTCGGGCACCTGCTCGCCACGATGGCGACGAAGACCGAGGCCGCGCGCCGGCTGATGCTCTACGCGGCCGAGCGGTACGACAGTGGCGAGCGCAGCGATCTGGAAGCGGGGATGGCGAAGCTGTTCGCGTCCGAGGTCTGCCTTGAAGTGACCGCCGACGCGATGCGGGTGCACGGCGGGTATGGCTACTCGCCCGAGTACGACGTCGAGCGGTTTTACCGCGATGCGCCGCTGATGGTGCTCGGCGAGGGCACGAACGAGATCCAGAAGAACGTGATCGCGCGCCAGCTCATCGCCCGGGCCAAGCCGGCCGGCGCTTCTCGTTGAACGCCGCGATCCCCTCACGGCGGTCGGCGCTGGTCGCGGCGGTGCGCCAGGCCGCGTCCTCGACGTCCATCGCGGCCGCGTAGTCCAGCCCCCAGCCGCCCCGCAGCGCGCGCTTCGCCGCGCGGGTCGCGACCGGTGAGTTCGCAGCGATCTGCTCGGCGACCTGGCGGGCCGCGGCGCGGGCACTTCCGGCCGGGACGAGCCGGTCGACCAGTCCGAGCGACGTCGCCTCCTGGGCGGCAATTCGCCGGCCGGTGAGTACGACGTCGGCGGCGCGGCCGGGGCCGAGGCGGCGCAGCGCGAGCTGGGTGCCACCGCCGCCCGGCACCAAGCCGATCGACACCTCGGGCAGTCCGAGCGTTGCCGTCTCGTCTGCGACGAGGATGTCGCACGAGAGCGCGAGTTCGCAGCCGCCGCCGAGGGCGAAGCCGTGCACCGCAGCGACCGTTGGTTGCGGCAGCCCGAGCACGCCGCCGAACGCGGCCCGGAAGACGACTCGCTGCGCCAGCAGGTCGGCGTCGCTCATCCCGTTGCGTTCCTTGAGATCCGCGCCGACACAGAACGCCCGGTCGCCGTCGGCCGCGAGCAGCACGACCCGGACGTCGTCATCGGCGCGGAGCTGATCGGTCGCGTCGACGAGGTCCGTGGCGAGTTGTGTCGAGATCGCGTTGAGCGCTTTCGGACGCGAGAGAACGAGCTCGGCGACGCCGCCGTCGACCGTCACGGTGAGCGTGGACATGGGCGCGACGTTATCCGTTGGCTACATCAGGTGATCAATGCCCACTTCATGGGCACAACGTCGTCGAAGGAGGTGACAGGCCATGGGTGCCGTGCTTCTGGTGTTGCTGCTTGCCGTAGTTCTTTTCGGAATTGGGTTTGCGGCTCACGTGCTGTGGTGGATCGCGTTGGCAGTGCTCGCGATCTGGCTCATCGGGTTCTTCGTACGTAGCGTCGACGGTGCGCGCTGGTATCGCTGGTAGCGACCCGGCTCGTCTAACGAACGGCGTCGAGTGATGTGCTGTCACTCGGCGCCGTTCGTCGTGTTCGTCGTGATGAGGAGTCGTTGTGGCAACTACCCGAAGAGCTTCGACCACGTGGACCGGCAGTCTCATGGACGGCAGCGGTCAGGTCACGCTCGAGTCTTCCGGCATCGGGACGTACGACGTCTCGTGGGCGGCTCGATCCGAAGAGCCCAATGGCAAGACCAGCCCCGAGGAGTTGATCGCGGCCGCGCACTCGTCGTGCTTCTCGATGGCGCTGTCGAATGCGCTCGCCAAGGCGGGTACTCCGCCGCAGCAGTTGCAGACGAGTGCCGAGGTGGACTTCCAACCGGGACAGGGCATCACGCAGATCCGGTTGTCGGTACGCGGCAGCGTCGACGGCATCGATGCGGATCAGTTCGCGTCGTACGCGGAAGAGGCGAAGAAGAACTGTCCGGTCAGCCAAGCCTTGACCGGTGTCGACATCACCCTGGACGCCGCGCTCGCGTAACCGTCAGTGGCAGGCGCGGCCGTAGAGGCCGATTCCGTTGTTCTGCACCGTGAACAGCGGTCGCGCGGTTGGTAGCGGGCCACCGGTCACGGCGTCGACCATCGTCGTATCGCCGGTCGCGATCATCACGCAGCCGTTGCGATCCGGCGCGAGGGTGAAGAACTCGCCGAGCCGGCGGTCGTGACCGGTCGCGACGCACGCCGTGCCGCTGGTGCACACCTGGCCGTAGTGCGTCGGCCGGCCGACGGGGTCCACGGTGGTGAGCGACGGTTTGTGGCCGTCGGCACCGGTCAGCATTGCCAGCCGTACGCCCATCTTCGCCGCATCCGGCGCGCAGTCGAGGTCGGTGACGCGGTCGTACTGGTACCACGCAACTGCGACGCGACCCTTGGCGCCGGCGATGACCCACGGCCACAACACGGTGACGCCCGGGTGCGCGACCACGAGCGGCCGGGACCAGGTGCGGCCACCGTCGTGTGACGACACGAGCATCACCGAGTTGGCGACCGGAGTCGCCGCGCCACTGCAGCCGCCGGAGGTCCCCGGCTTGCGGTCGTCGGTGCTCCACGTCATGTACAGCGTGTGGTCGGAACCCTCGGCGATCTGCGCCTTCCAGAACGTGTTGAACGACGTTCCGGCGACCGCCATCCGGCTCTCGACGGTGCCCGGCGTTCCGCTGTCGAACTTCTTGGTGGCGCCGCGCAGTGCGACGAGGCCGAGCGTGTTGCTGCCCTTGATCGCGGCTTCGTAGAGCGTGTCGGTCGCGGCGTCGTACACCGGCTTGCCGTAGCCGGTGTAGCCGTTGGCTTCGCCGGTCGCGTGCGTCGACGAACACGACGCGCCGCCGTCGGTGCTGCGGACGACGATGTGGCCGTACTGCTCGCTGTTGTCGAGCAGGAACACCTCTTTGCCCTTGCCGCCGGCCAGCCACGGCCGGTCGCCCTCGTGACACTGCACGGTGCCGGTCGGCCAGGTCTTGCCGCCGTCACTGCTCGACACGAGCGAGTCGTTGGCGAGGTCGATGCCGGTGACGTAGAGGTTGCCGGCGCCGTCGGCGGTGAGGTCCGGGTCGGAGAAGCCGAGGTTGTGATCCGGGCCGGTAAAGAAGCCGGCACCATTCCAGTTGATCCGCTGCCAGGTCTTGCCGGCGTCGTCGGAGGACCACATGTTGACCTGGTTGCGGTACGTCGAGCCGAAGTCGGCGGCGCCCGACGGCGCGCCGGTCAAGCCGTTGCGCAGCAGCAACGTCGTACCTTCATGGGTCGCGTAGATCAGCCGGTGCGACTGCGGCACGGCCATCACGAAGCCTTCGCTGCCGGCCAGCTGACTGTCCACGAAGATCGGCTCGCGGAACCCGACTTTGGCGCCGCCCGCCTGTGCCGGCGCGACGGCGAGCCCGGCTGCTACGACGACGACCGCGGCGGCGAGCGCCCGAATTTTCCTACGACGGCTCACATCGCAGGGTTTCGACGTTGCTGGCTGCGCACCTTCTCAGCCGCACGCGTAGTAAGAACCTTGCGACCGGGTGAGTGCCGCGCGCGGTGAGGCCGGGTAGGGCGCAGTTATGGCTAATACCAAGCAGCACATCGTGGTCGAGCCCCGCCCGGACGGACGTTGGGCCCGGCAGAAGAACGGGACGCAGCGAGCGGCTTCGCTACACGACACGCAGGCCGCCGCCGAGACCGCCGCGCGGGCGCAGGCCAAGCGCGAGCAGACCGAGCTCGTGGTGAAGGGTCGCGACGGTCGGATCCAGCGCCGCGACTCCTACGGCAACGATCCGCGCAGCAGCAAGGGCTGAGTGGGCAGGGGCGGGGTCGAACCGCCGACCTTCCGCTTTTCAGGCGGACGCTCGTACCAACTGAGCTACCTGCCCCCAATGGGACCTGACGAGTGTACCGACGGGGGACACTCGTCAGGTGCCCGACGGAACCGCAGCACCAGCCGCTGACCCCTCTGCCGCCGACATTCGTGCCGCCGCCGCGCTCGCCGGCCGCGGGGTCGCCGCGACCACCGCGATGATCCGCGACCTGCACGTCGCCATCGCTCGCCGCGCCTTCACCGCCAGCGGCCCGCCGGCCACACCGGCGCGGCTGCTCCACGACACCATCTCTACCTCCGTCTATACGACGGTGGGCGTTGCCGCGCGGGTCGCTGCCACCGCGGCCGGAGTGGCCGCCGCCGCCCGCGCCGCCGCGGATCCGTCGTACCGGCCGCTCGTCGAGCGACCAAGAGGCAACGTCGCCCTCGGCGCGCTCAACGGTGCCTGGGGTGACTGGCTCGACCGGACCAACAGCCCGCTCGCGCTGAGCATGTCCGCGCACTACGACCGCGAGGATCCGCAACTCACCGGGGACGTTTCCGTCTGGCTGCACGGACTCTGCGAGACCGACGTCGCCTGGCGGCTCGGCGCGGCCGACCACTACGGCGACCCGCACAGCACCCACGGCTCCCGGCTGCACGACGAGTACGGGCTGACGCCGGTCTACGTCCGCTACAACACCGGCCTGCACATCTCCGCCAACGGCCGCTCGCTCGACGAGCTGCTGACCGATCTCGTCGCGGGCTGGCCGACACCGGTGAAGCGACTCACGCTCGTCGGCCACTCCATGGGCGGCCTCGTGATCCGCTCGGCCGCCGCGCAGGGCTGCGAGAAAGACTCGCCGTGGGTGCCGCTGGTCAAGCGGGTCGTCTACCTCGGCTCGCCGCACCTCGGCGCGCCGCTCGAGGTCGGTGCGGCGCACGCGACCCGCGCGCTGCGGCGGCTGGCCGAGACCAAGCCGCTCGCCGACGCGTTGGCCAGCCGCAGCGTCGGCATCAAGGATCTGCGGTACGGCGACCTGCTCGAGGCCGACTGGGCCGAGGTCGCCGACCCCGACGGAGTGCGGGACGAACCGAGCAACTGCGCGCCGTTGCTCGACGGCGCGGACCACTACTTCATCGGCGCGACCCTCGGCGCCCGCCACGACACCCGGGTGGCTCGGATCGTCGGCGACGCATTGGTGCCGTTCGCCAGTGCGTCCGGCACCGGCCGGACCCGCAAGCTCGGCCTCGACGTCGAGCGCGGCCGGCACCTCGGCGGGCTGCACCACTTCGACCTGCTCAACCACCCGCGGGTTTACGCCGTACTCCGCGAGTGGCTGGCGCGCGAGTAGCCCCCCAACCTCCGTTACGCGGGGTCGCGTTCTTCGTTAGGTTCGTCGACACGCTTTCGTCGAGGGGCCCAGCACCATGCGATCCGTCCGGCAGTTGCTCGCCGCTGCGCTCGTGGCGGCGACCGTCACTGTCGCGACGCACGCCACCGGGGCCGCCACCACCACCTACACCCACGGCTACGACGTCTCCTGGCCGCAATGCTCGAACCACGGCAACGGTGCGAAGGCCGCGCACATGCCCACCGGTGGGACGTACGTCATCCTCGGCCTGACCCATGGCGCCGGCCACACCGTCAACCCGTGCCTGGCCGCGCAACTGTCGTGGGCGAAGGCCCACGGCATGATGGTCGGCGCGTACCTGGTCCCGTCGTACCCGACCGCCGCGCAGCTCGCTCGCGCCGACAGCGGTCCGTACGGCGACTGCGGCACCAACGACCTCGCCTGCCGGGCCGGCAACGACGGCGCGAAACAGGCAATGGAAGCACTCACGACGATGCGCAAGGCCGGCCTGCCGGCGCCGATGGTGTGGGTCGACGTCGAGTTCCGGCACAAGTACAAGTGGTCGCAGAACCACGCGGTCAACGCGAAGGTCGTCGAGGGCGCGATCAACCGGCTCAAGGCCGGCGGCGTCGGCGTCGGCATCTACACGACGT
>JAVEEG010000090.1 GCA_030840585.1 Frankiaceae bacterium | reverse complement strand
CGCAACTCCGACCCGAGGGCTACCACACCGTGCCGACCCGCGCGGTTGCCGTCGAGCAGACCCACAACCGCGGCGGCGGTGCCGTCTACCCGGTCGCGCTGCTCAAGGACATCCGCGCACTGACGTCGTCGTACGGGCTGTCGCTGCACTGCGACGGCGCGCGGATCTGGAACGCGCACGTCGCGAGCGGCGTCCCGCTGGGGGAGTACGGCGCGCTGTTCGACACGTTGTCGGTCTGCTTGTCGAAGGGTCTCGGCGCGCCGGTGGGATCGGTCGTCGTGATGAGTGACGCATCGATGGTCGCGCCGGCGCGCGCCATCCGGCGCCGGCTCGGCGGCGGCATGCGGCAGGCCGGCATCCTCGCCGCCGCGGGGCTGTATGCGTTGGCGCACAACATGAATCGGCTTGCTGAGGATCACGCGCGCGCACAGCGGCTGGCGACCGAGCTTGCCGCCGTACGTCCTGGTCTGGTCGATCCGGCGGGGGTCGAGACGAACATCGTGCCGCTGGATCTATCGGTGACGGACTTGGATAGCGCGACGCTCGCAGCGCACTGCCGGGCGAGCGGCGTGCTGGTCTCAGCGGTAGGGCCGCGGCGGGTCCGGCTGGTGACGCACCTCGACGTCGATGACGCGGCAATTGACCGCGCCTTGGACGTGTTGCGTCCGGTGTTAGGGGCTTAGGAGAGCCGGCGGCCGAGTAAGGGCGGCAGGTCGCGAACTGCGGCAGTGAGCTGATCGAGGTCGGCGTCGACCAGCGCCTGCGGACCGTCGCACAACGCCTGGTCCGGGTGTGGATGCACATCGACGATGATGCCGTCGGCGCCGACCGCGATCGCCGCACGCGAAAGCGGTACGACGAGGTCGCGTCGCCCGCCCGAGTGTGACGGGTCGACGACGACGGGCAGATGTGACAGTGCGTGCACGACCGGCACCGCACTGATGTCGAGCGTGTTGCGCGTCGCGGTCTCGAACGTGCGGATGCCGCGTTCGCACAACACGATATCGAGGTTGCCGCGCTGCGCGATGTACTCCGCCGCCATCAACCATTCCTCGATGGTGGCGTTCATACCGCGCTTGAGCATGACCGGTTTGCCGATGCTGCCGACGGCTTGCAGCAGACCGAAGTTCTGCATGTTGCGGGTGCCGATCTGCAGCATGTCGGCGTACGCCGCAACCGTGTCGACGTCATGCGCGTCGACGACCTCGGTCACGACGGGCAGCCCGACCTCGTCGCGTATTTCGGCCAGGATTTGCAACCCTTTTTCGCCGAGACCCTGGAACGCGTACGGCGACGTCCGCGGCTTGTACGCGCCACCGCGGAGCAGTGCCGCGCCGGCGTTCTTGGCCATGTAGGCGGCAGCCAGCGTCTGCTCCGGCGTCTCTACTGCGCAGGGGCCGGCGATGAAGGTGAAGGTGGCCGGGCCGATCTCGACGCCGGCGACGTTGACCGGCGATGTAGCCGGATGGTTGTCGCGGCTGACCAGCTTGTACGGCGTCGAGATCCGCACAACGTCGGCGACGCCGGCGAACGTCTGCAAGTTCAGGGTCTGGAACTGCTCGATATCGCCGACCAGCCCGACGATCGTGCGGTGCACCCCGCGGCTGACGAACGCCGATCCGCCCGCGCCGCGGACCGTGTCGACGACGGCGTCGAGCTGCTCGCTCGTCGCGTCCGGCGCCATGACGATGACCACGCCCTCATCGTTTCATTCCAGCCGTTCGAGGGTGGCATCGCGTCCGTGCCGCGGGCCGAGCTCGACCAGCAGCATCGCGACGAGGACGAGCAGTGAGCCGACGATGGTGCGCGGGCCGAGCCGATCGGTGCCGACGGTGACGCCGAAGATGCCGGCGAACACCGGTTCCATCGTCATGACGACGGCCGCGCGGGCCGGGGCGAGGTGCGCCTGCGCCCACGTCTGCACGAAGAAACCGAACGCGGTCGCGGCCAGGGCGGTGAGCAGGATGGCGCCCCAGACGCCGGCGTCCGGTGGTGGCGCGAGCGATTCCGGTGCGGCCGCCGGTATCGACACGACGGCGACGGTGGCGAGCTGTACGACGGCGAGCCCGTACGCATCCTGCGGCGTCGACCATTGGCCGAGCCCCACGATGTGCAGCGCGAAGGCGATCGCGCACAGCAAGGTGATCGCCTCGCCGGTGCCCACCGAGAGCCCGTGCAGCGACAGCAGCGCGAGTCCGGCAGTGGCGAGCCCGACGCCGGCCCAGGACGCTGCGTCGACCCGTTGTCTGAGCAGCAGCCCGGAGCAGAGCGGCGTGAAGACGACGAACAGCCCGGTGATGAACCCGGACACCGTGGCGGGGGTGCGTTCCAGACCGAAGGTCTGGGCGACGTACCCGGCGGCGAGCGCGAGCCCGAGCAGCACGCCCCGGCGGCGGGCGACGGGGGAGAGTGCCGCGACGGCGCGCGGCCGGAGCGCGGCCATCACGAGAGCCGCGATGGCGAACCGCCAGGCGAGGAAGTCCATGACCGGCATGCGTTCGACCGCGTCCTTGACGACGACGAACGTCGAGCCCCAGATCGCGCAGACGAGGACGAGCGCGCCGAGGGCGACGACTTCGGTCCGGCGCTCGCTCACCCCGGCATTCTGCCGGCCGAGTCGTCAGCAGCTGATGTCGCTATAGCCACACTAGGTGCTGACAAGTCGGCTGAACTACACGCCGGGCGGGGGGCCGGTGATCGGGATCGGGATGGCGATCGGCGGCTTGCAGTTGACCTGCACGTAGAGGTAATTCCCCGAGATCCATGCGTTCGGCAGGCACGCCGGCGCGCCCACGATGCTCGGATGCGGCAGCACGACCGGGAGGACGATCGTCGTACAGGCCACGGTGACGCGCGTGTCGACGTTGGTGACGCTGATCGTCGGCCGGCTGATCGGGCACGGGCCGGTCGGCGCGGGCCCGGACGACGCGACGGCCGGAACGACGGTGCCGGCGACTACTGCGAGGACGGCGGCACCGAGGACAAGGCGAGTACG
>JAVEEG010000078.1 GCA_030840585.1 Frankiaceae bacterium | reverse complement strand
AGCAGCACCGCTCCGTCGACCGGGATCGATCCGCCGACCAGCCCGGTGTTGCCACCCTGGATACACAGCGGCACCTCGGCATCGGCGCACGCGGTCACGACGCCGGCGACCTGCGCGGTGTCGCGCGGTCGCACTGCGGCGAGCGCGCGACCGGTGAACCGGCCGGTCCAGTCGGTCTCGTACGACGCGAGCACGGATCGATCCGTGACAACGTGCTCCGGGCCGACCGCGGCGGCCAATGCATCGAGCAACGTCACGACAGCAGCCTGACCCGAACCGTCTCCTCCAACGACGCCAGCTCGGTCAGCAGCGCGGCCGGATCGTCGGCGGCGATGTCGGTCAACACGTAGCCGATGTCGCCGCGGGTGCCGAGCAACTGTCCCTCGATGTTGACCTTGTGATCCGCGAGGACGCCGTTGATCCGCGCCAGCACGCCGGGCACGTTGTGATGAATGTGCGCGACCCGGTGCGCATCGGTGCGTTGCGGCAACGCGAGCGCCGGCAGGTTGACGCTCATCGTCGTCGTACCGTCGGCGACGAAGTCACGCAGCTTGCCCGCGACGTACCGGCCGATGTCCTGCTGAGCCTCTTCGGTGGAACCGCCGATGTGTGGCGTGAGGATGACGTTCGGCAGCCCGCGCAACTCGGACTCGAACCCCTCGCCGCGACCGCGTGGCTCGACCGGGAAGACGTCGACCGCAGCGCCGGCGATGTGACCGCTGTCGATGCACTCGCGCAACGCGCCGTGGTCGACGACGAAACCGCGAGACAGGTTGAGAAACAGGCTGCCCGGTCGCATCGCGGCGAACTGCTCGGCGCCGAACATGCCGCTGTTGCCCGATCGTCCGTCGACGTGCAACGTGACGATGTCCGATGAGCCAAGCAACTCGCCGAGCGTCTGGCAGCGTCGCGCGTTGCCGAGCGCGAGCTTGTCCGCGGTGTCGAAGAACGACACGGTCATGCCCAACGCCTCGGCCAGCACCGACAGTTGCGCGCCGATGTTGCCGTAGCCGACGATGCCGAGCCGGCGGCCGCGGATCTCGTGCGCGCCGGCCGCGGACTTGTCCCAGACGCCAGCGTGCATGTCGGCGTTCTTCTCGGTCAGCCGCCGGGTGAGCGCGATGATCTCGGCGATCGCGAGCTCGACGACGCTGCGGGTGTTGGAGAACGGCGCGTTGAACACCGCAATGCCACGGTCGGTCGCGGCCGCGACGTCGATCTGGTTGGTGCCGATGCAAAACGCGCCGATGGCCATCAGGCCGGCGGTTCGCGGGTCGAGCAGGACGGTCGCCGGCAGCTCGGTCTTCGACCTGATCCCGAGCAGCTGCACGCCGTCGAGCGCGGCGGCCAACTCGCCCTCGTCGAGCGCGCGGTCGAGCGCCTCGACCTCGCATCCCGCGCCTTCGAGCAGGGCAACCGCGTCGGGGTGGACGTTTTCCAGCAACAGCGCGCGCACGGCGGGAGTCTAGAAACCTCGGTCTTAACTGGTGTATCTTACTCGACTTAGCTAGTCCTATCTGGTTTCCTAGTCGTCGGAGGACATCGTGCGCCGTACGCCCCTGCCGTTCTTGCTCGCCCTGCCGGTCGTGCTCGCGGCTGCCGGCTGCGGCGGTACGTCGGCCGACGCGGCCAACGGCGGCGGCGCCTCGTCGCTGCGGCTCGGCTACTTCGCCAACGTCACCCACGCCGCAGCGGTCGTCGGCGTGGCCAAGGGCTTCTTCCAGCACGAGCTCGGCTCGACCAAGCTGCAGACGCAGATCTATACCGCGGGCCCGGCCGAGGTCACGGCTCTGCTCGGCGGCAGCCTGGACGCCGCGTTCGTCGGCCCCAACCCGGCGATCAATGCGTACGTGAAGAGCAACCGCGGCGTTCGGTTGATCGCGGGTGCGGCGCTCGGCGGCGCGGCGCTGGTGGTCAAGCCGTCGATCACGTCGGCCGCGCAGCTCACCGGCAAGACGATCGCGACCCCGCAGCTCGGCAACACCCAAGACGTCGCGCTGCGCACGTGGCTCAACGCCAACGGCCATCACGTCACGCTGAAGGACGGCGACGTGACGATTACGCCGACCGACAACGCGACCTCGTTGCAGCTGTTCCAGCAAGGCCGGATCGACGGTGCATGGGTGCCTGAGCCGTGGGTCGCCCGGCTGGTCCAGCAAGGCGGTGGCCACGTTCTCGTGGACGAGAAAACCCTGTGGCCGCAAGGGAAGTTCGCGACGACAGAACTCATCGTCACCGCGTCGTACCTCGCGAAGCATCCGGCCGCGGTGAAGGCACTGCTGGCCGGTGAACTGGACGCGGTCGACTACCTGCAGACCGACAAGGCGGCCGCTCAGCAGGTCGTGAACGACGAGCTGCAACGGATCACCGGTAAGGCGCTCAAGCCTGGTGTCATCTCCGCGGCGTTCGACGACCTCACGATCAGCGTCGACCCGGCCGCGGACACGTTGCAGACCGACGCCGACCACGGGTACGCCGCCGGCACTCTCCCGGCCAAGGCTGACCTGCACGGCCTGGTCGACCTGACCCTGCTCAACCAACTGCTGAGCGCGGCGGGTAAACCGACCATCAGCACCAGCACATGACGGCGACGATGGTCGCGTCATCCTCAGCCGTCGCCTTGCGCGGTGTGACCAAGGCGTACGACGGTCGCACGGTGCTGGACGACATCACCCTCGACGCCGCGCCCGGCGAGTTCGTCTGCGTGCTCGGCGCATCCGGATGCGGCAAGACGACGCTGCTCAACCTGATCGCGGGTCTCGACCAACCGACATCGGGCACGGTCGAAGCGC
>JAVEEG010000065.1 GCA_030840585.1 Frankiaceae bacterium | reverse complement strand
GTCCGAGTCGCCGGCGTTCGCGAGACGAGCGCCGGCCATTCCCACGCCAGCCAGTACGGCGAGAACGGAGGCCAGGGCGAGACCGGCCTGGAGCCGGGCCCGGCGCACCTGCGCGACCGGCCGGGGCGGGAGCACGTCCAGCGACGACGCGCGGTCGTGGAACAACGCGGTGAGCTCGCGCTCGATCTGCTCGGTCACGAGACCACCTCCGGAAGCTGGTGCCACTCCCCGTCAAGCTGGCGTTGCTCGGTCAGGGTTTCGCGCAGCCGGGCGATGCCGCGCGACGCCTGGCTCTTCACCGAGCCGATCGAGCAGCCGAGTGCGGCCGCCGTCTCAGCCTCGGACAGGTCTTCGAAATACCGCAGGACCAGTACGGCGCGGGTCCGCGGCGGCAGGGCCATGACCGCCTCCCACAACTCGGCCCGGTCGGCGAACGCGGCGGTCGGATCCGGCGCGCCCGGGTCCCCCGCCGCGGTCAGCGCCAGCAACGGCGCGCGCAGCCGGCGGCGCCACAACGACGCGGCGAGGTTGATCAGCACCCGCCGGGCGTACGCCTGCGGCTGGTCGGTGCGCTCGATCGACCGCCAGCGCCGGTGCACCCGCATCAAGGTGACCTGCACGAGGTCATGCGCCTCGTGCGAGTCACCGCAGAGCAGGTAGGCCGTCCGTACCAGCCGCGGCCGGGCGGCGGCCGCGAAATCGCGGAACGCCGCCTCGTCCTGTGGACTCATCTCGTCCCTCCCGACGCCGACATCCCCCAGAGTCCGTCCGCGCCGGAAAGGTTGAGTCGGGCGAAGGGGAAATTTCGACGCCGGCTCCGGCGTGCCTGCCAGCATGTACGGCGTGCCGCCTGATGCGCCCGCGCTCGCGATCGTCGATCTCGACGGCGTGCTGGCCGACGTCCGCGGCCGGCTCGGCCACATCGAGTCCGGGCGCAAGGACTGGGACGCGTTCTTCGCCGCCATCCCTGCTGACCCGCCGCTGGCCGAGGGCTTCGCGGTCGTCGAGCGGCTGCGCGCCGACGGCCACGAGATCGTCGTCGTCACCGGGCGACCGGAGCGGACCCGGGCGGACACCGAGCAGTGGCTCGAACGGAACGGCCTCCCCCGGGTCCGGGTACTGATGCGCCGCGACGGCGACCGCCGGCCAGCCCGCCAGGTCAAGCGAGGCATCGTCCGGCGGCTCGCGGCCGGCCGGACGATCGCGGTCGTCGTCGATGACGACCCGGCGGTCTGTGACGAGCTCGAAGCCGGCGGGTGGCCGGTGTTCCGGGCTGAGTGGATGGACCGGGCCGCTCCCCTGCACCGGGCTCAGGAGAGCGACGGGCGCACCTGACTAGTCCGTAATTGCCGGGTCAAATTCGGACAAGACTCATCAATTGCTCATCTCGTCCACTACGCGAGTGACCGGGACGGATGGTGCATAAATCGCCACGACTCGCTATTTGGTTCCTCCGTGTGGATGCCGACACTGGACACATCGAAGAGCTTTTCCCCCGAGGGAGGCACAGATGTGCCGGCACCAGCCCTGCTGTCCTACCGCTGAAGCGTCCGACCGCGACGCGGCCCGCGTGGTGTCCCCTCACCCCGAGCAAGGCTGGAGCCTGCTCTGCAACGGCGTGGTCCTGTTCGAAGACACCGGTGAGCTGCTGCCCAACGGCCAGGCGATCGCCCCGCGCCAGCGTTGCGCCCCCCACACCAAGTCCGCCGCGTAGTACTCCCCGCGCTTAGTCCTCGTACGCCGACAGCGGCGGGCAGCTGCACATGAGATTGCGGTCGCCGTAGCCCTGGTCGATCCGGCGTACCGGCGGCCAGTACTTGTCCGCCCGAACCCCCGCCACCGGATACGCCGCCAACTCCCGGCTGTAGCCGAACTCCCACTCGCCGAGCAACGCCGCCGCCGTGTGCGGCGCCTGCCGAAGCGGGCTCCCCTCCACCGGCCACTCCCCCGCCGCGACCCGCTCGATCTCGGCCCGGATGGCAATCATCGCGTCGGCGAACCGGTCGAGCTCGGCCAGGTCCTCGGACTCGGTCGGCTCGATCATCAACGTGCCGGCGACCGGGAACGACATCGTCGGCGCGTGGAAGCCGTAGTCGATCAGCCGCTTGGCGATGTCCTCGACCGTGACGCCGGTCTCCTTGGTGATCGCGCGTACGTCGACGATGCACTCGTGCGCGACCAAGCCGTGGTCGCCGGTGTACAGCACCGGGTAGTGCGGGGCGAGCTGATGGGCGAGGTAGTTCGCCGACAGCACCGCGACCTCGGTCGCCGCGGTCAGCCCCGCGCCGCTCATCAGCCGCAGGTACGCCCACGAGATCGGCAGCACGCCGGCCGATCCCCACGGCGCGCCGGAGATCGGCCCGACCCCGGTGGCCGGCCCGGCTTCGGGGACCAGGGGGTGTTGCGGCAGGTACGGCGCGTGGTGCGCGCGCACCGCGACCGGGCCCACGCCCGGGCCGCCGCCACCGTGCGGGATGCAAAAGGTCTTGTGGAGGTTGAGATGTGAGACGTCGGCTCCGAATCGACCTGGCCTTGCGAGTCCGACCAGCGCGTTGAGGTTGGCGCCGTCGATGTACACCTGGCCACCCGCGTCATGCACCGCGGCGCAGATCTCGGCGATGTCGTGCTCGAACACCCCGTGCGTCGACGGGTAGGTGACCATGAGGGCGGCGACCCGCGGCCCGTGCTCGGCCAGCTTCTCCTGCAAGTCGGACAGCGAGACGTTGCCGCCGTTGTCACAAGCGACGACAACGACACGCATGCCGGCCATCGCCGCGCTGGCGGCGTTCGTCCCGTGCGCGGACGACGGGATCAGGCAGATGTCCCGGCCGGTCTCGCCGTTGGCCCGGTGGTACGCGCGGATCGCGAGCAGACCGGCGAACTCACCCTGCGATCCGGCGTTCGGCTGCAGCGAGACCGCGTCGTACCCGGTGATCTCGGCCAGCCACCGCTCGAGGTCGGCGATCAGCGCCCGGATGCCGTCCGACTGGTCGATCGGCGCGAACGGGTGCAGCCCGGCGAACTCCGGCCAGGTGATCGGCTCCATCTCAACTGCAGCGTTGAGCTTCATCGTGCACGAACCCAGCGGGATCATCGTGCGGTCCAGCGCGAGGTCGCGGTCGGAGAGCCGGCGCAGGTAGCGCATCATCGCGGTCTCGGACCGGTGCCGGCCGAAGACCGGGTGGGTGAGGCACGCGCTCCGCCGGGCCAGCCCGTCCGGCATCGGCGCGGTCTCGGCGGGAGCCGCCGGCGTGACGCCGAAGGCCGCGCACACCGCCTCGACGTGGGCGTCGGTGGTGCGCTCGTCGCAGCTGATCCCGACCGTGTCGCCGTCGACCAGCCGCAGGTTGATGCCGCGTTCGTGCGCGGCCGCGACCACCGCCGCCGCCCGCCCCGGCACCCGCGCCGTCACGGTGTCGAAGACGACGTCCGTCACGACGTCGACCTCGCCGGCGCGCAGGCTGCGGGACAGCCGGTCCGCGTGGCTACGGATGCGGCTCGCGATCGCGGTCAGGCCCTCGGGGCCGTGGTAGACGGCGTACATCCCGGCCACCACGGCGAGCAGCACCTGGGCGGTGCAGATGTTGCTGGTCGCCTTCTCCCGACGGATGTGCTGCTCGCGGGTCTGCAGCGCGAGCCGGTACGCCGGCGCGCCGTCGACGTCGACGCTGACGCCGACCAGCCGGCCGGGCAGCTGCCGTTCGAGACCGGCGCGGACGGCCATGAAGCCGGCGTGCGGGCCGCCGAAGCCCATCGGGACGCCGAACCGTTGCGCCGAGCCGACCGTGATGTCCGCGCCCCACTCCCCCGGCGGGGTGAGCAGCGTGAGCGCGAGCAGATCCGTCGTCACGGCGACGAGCGCGCCGCGGCCGTGCGCGTCGTCCACAATCGGGCCGAACGCGTGGACCTGGCCGGACGAGCCCGGGTAGGACAGCAGCACGCCGAAGCAGTCGCCGTCCGGCAGCCCGGCGCCGGCGTCGAACGTCTCCACCTCGAGGCCGAGCGGCTCGGCTCTGGTGGCCAGCACGGCGAGGGTCTGCGGGTGGGTGTCGGCGTCGACCAGGAACCGGTTCGATGCCGACTTAGAGCTACGTCGACAAAGCGCCATTGCCTCTGCGGCTGCGGTGGGCTCGTCGAGCAGCGAGGCGCCGGCGGTCGGCAGCCCGGTCAGGTCGGACACCACCGTCTGGAAATTGAGCAGCGCCTCCAGCCGGCCCTGCGAGATCTCCGGCTGGTACGGCGTGTAGGCGGTGTACCAGCCCGGGTCCTCGAGCACGCCGCGCAGGATGACCGGCGGGGTGACCGTGTCGTAGTAGCCGAGACCGATCATCGAGGTGACGACCGTGTTGCGCCGGGCCAGCGCGCGCAGCTCGTCGAGGACCTCCTCCTCGCTCGCGGCCGGCGGCAGTCCGAGCACATGGTCGGAGCGGATGCCGCGCGGCACGGCGGCGTCGACGAGCTCGCGCCGGGAGCCGTAGCCGATGACGGCGAGCATCTTCGCCTGCTCGTCGGCGCGCGGGCCGATGTGGCGGTCGGCGAACAGCGTCTCGACGGACTGGGTCACGGAGCCTCCTGGCGCTCGGGCGCTGCGCAGGTGACCCGGCGGGTCGGCGCAGCCCGGACTTCGGGCTCCCCCTCTGTCATCGGGACCTGAGAGCTTCGGCGCCGGCGAACCAGCGACTTGCCCCGTCGGTGGGGCGCCGAAGCGCCCGCTTTCCAGAGTGCCCTGACCCGTGCGGTCCGCTGGCCTGAGAGGTTCCGGGGAGGTTGCTCCTTCGGCGCCCCGGTCTGGCACGCCGGGGTCTCTCCCGCGCGGGATCGGCAGGCAAGTTCACGCTACCAGCGGCAGAGCGTCGCAGCCGGTCAACCCGCCGCCGATCCGAGGAGGGCGCCGCTGGCAAGGCCGCAGGAGCCGCCGCGGCCTAGCGGCCGCAAGGCGACGAGAACGCCGGGAACGCCTGGCCGGTAGGGCGCCGCTGGCAAGGCCGCAGGAGCCGCCGCGGCCTGGCGGCCGCAAGGCGACGAGAACGCCGCCAGCGGTGGCCTAACGGTCAGGCGGAGGTGCGGCGCTGGCGCCGGGCGGCCAGCTCATCGGTGCCGGTGCCCGCGTCGACGGCGCGCTCGGCCGGCAGCTCGGCGAGCGAGCCTTCCACCTCGCGCACGACCCGGCCGACCGCGATCCCGAACACGCCCTGGCCGCCCTGGACGAGGTCGACCACCTCGTCCGGCGAGGTGCACTCGTAGACCGTCGTACCGTCGCTCATCAACGTGATCTGGGTGAGGTCGGCGACGCCACGCTCGCGTAGGTGGGTCACGGCGGTGCGGATGTTCTGCAGCGAGACGCCGGTGTCGAGCAGCCGCTTGACCACCTTCAGCATCAGGATGTCGCGGAACGAGTACAGCCGCTGCGAGCCCGAGCCGTGCGCCGGGCGGATGGACGGCTCGACCAAGCCGGTGCGGGCCCAGTAGTCCAGCTGCCGGTAGGTGATGCCAGCGGCGGAGCAGGCGGTGGGGCCGCGGTAGCCCACGCCCTCGGCGATCGCCGCGGCTTCCTGCAGGCCGAACAGAGCGCCCTGATGGCTGCCGTCGCCGCCGCTGTCCTTCACCATTGCCGCCGCCTTCGTCGCCGAACTTCACCGGTGCAATTCCGGGGCTCGACCGTAGGTCGCGACCCGGCTCACGTCAATCCTCAACCCGGTGTGTCTGGAGTCTCAGGTAGAGGTCGAGGTTGAGGTCGACTGGACGGTGAGACCGGGCTAGTTGCCCTGCTCGCTGCCGGTCTCGAAGTCCTCCGGCGACACCTGGTCGAGGAACTCCTTGAACCGCTCGACGACGTCGCCGTCCTCGTCCTCGTCACTCTCGTCCGGGATCGCAACGCCGGCCTCGGCCAGCACGGACTCTTCGGCGTAGATCGTCGTACCGGTCCGCATCGCCAGCGCGATCGCGTCGGATGGCCGGGCCGAGACGGTCGCGCCGGAGTTGAACTGCAGGTCGGCGTAGTAGATGCCGTCGCGCAGATCGGTGATCGTGACCGAGCCGAGGTCAACTCCGAGCGCCTCGATCACGTCTTTGAGCAGGTCATGGGTGAGCGGCCGCGCTGGGGTGACCCCCTGCTGGGCGAACGCGATGGCGGTGGCCTCGACCGCCCCGATCCAGATCGGCAGGTAGCGGTCGCCGTCGGTCTCCTTGAGCAGCACGATCGGCTGGTTGGAGGGGAGCTCGACCCGAACTCCGACCACCGTCAGCTCGTGCACCCCGCACACTCCCCGTCACAGCTCGCCGTGAGAGACGCGGCCCACGCTACACCGGTACGGCGGGTGACCCAGGGGCCTTTGATTGAGCGGCTGATCAGCGCCCGAACTGCGGCCGGAGTCCGGAGCGGACGAGGGTCGCGTGCAGCTTGACCGACAGCGCGGCCAGCTCGCGGGCGACCTCTTCGGCCCGGCCCCGGGCCTCCGGATTGCGCTGGCGGACGAGCGGCGCGACGACCTGCTCGACCAACCCGACCTCGCGGTCGGCGGCGGCCCGGAACGCCCGCAGGTGGCGGGGCTCCAGCCCGAACCGGCTCATCTCGGCGACGGTCTTCGCGATCACGAGCGCGTCCCCGTCGTAGAAGCCGCCCGGCCGGGCCGCGACCAGGCCGAACTGCTCGAGCTGGCTGAGCTGCGCCGGGTCGATCGACGCGGCGTCGATGAGCTCGTCGCGGGACAGCCGCAGCTCGCTAGTGTCCCGGCCGAACGTGTCCGGGCCGGGCAGCCCATCGGCGGCGACGAGCGCCCGTGGGACCTGCGGACCGGAGCCGGGCGAGTCCGGCGGCTCGAGGCCGCGGTCGATCGCCTCCAGGTGCGCCTTGATCACCCGGAGCGGGAGGTACTGGTCGCGCTGCGCCGAGAGGACGTAGCGAAGCCGGGCGACGTCCTCGCGGGAGAACTTGCGGTAGCCCGACGCGGTCCGCTCCGGCTCGATCAGCCCCTCGGCTTCGAGGAAGCGGATCTTGGAGATCGTGACGTCGGGGTATTCGGCCCGGAGCTGGGCCAGCACCTCGCCGATGCTGAGGAAGGCGTGCGATGCGGTCGCGCTCACCCGCCGACCTCCCCTCCGCTGGTGAAGTAGACGAGCCGGAACTTGCCGATCTGCACCTCGTCGCCGTTGGACAGCGGGGCGTCGTCGATCCGCTCACGGTTGAGATAGGTCCCGTTGAGGCTGCCGACGTCGCGGACGCTGAACTCGTCGCGGGCCCGGAGGAACTCCGCGTGCCGCCGCGACACCGTGACGTCGTCGAGGAAGATGTCGCTCTCCGGATGCCGGCCGGCGGTCGTGACGTCCTTGTCGAGCAGGAACCGGCTGCCGGCGTTCGGCCCGCGCTTGACCACGAGCAGGCTGGTCCCCCGCGGCAGCGCGTCGGTGCCGACCTCGGTGTGCAGCTCGCGGTCCGGGTCCTCGACGGATTCGAGGCCGGCCATCGAGATCGTGCTGGTCTGCTCCGCGCCGCCACCCCCGCCGGTGCCGCCGCCGGGGATCGTCAGCGGCGCGCCGCAGCGCGCGCAGAACCGGCTGTCCTCGGGGTTCTGCTGACCGCACTGGGTGCAGAACACGGTCGCCACGCGGGCCCCTTCCGGGCTATGCCACGGTCGAAAAGGCCGACCGTCACGTTGAGGTTCAGGTGCCGTGCACCGTAATCGGGACCTTGGGACCGGTCAACCGGGGCTGTGGACCGCGCGGAGCTGGCAAACCCTCCAGGCGAGGGTAAGACAACTAGGCGGTTGTCAGTTTCTCGTACGCCGCCGCGTCGAGCAGGCCGCCGAGCCCGTCGCCCTCGACCGACAACTCCGCGATCCAGCCTTCGCCGTACGGGTCGGTGTTGACCAGGTCGGGCCGGGACTCCAGCGCCTCGTTGCGCCCGACGACCTGCCCGGCGAGCGGGGCGTAGATCTCCGAGACGCTCTTGGTCGACTCGACCTCGCCGAAGGACTGGCCGGCGTCGACCGTCGCGCCGGCCTCCGGCAGCGTCACGTAGACGACGTCACCCAACGCCTCCTGCGCGTAGTGGGTGATGCCAATGCGCACCCGTCCGTCGCCGAGGTCGCGGACCCACTCGTGCTCGGCGGTGTAGCGCAGGTCGTCGGGTATCACGGGCCGGTCCTCCGGAGGACGATCAGTGGGTGGGCGCGGGAGCGGGCGAAGCGTAACGAGGCGCCGCCAGCGCTCGCAAGGCGGTCACCGAGACGGCCGGCGACGTGGTCACGATCGCGTGCGCGCCGGCCGCCGCGTCGACGGTGTCGACGACGCCGCCGGGAATGCCCAGCGCGGTCGACAACGTGCGCGGGTCGCCGATCGCCACCAGGTGCAGCGGGGCGGTCAAGGCGACGCCGTCGACCGTCAGCCGGCTGCCCAGGTCGCCGACGTACGTCGAGGTGATGATGCGTACGACGCCGCCGGTGCCGGCGATCTGCATGGCTTCGGCGCCGGCGTCCCGCAGTTCCTCGATCGCGTTCAGCAGGACGTCGGACCGAATCTGCAGCCGGGGGTCCTGGATCGTCAGCACGATGCCGGGCCCGCGCGCGGCCAGGGTGCCGGTGAGGATGCCGAGGGTCTGGGCGCGAGCGCGGGCCTGGGCCAGCGCGGCGGAGTCGCGGGTCGAGCCGTTGTTGAGCAGCGCGGCGCTGCGCTGCAGGTCGTTGACCTGGGAACGCAGCCGCTCGGCCCGGCCGGACAGGTCGGCGAGGATGCTCACCAGATCGTCCGTGCGCGCGCTCGCCAGCGTCCCGGAGACCGCCGTCGTATGCACCTGCGCGACCAGCGCGAACGCGAACAGCCCGCACAGCGCCGCGACGACGAGCTGGGCCGGCCCCGGCCGGCCGAGCAAGGCCCGGACCAGGCGCGGGCGCAGCGGTTGGTCGGTCATGCGCGGAACAGCCGGCGGCGGATGGCGGCCGCGTTGGAAAAGATCCGGATACCGAGCACCACGATGATGCTGGTGGACAGCTGGCCACCGACGCCCAGCTTGTCGCCGACGTACACGATCAGGCTCGCGACCAGCACGTTCGCGACGAACGAGACGACGAAGACCCGGTCGTCGAAGATCGCTTCGAGCCACGCGCGAATCCCGCCGAACAGCGCGTCCAGCGCGGCGACGACGGCGATCGGCAGGTACGGCTGCAGGTCCAGCGGCACGGTCGGCTCCAGGACCAGCCCGAGCGAGACGCCGAGGGCAACGGCGAGCAGGACGATCACGAGCGACCTCTCGGGGACGGGGCAGGAGCGGGGCGGGCGTAGCGCAGCGTCGCGTCCGGCGCCGCCGGCAGCGTGAGCCGGCTGGCCCGCGAGTAGTCGAAGCGCAGGTCGTAGAGCTGGGTGTAGCCGCGCATCCGGGCCGCGGCCCGGCTGGCGCCGAACCGGGTTTCCATGTCGACCGGCTCCCCCACCGCGGTGATGACGTACGGCGAGACAAGCGGCCGGAAGTCCACGAGCACTGCGTCCCCGGCCTGCCGGATGGCCGACTGCGCGGTGAGGCGCTGGCCGTTCACAGCGATCGCCTCGGCGCCCGCCGTCCACAAGGCGTTCACGACGTCTTGCAACTGCCGGTCGAGGACGCGACCGTTGGCACCGGGCGTGGTCGCGTCGGCGAGGGTCACCCGCAGGCCGGGGCCGGTGACCGGCAGCGACCCGAGGGCGAGTTCGGCGGCCGCGATCCGGCGCGACAGCGACACGCCCGCGGTCGTGGACGCGAGGGTGGCGTCGCGCAGCGCGGCCTGCTCGGTGGTCAGCTCCGCGACCGACCGCTCGAGCCGGTCGACCGTGGCCGACTGCCGGTTCACCGCGGCGATCAGCGCCGACCGGGACTTCGCCGCAGCCGGCGCGCTGGCCCGGGTCTGCACGGCGGCGACGACGATCACGAGCGTGGCGGCGGCGACGGTGAGGGTGACCAGCGCCCAGCGGGGCCGCGGCCGCGGATCACCGCGCTCGTCGCGGCGGGCGGCCGCCGCGGCGTACCCCGGGTCGAGCGCGTCAGTTGATAAGTCGACAAGCAGAGACATCGACGCATCCGGCCGCCGCGGGCGCCCAGCCGCGTCGGGCGGCGTCGGCGCAGAAGGGGGCGGTTCGGACATGCCTGTCATTGTGGCCCGCCTCGCGTGGGGGGAATCGGCGAAACGCCGCCGTGCTGCGCGCCGGTCAGGCTAGGCGTGCGCGATGTGCGCCGCCTCGACGACCGCGGTCCATTCGTCCAGCAGTTGCTCGGCCGCGCTCGGCGTCGCCGCCTCCGCCCACAGGTGAGTTACCGCCTCGGCGGGGTCGGGCAGGACGAGCGCCCAGCGGCCGTCGGGTTCGACGACCCGGACCCCATCGGTGGTGTCGACCAGGCGCTCCCCCGCGGCTTCGAGCACGCCCCGCATGACCGAGCCCTTCGCCGCCCAGGGTGTCGGCAGCGAGCGGCGCAGCACCGCGGCCTGCGGGATCCGCGCGTCGATCTCGCTCACCGTGAGCTTGGTCCGCGCCACCAGCCCGAGCAGCCGGGCGAACGACGCGATCCCGTCGACCGCGGTGGAGAACTCGGGTACGACGAAACCGCCGCGCCCGTCGCCGGCGAACACGACGTCCGAGCGGGCCGCCGCGGCAGACAGCAGTTGCGGCGCCGTACCGGTCCAGGCGATGCCGACGCCGTGGAAGTCGGCGACCTGCTGGGCGACCCGCGTCGTGGTCACCGGCAGCGCGACCATGCCGGACCGCCGCTCGGCCGCCACCAGGTCCATGACGACCAGCAGCGCCCGGTCGTCGTGGATGATCTGGCCCCGCTCGTCGACGAGGGCAAGCCGCTCCGCCACCGGGTCGAACCTCGCCCCGAACGCCGCGCGCGACGACGCCACCAGCTCCCCCAGCCGTACCAGCCCCTGCAGGTGCTGTTCGAGCGTCTCGGTCGGGTTGGTCTCGTCGAGCCGGTTGTTGACGACCAGCGCGTCGACGCCCAGCCGGCCGAGCAGCGTCGGCAGCACGACGGCCGCCGACCCTCCGGCGGTGTCGATGACGACCCGCAGGTCGGCCTCCGCGATCCCGCCGGTGTCGATGCTGGCCAGGACCTCCTGGACGTAGGTCTCCACCGAGCGGGCCGGGTAGGACAGCTGGGCTATCTCGCCCGGGAACGCGCGGCGGAACTCCTGCCGGCTGAACACCCGCTCCAGCTTGCGCTGCCCGGCCGGCGAGAGGTCGGCGCCGTGCTCGTCGAGGAAGACGATGTCGACGCTCTGCGAGTCGCCGGCGGTCGTGTGGATCATCACGCCGCCGACCGCGTCGCTGTGCGCGGTGGCGAACCGGGTGACCGGAGCCGGCGCGACCTCCAGGTCGCGGACGTCGATCGCGCTCGCGGTCAGCGCGCTCACCACCGCCCGCTTGAGCGCGGTCGCGGCGCGCGATACGTCCCGGCTGACGACGACGACGCTGCCTTTGTGCAACGTGGTCGCCCAGGCGCTGGCCAGCCGGACCGCCAGGTCGGGCGTGATCTCCACGTTGACCAGCCCGGAGACGCCGTGCGGGCCGAACAGGCTGCGGTGGCCGCGGGACTCCCAGATCACGCTGCTGGTGACGACGGCGCCGGCCTCGACGGTCTTGAACGGGTAGATCCGCACGCCCGCGGACAGGAACGCCTCCTGCTCGATGACGCAGTCGTCCCCTACGACGGCGCCCTCGTCGGCCCGCGCGGCCCGCATGATGTCGGTGTTCCGGCCGATCACGCAGCCGCGCAGCCGCGCGCGCGGGCCGATGAACACGTTGTCGTGCACCACCGTGCGCTCCAGTACGGCGCCGGCCTTCACCACGACGTTGTTGCCAAGGACGGCGTACGGCAGCAGCGACGCGCCGGCCTCCACCCGGCTGTACTCGCCGACGAGGACCGGGCCGCTGACCTCGACGTCCGGGTCGACCTCGGCACCCTCGCCAAGCCAGACGCCGGGCGACATCTCGAATGCATCCATCTCAACCTCAACTTGACGGTTGAGCACATCGAGGTGGGCTTGTCGATAGCTCTCCAGCGTGCCGACGTCCTCCCAGTAGCCGTCGAACGCGTAACCGTAGAGCGGCGCGCCCCGGGCGAGCAGCCGCGGGAAGACGTCGGCGGACCAGTCGACCTCCTCGCCGTCGGCGACCTCGTCCAGCACCTCGGGCTCCATCACGTAGATGCCGGTGTTGACGGTGTCGCTGAACACCTGCCCCCACGTCGGCTTCTCCAGGAACCGGTTGACCCGGCCGTCCGCGTCGCGGATGACGATGCCGTACTCCAGCGGGTCCGGCACCGCCTTGAGCCCGACCGTGACGAGCGCGCCGTGCGCCCGGTGGAAGGCGACCATCTCGGTCAGGTCGGCGTCGGTCAGCGCGTCGCCGGACACGACGAGGAATGTGCCGTCGCGCAACGCCGACTCGGCGTTCTTCACGCTGCCGGCGGTGCCGAGCGGCCGCTGTTCGGTGGCGTACTGCAGGCTCATGCCCAGCTCGTCGCCGTCGCCGAAATAGTTGCGCACCAGCGAGGCCAGGAACTGCACGGTCACGACCGTGTCGGTGATGCCGTGGCGGCGGAGCAGCCGGAGCACGTGCTCCATCACCGGCCGGTTCGCCACCGGCAGCAGCGGCTTGGGCAGGTTGGCCGTCATGGGGCGCAACCGGCTGCCCTCTCCCCCGGCCATCACGACTGCCTTCATGCCGGTGCCTTCACGCCGGGCGGGCCGAGGTCAAGCCTGTCGGCGAGGACGAGACGCCGTACCTGGACGACGTACAACCATCCAGCCCACCAATACAGTGCGGTGCCCCAGAGCGTGAACGCCCAGCCGGCGGCCCGGGCAGCGGTGCCGAGCCCGCCCCCGGTATCGGCGAGCAGCAGCAACGGGATCGCGTAGAGGAGGTTGAGCGTGGCCGCCTTGCCGGCGAAGTTGACCGGCAGCGGGCCGTAGCCGTGCCGGCGCAGCACCGGCAGCGTGAGGGCAAGCAGCACGTCGCGGCCGGGAATCGCTACGGCGAGCCAGATCGGGATGATGCCGCGAGCCGCCAGGGCACTAAGGGTCGCGAGGATGTAGAGACGATCCGCGGCCGGATCGAGCAGTGCGCCCAAGCGGCTGGACTGGTTGAACCGCCGAGCGATCTTGCCGTCGGCGTAATCGCTGATCCCGCCGAAGGCGAGTACGGCGAACGCCCAGCCGTTGGCCTCCGGGCCGAGCACGAGCCACAGGAACAGGGGTACGCCGAGCAGCCGGAGCAAGCTGAGCAGGTTGGGGATGGTCCACACCCGGTCAGCCGGCGCGGCGGTGCTGGTGGTGCTCGCGGTGCTGGTCATGGTCGCAGCCGTACCAAATCACACCGAGTCGTCGAGCCGATAGACTCTGTGCCCGGTGCCTTGGGCGCCGTACGGGCTGTGGCGCAGTTTGGTAGCGCACTTGACTGGGGGTCAAGGGGTCGCAGGTTCAAATCCTGTCAGCCCGACGTTGCGGGCTTCACCGACCGCGCTTCTCCCGCGCCTTCACCGCGATCTCGATCGGCGTCCCGGGGAAACCGAACTGTTCGCGCAGCCGCCGCTCGAGGAACCGCCGGTACGACGCCTCCAGCGGGCCGGTGGTGAACAGGACGAACCGCGGCGGGGCCACCCCCGGTTGGGTCGCGAACAGGATGCGCGGCTGCTTGCCGCCGCGCACCGGCGGCGGGGTGCCCGCGACGACGTCGCCGAGGAAGGCGTTCAGTTCGGCGGTCGGCACCCGGGTCTCCCAGCTCGCCAGCGCCTCGGTCAGCGCTTGGGCAAGCCGGTGCACGCCGCGCCCGGTCAGCGCGGAGATGTTCAGCCGGGCCGCCCACGGCACCCGGGCGAGCTCGCGCTCGGTGTTCTTGTCGATCTCGGCGCGGCGGTCGGCATCCACGAGGTCGGCCTTGTTGAACGCCAGCACCAGCGCGCGGCCGGCCTCGATCACCTGCCCGATCACCCGCTGGTCCTGCTCGGTAATCGGCACCGCGGAATCCAGCAGCACGAGCGCGACCTCGGCCGACTCGATCGCGGCCGCGGTGCGCAGGGTGGCGTAGTAGTCGGCGCCTTTCGCCTCGTTCGCGCGCCGCCGCAGCCCGGCGGTGTCGACAAACCGCCAAGTCGAGTCGTCGATGCGGATGAGCGTGTCGACCGGGTCGCGCGTGGTCCCGGCGACCGGGTCTACCAGCGCCCGCTCCTCGCCGGCGAGCTTGTTCAGCAGGCTGGACTTGCCCACGTTCGGCCGCCCGACCAGGGCCACCCGGCGGGGCCCGCCCGCGCCGGGGTCGCGGTCGGCCGGGGCCTCGGGCAGCTGGCGCAGGATCTCGTCGAGCAGGTCGCCGCTCCCCCGGCCGTGCAGGGCGCTGACCGGCCGCGGCTCACCGACGCCGAGGCGCCAGAGGTCGGCCGCGTCGAGCTCGGCCCGGGCGTCGTCGACCTTGTTCGCGGCCAGCACGACCGGCTTGCCGGAGCGCTGCAGGACCCGGGCGATCGCCTCGTCGACGTCGGTGATGCCGACCGTCGCATCGACGACCAGCAGGACCGCGTCGGCGGCAGCCACCGCGACCTCCGCCTGCTCGGCGATCCGCCCCGCCATCCCGCGCGCGTCCCGCTGCCAGCCACCGGTGTCGACGACGGTGAACCGCCGGCCGTTCCAGGTCGCGTCGTACGCCACCCGGTCCCGGGTCACGCCGGGGACGTCCTCGACCACCGCCTCACGCCGGCCGAGGACCCGGTTGACCAGCGTCGACTTGCCGACGTTCGGCCGGCCGACGACGGCCAAGACCGGTACGTCGCCTTCAGACGTGCTCTCGGTCACGCTGCTTCGCCGGTCGCCTCGAGGTGGGCCAGCAGGTGCGTGCGGACCTGCTCGGCGGCGGCGGCCACCGTGCTGCGGGCCCGCGGGTTGCCGTCGACCTCGATCTGGAACGCCGGCCCGAACACGACGTCGACCGGCGCCCGCCACTTCGGCAACAGCCGACCCTTGGGCAGCGCCTCGGCGGTTCCGGTGCAGACGACGGGTACGACAGGACACCCGGCGCGCAGGGCTAGGAAGCCAATTCCGTGCTGAATAGTCTCAAGCTTCCCTTCACCTCTAGTGCCTTCGGGGAACACGCCGAGCACTCCGCCGGCCGCCAGCACGCTCAATGCCCGGGTGAGACCGGTTCGGTCCGGCGCGCCGCGGCGGATCGGGATCTGGCGGGCGAACGCGAGCACCTTCGCCCACGGACCGGTGTACAGCTCGCTTTTCACCAGGAACACCGAGGGGCGCGGCAGCATCATGAACACGATCGGCCCGTCGAGGAAGCCGGTGTGGTTGCCGGCCACCAGGACGGCACCGGTCCGCGGCAGGTGTTCCAGGCCGCGCACCCGCACCCGGAAGACCATCCGGAGCAGGAGCGCGACCGACCGGCGTACGGCTGCCAACGCGATCGGCTCCCTCGTGGGGTCGTCGCGGGTGGTCACAGTTCCCGCCCCGTCGTGGTGGCCGGCGCCGCGGTGCCGAGTGCGCGCAGGATGCGCTCGACGACGGCCTCCGGGTCCAGGTCGGTGGAATCCAGCACGAGCGCGTCCGGTGCCTGCGCCATCGGCGACGCGGCCCGGGAGGCGTCCAGCCGGTCGCGGCGGGCCAGGTCGGCCTCCGTCGCGCCGACGGTCGCGTCGGTCTCGATCGCGCGCCGGGCGGCCCGCTCGGCCGGGTCGGCGGTGAGGAAGATCTTGAGGTCGGCGTCGGGGGCGACCGCCGTACCGATGTCGCGGCCCTCCACCACGATCCCGCCGGCGCCGATCAGCTCGCGCTGCCGGGCCACCATGGCGGCGCGGACCGCTGGTACCGCGCTGACGGCGCTCACCGCGGCGGTGACCGCGGGGCCGCGAATGTCGCCGGTGACGTCGCGGCCGCCGACGCTGATCCGGGCCGGAGCCGCGTCGGTCGAGATGTCGATGGTCAGGCCGGGAGCGAGGGCGGCGATCGCGTCCGCATCGCCTAGGTCGACCCCGGCGGCCAGGACCGCCGCGGTCACGGCGCGGTACATCGCGCCGGTGTCGAGGTAGCGCAGTCCGAGCCGAGCCGCCAGCGCCCGGGCAACGGTCGACTTGCCCGAGCCCGAGGGACCGTCGATCGCGATGACCGGAGCGCTCCGATCCGCCTGCACCCGACTCCTCCAGCTGGTTTTCGCGTCCGGCCCGGGCGAAATTCGCGGGGCCTAGGGCCGCCGAGCGAGACTACCCGCCGCTAGCGCTGGGCCTCGGCGCCGGCAACCGCCGACCAACCCCGGCCGGCCAGCGCTTCGAGCAGCCGGTCCCTGTCACCCGGCGCCACGGCGAGCTCGATCGCGCCGCGCGGCTGCCCGGGCGCGTGCTCGATCCGAAGATCCTCGACGTTGACCCCGCTGTCGGCGATGTCGGCGAACAACCGTGCCAGGCTGCCTGGCTCGTCGGTGATGACCACCAGGACGCTGGCCCACACCCGGACCGGGCGCCCATGCTTGCCCGGCAGCAGCGCCCGGCCCGCGTGCCCGCGCTCCACCAAGTCGCCCACCGCGTCAGCGGGCGCATCGGCGTCTCCCCGTATCCGGTCGAGCTGCGCGATCAGCGCCTCCAGCGACGCCCGTACGGCGGGCGCGTTCGCCTCGACGATCTCGGTCCACATCTGCGCCGGCGAGTCGGCCAGCCGGGTCATGTCCCGGAACCCCGGGCCGGCCAGCGCGGCCGCACCGGGGTGGTCGGTCAACGTTGCGGCGAGCGCGGACGCGACCAGCTGGGGCACGTGCGACACCAGCGCGAGCAGGTCGTCGTGCGCCCGGGCGGTCAACTGCACCGGTACGGCGCCGGTGGCCCGGACCAACCCGACCAGTGCCTCAACCGCGTCGGGCGTGGCCGACGGAGGCGGGCACACGGCCCACGGACGAGCGTGAAGCAGCCCAGCGTCGGCCCCGGCCGGACCGGTCGTTTCGCGTCCGGCGACCGGATGCCCACCGACAAAATTAGCCACCGCGCCCAGCTCAGTCTCGACCTCATCTTGAACGTTGGTCTGCACGCTCGCGATATGACTGACGACGTCGGCGACACCGCAACGAAGCAGCTCCACGCAGACCGCCGCGACCTGTCGCGGTGGCACCGCCACCACGGCCAGGTCGAAGCTGCCGCAGGCCGGGCCGGGGGTGGCCTGCGCGCACGCCTCGCCGGCGCCGAGCGACTCCGCGAGCCTGAGCCGCTCCGGGTCGCGGTCGTGCAAGTGGACGGTGCCGCCGGCCCGGCGTACCGCCAGGCCCAACGAGGTGCCCATCAGCCCGGCGCCGACGATCAGTAGCCGGCCGGTCCAGGGCGGGGCGGCGGCGGTCACCGGGGCAGGTCGGTGCGCAGGGTGGCCGCGCCGCGCAGGTACACGTGCCGGAGCTCGTCGCGGGTCCGGTCGGTCTCGACATGCGCGAGCAGCCGGACCACCCGCGGCATCGCGGCCGGCACGTCGATCTCGGTGGCGCACAGGAACGGCACGTCGGTGATCCCGATGGCGCGAGCGGCGTACGCCGGGAACTCCGCAGTCAGGTCCGGCGTCGCGGTGAAGACGACGCTGATCAGGTCCGCGGCCTCGAGCTCGTTGCGGTCGAGGACCGCGCGAACGAGTTCGGCAGTGGCCTCGATGATTGCGTCCCGGTCGTCGGCGTCGATCTGGATCGCCCCGCGCACCGCGCGCACGGCCACGCCGCCTCCCATGGGATTGGTCGCCGCCGGTCGCGGCGGTCCTCAGCACTTTATCGAGCTATAACCAGCCGACACCGCGACATACCGTTACACCTACAAGTCGGTAAGTCGATAGAGCGCCTGCACCTCGGCCTGATTGAGGTGCCGGGTCCGGCCGGGCCGCAGATCACCTAGCCGGATCGGCCCGATCGAGGTCCGGACCAGCCGCATCACCGGGTGCCCGAGCTCGGCGAACATCCGCCGCACGACATGGTTGCGCCCCTCGTGCAGCACGATCTCCACGCTGCTGCGGCCACCCACGCTGTCGACCACGGTGAACGAGTCCGCCCGGGCCGGCCCATCGTCGAGCTCCACCCCGGCGCGCAGCGCCCGCCCGAGGGCGCGCGGCACGGTGCCTTCGATCTCGACCAGGTAGCGCTTCGGCACCTCGTACGACGGGTGCATCAGCCGGTGCGACAGCGCGCCGTCGTTCGTCAGCAGCAGCAGCCCCTCGCTCTCGGCGTCGAGCCGGCCGACGTGGTGCAGCCCGGCGCCGCCGTCCCCGTCGCCACGGTCGCGGACGAGATCCCCGACGCACGGCCGGCCCTGCGGGTCCGACATCGTCGAGTGCATCCCGCGCGGCTTGTGCAGCGCGAGATGCACCAGCCCGGCGGCGGTGGGCAGCCGGTCGCCATCCACCCGGACGATGTCGCGGGCCGGGTCGACCCGGGCGCCCAGCGCGGCGACGACGCCGTTCACCGAGACCCGTCCGGCGGCGATCAGTTCCTCGCAGGCCCGCCGGCTACCGAGGCCCGCACTGGCGAGCACCTTCTGCAGCCGGATGCCCGGCGGGTCAGTTTGCGGCGACGACATCGTCGTCGTCGAGCGCGAGGTGGTCGGGCATGTAGTCGCGCAGCGCCGGCAACTCCTCCAGCCCGGACAGGCCGAGCCGCTCGAGGAACACCGGCGTGGTGCCGTAGAGGATCGCCCCGGTGCCCGGCTCGGCGCCGACCTCGGCGACCATCCCCCGGCTGACCAGCGTCCGCATCACCGCGTCGACGTTCACGCCCCGGATCGCCGCGATTCGCGACCGGGAGACCGGCTGGCGGTACGCGACCACCGCGAGCGTCTCCAGCGCGGCCTGGGTGAGCCGGGCCTGCTGGCCGTCGCGGACGAACCGTTCGACGTACGCCGCGCAGTCCGCCCGGGTGTAGAGCCGCCAGCCCCCGGCGACGCAGCGCAGCTCGAAGCCGCGGCCGGCGTCGTCGTACTCCCGGGCGAGCTCGCGGAGCAGCCCGGCGATCTCCTCGGTCGGCCGCTCCAGGACCTGGGCGAGGACGACCTCGGCCACCGGCTCGTCGACCACGAGCAGGACGGCTTCCAGCGCCGCCCGGACGCTCGGGTTCGCGTGCTCGTTACTCATCGTCGCCAGCCTCCTCGACCGCGTCGGTCAGGTCGATGAACGCGTCTGGAAGCTCGGCGTCGGCCGGCGCCACCCAGCGCACGTGCAGCTCGCCGAGCGGGCTGACCTGGTCGAACGAGACCAGGCCCTCCCGGTACAGGTCGAGCAGCGCCAGGAACCGCGCCACCACGACGATCGTCGCGTCCGCGTCGGCGCACAGCCCGCGGAACGTCGCGACGCCGGCGTTGCGCAGCCGCGCGGCCAGCAGCACCGCCTGCTCGCGGACGCTGACCTTCGGCGCGTGCAGGTGGTCGAGCGCGACGGTCGGCCGCGGCCGCGGCGTCATCGCGCGGGCGGCGATCGCGGCGAACTGCTCCGGCGTCACCGTGAACAGCACTTCCGGCAGTAGCTCGGCGAACGCCGGCTCCATCGGCACCGCCCGCGGATGCCGGCCGGTCTCCTCCGCCAGCCGGCGGTCGAACAGCGCGGCCACCTGCTTGTACGCGCGGTACTGCAGCAGCCGGGCGAACAGCAGGTCGCGCGCTTCGAGTAGCGCGAGATCCTCTTCGTCCTCGACCTCGGCGCTCGGCAGCAGCCGGGCCACCTTCAGGTCGAGCAGGGTCGCGGCGACCACGAGGAAGCTGCTCGCCTGGTCCAGGCTCCAGTCCTCGCCGTGGCCCCGGATGTGGGCGATGAACTCGTCGGTCACCTGGGCGAGTGCGACCAGCGTGACGTCGAGCTGCTTTTTCGCGATCAGACCGAGCAGGAGGTCGAACGGGCCCTCGAACACGTCCAGATGGACGTGAAAGCCGACGGTCTCGCCCGCCGTTTCGTCGTCGGGCGCGACCAGGGCGGACGGCTCGGCGGGGGGCACCCGACGAACGTAGCCCAACGCCCGCGGCCGGGTCGGGCGGACGCGCCGGTGCTAGAGCGCGTGCACGATCGGGTCGCCCAGCTCGCTCAGCACCTTGAGCAGCAGCGGCTGCTCGCCGGCGAGCGGGATCAGCAGCAACACGATCAGTACGGCGGTACCCCACGGCTCTTCGAGCAGGTGGTAGGCCAGCCGGCGGCTGCCGGCGCTGCGCGGCAGCCGCGACCAGACCAGCACCCCCATCTCCAGCGGCGGGATTGGAACCAGCCGGAGCAGGCCGCAGCCGAGGTTCACCACCCCGAAGCCGAGCAGGATCTGGGCGCCGACGGTCTCCGACGACACGATCGGGCTGCCGTGCACGACCAGGAACAACACGTCGGTCGGAACGGTGAGCAGCTCCTTGTGGCCGCCGGCGGCGAGATACGCCGCGATCCCGGCCGCGGCGAGCAGGCCGTGCACGACCAGCGCGATGATCAGCGGTCCGGGCCCGGGCTTGCGCAGCCCGGTCGGCGCGGGCGGGCGCGGTCCCCAGCCGATGCCCGACACGACCGCGCAGGCAACGCCGTACGGGTCGATCAGGGTGCTGGCGGGCCGGCGCGGCCGGCGCGCGCTGCTGCCGAGCGGGTTACGGCGCCCCCGCCAGCGGCGGCCGGCGAGCGAGCGCTGGGCGGAGGTCACTGCGGCGATCCCGACGACGAACCCGATCACGAGCCCGAGCAGCACGGCGGGCTGCCGCAGCGCGAAGATCACGTCGGTACTTGGCTACTCAGAGCTCGCGCAGCCGCCGGACGAGGATGCTGTCCTCGCCTTTGGCGTCGAGATCGGCGAGTACGACGGCGACCGCCTCGCGGACGATGCGACCGCGGTCCACCGCAAGTCCATGGGTCCCGCGGAGGTTGAGACGTGCGGTCTCGAGATCGAGCAATTCTGCCGGTGAGACATACACGGTGATCTTCTCGTCGTGCCGCTCCCGGCCGGTCGGGCCGCGCCGGTCGTGCGGAGCCGGCGCGGTCGTGCGGACCCGGTTGAGCGAGGTGACCGGTGCGGGCACGCCGGCGTCCGCGGACGCAGGCTGGTGCGCCGCCGACCCGCTCGCGCCGCCAGTGGCGCGGAACAGCTCATCCGCGCCGGGCAGGCTCACCCGGCGAGACACCGGGCCACCACCTCTCGGGCCAGGTCGCGGTAGGCGGTCGCCCCGGCCGACGAGGGCGCGAACGTCGTAATCGGCTCCCCCGCGACCGTGGTCTCCGGGAACCGCACGGTGCGGTTGATCACCGTGTGGAAGACCTTGTGGCCGAACGCCTCCACGACCCGGGCGAGCACCTCGCGGCCATGCAGGGTGCGACCGTCATACATCGTCGCGAGAATTCCCTCAAGGTCCAGTTGAGGGTTAAGCCTTTCGCGGACCTTATCGATGGTCTGGATCAGCAGGGCGACGCCGCGGAGCGAGAAGAACTCGCACTCCAGCGGGATCAGCACGCCGGTCGCGGCGGTGAGCGCGTTGATCGTGAGCAGGCCCAGCGACGGCTGGCAGTCGATCAGCACGACGTCGTAATCGGGCAGCACCGGGTCGAGCACCCGCTTGAGCGCCTGCTCCCGGGCGACCTCGCCGACCAGCTGCACCTCGGCGGCGGACAGGTCGATGTTGCTCGGCAGCAGGTCCATGCCGGCGACGTTGGTCTTGAGCAGGATGTCGTCGGCGGTGACGGCCCGCTCCATCAGTGCGTTGTAGATCGTCTGGTCGAGCTCCATCGGGTTCACCCCGAGGCCGACCGAGAGGGCGCCCTGCGGGTCGAAGTCGACCAGCAGCACCCGCCGGCCGTACTCCGCCAGCGCCGCGCCGAGGTTGATCGTGGTGGTCGTCTTGCCCACGCCGCCCTTCTGGTTGCACAGCGCGAGCACCTTCGCCGGACCGTGGCGGTGCAGCGGCTTGGGCTCGGGAAGTCGGGGCAGCGGCCGGCCCGTGGGGCCCGGCTCGCCCT